>JAJDEI010000293.1 GCA_029259845.1 Planctomycetaceae bacterium | reverse complement strand
AAGCTGGGCAACCTCGTAACCCGAAGCGTAAGCGAGGGACGAATCGCTAAGTCACGTTCGCTTCCTCGCTTACGCTTCGGGTTACCATTGAGCTTGTCCCGGTCGGTCTTCTCCAAAGTGAAACTTTGAATGGCCCTGCCTCGCCCTCCCGGAAAAATGGGCCGTCTGTTTCCAGAGGGACTCGGAGTGCCAGGAACCTGTCGTATCAAAGCCGCGAACCGGTTGCATCAGAGCCGCGAGCGCGAGCGAAGGGTCAGGCGCGCTGGGAAACCGCCTGAACACTCCGTCGCAGTGGGGGAAAGCGCGTCGGCCCGATGAACGCCGTCCGCACGCCGACGCCTTTGCCGTCGTTCCCTCGGTGCCCCACGCGCCAGCTTGGGAGTGCCTGAGCGGCTCCCGATTTGTTCACCGACAAACGTGTCATCCGGATTTCATGGATTCCAATGGCTCCCCGGCACCGCTATAGTAGAGATACGTCTCCGTGATCTTTCTCGTGAGTGAGCGGGCGGCCCGTTTTGCCAATCTTCCGGCGATTCGCCGGTTTCCAAGAGAGTGATGGGATCGGCTCATGCCCATTTCCAGCAGCCTAACGGTCTCACGTCTTCGGTATCACACCGATGCGTACGATTTTGTTTTCGACGCACTCCGTCGCGCCCAGGAATCGCTGCAGAGCGCATCCGTGGGCCGTGAACGGGAAATGGACGCCGACGGCGAAGAATCGCATTTGACCGGAGCCGAGTTGCTCGTCGGCATTCGCGAGTTGGCGCTGGAGCAATTCGGTCTCATGGCCCGCGCAGTCTTCGCAACGTGGGGGATCACCTGCACGGAGGACTTCGGTCGCATCGTCTTCGAACTGGTCGATGAAGGCCGCATGCGCAAAACCGACCGCGATCAACTCAGCGACTTTTATGAGGTCTTTGACTTTGAAGAAGCGCTCGATCACGACTATCAGCCCCGGACGGAGATCGCTCGTCCCAAGTGACCGACGGGCGCAGTAATCGACGGGCGAAACGACCGGTGGGGGGGGCGACGACGCTGTCCTCAAAGGAAGGATGCCAACGTGGCCGTCAGCAAGCCGCCCAGTTCGCACGAACGGTCGCCGCGCCGGCAGCCATCGGGGGAACGCTCTCGACCCGGCATCGATTCCCACTCATCACCCGCAGCGGCGTCGAACGGATCACCGGCGTCGCGGCTCCCCTCCGGACGGCTCGCCGTTGCCGCCGCCGTGTTCGTCGTCTGGGCAGCGGGCCTGATCAGCCTGGCGATCGTCACCTCGAACCCGGTCACGCTCAACCGCGCCCAGATTATCGCTGCCGCGGTCGTCGTGGAGGCGGTTTCAGACGCCGAAGCGCCAGTCCCCGAGGGCTGGCAGCATTGGCGGGTGCTGCGCTCGTGGCCCGCGAACCAGACCGGGGACTTGTTGGAAATCGAGGGTCTCGACGGTCTGCCGCTTGAGGCGGGGCAGTCCTATCTGATTCCCCTTGTGCCGGTCCTTCAAAAACGGTCGAAAAACCGAAACCGTTGGCGAGTGGTCCTCACCCCGCAGCCATTTGCCGCTCCACTCGTCTATCCCGCCGACTCACACACGGTCGCGGAACTGGAAGGCATTCTCCAGGATGCCGGTGCCGAGTAGTGCGGTGCCGGATCAGAGCCCCAAGCGTTAGCGAGGGGACCGTTGGTTGGCAGCAGATACGAAGCCTCCCCCGCACGGCTGCCACAGCGATCGCGAATCTCCTGGTGACCAGTCAGAATCTGTCCGGAAACTCGCCTCTGGAAGGGAGGGCGAGGCTCCCGGAAAAACGGGCCTTCCGTTTCCCAACAGCCCGTCAGAACGTGTCGGACGGCTCCCACGCGGTGATCGACTGCACGCGATAGGCCGGCTTGCCGGCTGCGTCGGTTTGAGACTCGTCGAGCTGCCCGGAGACCAGATAGGCGGCATCGGATTCGAGGTGCGCGAGCTTTGGGTCGTCCGCCAGCGTGAGCCGCCCTTGAAATCGATCCTCGTGAGGATCGAGCGTGCTGTAAATCAGGCTCCAGGTTCCCGTGGATTCGTCGAGATGGGCCATCCCTCGCAGCCAACGGAAGCCCTCCGCGTCATGAGCATACGGCGATTGCGAGCCGGGCTCGGTCACCACCTCGACCGTGGAGAACGTTCGCGGATCACGAACCTGGGGGACCGACCGAATCGGTTCCAGGAACTGGGCGTTGTCGACGGTCACCTTCGCGACGTTTGACGTCGATGCCCCGGCGCCTTCCAGGGCTCCCTGCTCCTGCAATTGGAAGTCCTCTTCGGCGATCGGTTTGGCGTTTCCTTGCTGGAACTGGGCTTCTTCCCCGGCATCGGGATATGTCGGCACACCACCACCGCCGCCGCTGTACGGGGGAGGCGAGCTGGAGCTTGGCTTGTAGAACGGCGCGTTGCTGTTCGATCCGCTTTGGTCGAACGTCGAGTTGGGAGGCTGGTACTGATCGGCAGGCGTGGGCGAGGAGGACGAACTCCCCTGAGGGAAGGTCGGCTGATAGGTGCCGCCCGGAGCGTATGTGCCGCCCGGAGTCAATGTCTGCACAGGGGGCCCCGGTGCCCCGTAGGGCGATCCATAGGGGCTCACGTAAGGGCGGTAACATCCGGCTGCACAGAGCAGCACAAGCCCGATGGACGCAAGGGGGGTGACGCGCGCCAATCGCATGGGTTGGGTCCTTGTCGAAGATTCAAAACACGCCGCACCGATCCGATTGCGGGAATGATCGGGACGACGGCGGAAGGTTGGACGTCGGCAAAATGCGGGAAGCCGATGTTGCAACCGAATACAGACGTATCACAGGCGGAATTCAATTCCGGGATGGCCAGCCGCCGGTTTCGCCGGTCGACCGTGCCGCGCCGGAACAATTGGCCGGGGATTCTACAGATCGACCGATCTGTGTCCAGAGGGATTTGCCGGACACGCCTCTGTTGGGGGGATGAGGACGACTCCAGACACCCGGTGTCTCGCATCGTGATTCGCGTTCAACTCGGATTCGAGGCCGCGCTCACCGGAGAACCCGCTTGGGGGCCTCGGCCTCTCGATTTCGAAACGGCATCATGACAGACGCCTCCCGGGGTCGTTGACAAAGTTCGGCAGCGCCGGCGAGCGAACTCACGTGTCCGCGTGATACCGTGGCGTATCCAGTCAGCATGTCAGCCGATCCATGGTCCGTGATTAAGAATCGTCGTGTCACAATCGCAGAGGCAACACGGCGTCTCACGTCTTAGGACGACGCCTTGGGCATCGGACAGACGGCAAAGCCGTCGTCTTGGGAACTCGTCGAATTCGCCGGAACACGTTTCATTGGAGCCTGTTACCGCATGTTCCCATAGGAGCGTCGCCCTCGGACAGCCCGCCCAGGTTCAAAAAACAGGGTACGCCGGCAGGTGCGCTTGGCAAGGACGGGCGACATTCGGTAGAGTGTCGCGTTCACAAACTCGTGAACTGCAGGAACTCACTTTCCGGGCGGATTGATCACTGGGAACCGATGAGCACTCTCAAGAAAAACAAGCGACTCAAACGTGCCAAGCAATTGGCCAAATACGGCGACAATAAGCCGGCCTTCGGGAACAGCATTGAGTACCGCGGTAAGGCCAAGTACCTCGGCGGCAACGGTCGCAAGCCGACCGGGATTTCGCGGCGGTTGTTCAAGAAGAATCTGCAAAAAATCCGCGTGCTCGAGGATGGCAAGGTCGTTCGCCGCCGTGTCCCGGTCCGTCTGCTGCGGACGGGCCTGATCGAGAAGCCGATTGTCCGCAAGCCGTTCACCATTGACGAAACGACGTAGGGATTCCGTCGAGATCGCCGTCTGCTCCGAAACATCGGCCCGGCAGCCTGTGCTGCCGGGCATTTTTTGTTGAGCGGGAGGACGTTACGCTCACGCTGGAGAGCCTCTGAGCGGAGCAGTCCTGCGAGCCGTCTTCACGGCTGATCGTAGCTGTAGGACGCGCGGCCCGGGGCTTCTCGCCAGATGCAGTCGCAGGAGAGCAGGTGTACGAGCGTTTTGTGGACGCGGGTGTCGTCCGCCATGGTGAAGTGATTTCGCGATTTCAGGCCGATCCAGCCCGGCTCCGTCGCCACATTGATGTTCACCAGCCGCGTCCCGCAGGATTCGCAGCAGACAGGCGTGCCGCGGAAGATGTTCCAGCCATCTGTTGAGCGGGTTTCGTAGAGATTGAAGCAGCAGCGGACGTTGGAGGTGATCGTCGGGTTTGAGAAACACTCGACCAGCAGCAGCCGGTCGACGATGATCCCGCGATCATTGAGCTGGCTGGCCATGTTGTGCGCACCATGCCCGCCCAGGCTGTATCCGACAATTCGGACCGGACCGGCTTCCTCTCCGCAGCGGCGACGTTCCACAAGCCGGTCGACTGCGTGGTTGATTCCCGCGAAGTGACAGACTTCGGGTTCATAGCCGTGCCTCCGCAGCCGGGCGAGGAACGTATGGATTGCGGGCCACCAACCCGCCGCCCCGCGAATAATGTAAACGCGGTTGCACACCGGCTGGGGACAGCATCCGTCGCAACCCGAGACGCAATCGGCAGCCGCGGCTCTGCGGAGGCCACACGGACTGATCGCATACAAGCCGAGTATGCACGCGATCCACAGAATCCGCGCGTGGCTCATGCCGTCCATGTCTCCGCCTCCTTGCTGATTCGCTCGTTTGCCTGGCCGTCGCGCCGGCTCGTCCGCCCCGGGCGATCGGACACTTGCGGCGGCCCGTGGCAAGTCACCCTGTCTCCACTCCGCCGTCTGCCCGTACGCAGTGGTTTATCGTCCGGTTCCGGCCGTTCGATGCGGCTGTGGCTTGGAGGATTCGCCGGAAAACGAATGCGCCCAACGCACAACCCTCATGACCCCGAAGAGCCGAACAGATGGGCCGTCATCGCGCACGAGCCGGTGCCGGAGTTCTGAACAAGAGGGCGAACGTTTTGTTGAAGTTGAGGCGTCGCACCGCCGTTGGCCATCGCCGTAGGCTCCGGGCTAACGCCAATCCATGATTCCTGTTAGCCCGGAGGCAACGCCGACGGCGAACCGCCAACAGTCTCTCCGTCTCGAAAAGACGTTCGCTCTGCTGCAAAGAGAGCTTCTCCGGAAACACGCTTTTCCGGGAGGGCGAGGCAGACCGGCGAGTTTCAACAAACCAAGGAGCGATTGTGGGGGAGAGCGTCACAGAAATTGTTTGCAAAATATGAGAAGACTGGAAAAGATGGATAGAAAGGACATTGTGCGTCGACATTAAGCTGGGGCTGCTGAGGGATTAGCCGTCGTTGACCCGTCGGACATGTGACTTTGGCATCTCATATTCGGACAGTGATCCTATGTTAGACGCGCGGATGATGGGTTGGATGGGGCGGACAATCGACCGGGCGCGGCAAGCGGGGGCGGGCCGAGATTCGACGTCCCCTGAGCCCCAGGATCGGCTGAAACTCCTCTTCGCCGGATACAACGGTGCCTACAACATGGGAGCCGACGTCCGTGTCGAGGAGATGCTCCGTCAGTTACATCAACTGCTGGGCCCCGGACGGCTCGACGCGAGCGTGTTTCGCTATGAAGACACGCGGGCCAATGCCTACTTTGGCGATGCGCACAAACTGCAGCCGGAAGTGCTGTTTCCGTTGTACCTCAATCGGCTCGTGCCTCAGTTCGATGGCGTGATCGCCTGCGAAGGGTCGACCTTCAAGAGCAAGTTCACCGATCTGCTCTCCGCCCTGATGGTGGGCGCGCTGGGATTGGCCTCGGCCGGCAAGAAGCTGTCGGTCGCTTACGGGGCCGAGGCAGGTGACATGACGCCGGCCCTGACAAAGATGGTCACGGAATACTGCCGCGACTCCCACATCGTCACGCGGAACGCGGAATCGTCCGCGCGGCTCGCGGAGATCGGTTTGGAGTCGGAAACCGGGACCGACACCGCGTGGACCTTCGAGCCGATGCCCCGCGAATACGGCGAGTGGGAACTTCGTAAGCAGGGGTGGCGTGGCGAGCCGCTGTTGATCGTCTGTCCGATCAACCCCTTCTGGTGGCCGGTCCGCATCTCATTGGCCAAAGGGGCCGCCCGCCTGTTGGGCATGTACCGCGAGAGCCACTATGGACGCGTCTTCTTTTGCCAGTCGGGCCGGGAGGTCGAAGAGAAATTCAGCCGCTATTTGACGGCGACGGCAAACTCCGTTCGCGCCTTCTGCAAGAGGCGCAACTACTTTCCGGTCGTCGCTGCCAGTGAGCGGCTGGACCGATTTGCTATGAAACGGCTCTCGGGCCTGCTGGGCGGGACCCCCACGTTTCGGTCCGACGACTACGACATCTGCCAGTTTGTGAGCATCCTGCGCTGCGCAGACCTGATGGTCTCCTCAAGGTTCCACGCCGTGCTCACGTCGATGCCGGGCGGCGTTGTTTCCGCCGGCCTGTCGATGGACGAGCGGCTGAACAACCTGATGCACGACCGGGGACACGAGCATCTGCTAATGGACGTGGCACAACCGGACCTGCAGGCGCGGATGTCCGCGATCCTCGAAACGATGTATCGCAACCAGGAACAGATTCGCGATGAGATTTCTGCAACGGTCGTGCGGAATCTCGGGCTGATGGCAGGCATGGGACGCAGCCTGCTGAATCACATCGGCGCACAATACCCGCAGTTCGGTGACAGCGACACGTCGCGGTCCTGGGAAGGGTATCTGCCGCCGCTCAGCAACACACTCCACCATCTGGTCGAGCTTCACGGGGACGCTGTTGCTCCCGTGGCGGCGTAGGGACAGCGGACAAGGCACCCTCATGGACCGACCCTCCCTTTCGGCACACGGGCTCAGCGGCGTCTGCGAAACGTTGCTGATTCCGCTGGCGGCACGAGTGGTGGAGTCCGAAAGCGACGCGCCCGCTTTCCGCGATCCGCGCGGCGTCGCCTTCGCCCGCCTGCTGGACTTTGACGCCGCCAACGTCGCCCGGGACCGCTGGAATAAAGTCGGTTGTCAGGCGCGGACCGTCATCCTCGACGCGGCGGTGAACGATTTTCTCCAGAGAAACCCGCGAGCGACAGTCATCAATCTGGGGGCCGGTCTGTGCACGCGCTACTGGCGGGTCGAGTCCCGGGAGTCGCTGCGGTGGTTCGACGTCGACCTCCCGTCGGTGATTGCACTCAAGCGGGAATTGCTGGCGTCGATCGCTTCGGAACCGCCTGACGGCGGCCGGCAATACGCCACGTTGGAAGCCGATGTCACCGATCACGCCTGGATGGGGCAGATTCCCCGCGTCGCCGATGAGCCGGTCCTGGTGATCGCGGAAGGGTTGCTGATGTATCTGGATCCCGAGGAGGTCCAACGGCTGATCATCGGCGTGACGGACCGGTACGCCGGCGGCGAGTTACTGATGGAGGCATGGTCGCCGTTCGTCCGCCGCGTATGGGGCACGATCTCCCCCGCCCTGCGCCGCACGGGAGTGTCGCTGCACTGGGGACTCGACAACCCGCAGACGATCGAAGCCTGGGACCAGCGCATCCGCCTGATCAACGAATGGCGGCCCGGCGACTGGGAACCGCAGCGCTGGGGACTGCTCCGCTACGCCCCGCCCCTCCGCCGCAGCCTGACCAAGGTCATTCACTTCGGACTCGCCGTGAGCGCTCTACGTTTAGCCGCGAGCGCTAGCGAGCGTCCGACTCAAACGGCGTAACGAACGGCCACTGCTGGCGACGCTTGCCATCCTTGACCGGGTTCTCCTCCACATACGCGATCGCTCGCCGGATGTCCGAGTCGCTGCTCAGAAACACCTTCCAGTGTCCCTCCGCCCACATGTGCGGCACCTTGCCGCTCTGTTCCGAACCCTCTTGAAAGGGATGGCGATGCTCCAGCAGCAGCCGTTTCGTCGCTCCCGCTTTTAGGCGAGTCACGATCTGTTCAATCGACCGCTCGTGTCGTCGGATGACAAGATGGACGTGGTCCGGCAGCACGGCGCAGGCGTGAACGCTTAACCCATCACGGGCGACGACAAACTGGAACCCGTTCGCAATCGCGAGGGCCTGATGTCCGTTGAAAATCACCGGCGGTCGCTGCAAGGCGTCTTTGGCGACTCGGCGCTGTTGTTGGTCGTGTGCCGCCTGCGCGACCGAGCGGCGGCTGGTCGTCTTGGTGGCGGGGCCGTGCCGAAACAGTTCCCAGGAACCGACGAAGTCTGACCAGGAGCCGCGCGGGTCGTTGGGGAGCCAGAACCCGTAGGCGGAAAAGATGACGTGGGAGGCCCGGACCATGGGGGTTCTCGTTGCACGCGCTCGCTAGCGCTCGCGGCTAAACAGATCGCGTTCGCGGCTAAACGGCGTTGATGGTTATTCCAATGTGAACTCCGGGAGACGGACGATTTCGCCGCCGCGCTCGGCGGACTGGTGGGCGCAGATGCCGACGCAGGTCCAGTTGGCGGACTGGGTCGCGTTGGGCCAGGGGTCGCGGTCTTCCCGCAGTGCCGTCACAAACTCGTTCACCAGATGCGGGTGCGACCCGCCGTGCCCGCCGCCTTGCAGGAACGAGAGGTGTTCGGCGTCGTGAATCTCCTGCGGCAGCGTGAAGCGGCGGATCGGTTCGGGCAGCAGATGGGCGTAGTCGGGCACTTCGACATTTTCGGGGATCTCCGGCTCCGGTTTCTTGGCGGTGTGGATGACGTGTGGCTCCCCCTCGATGAGCGTCCATTCGAAGGATTTCTTCGTACCGTAGACGTCGAAGCTCTCACGATACTGGCGGGCCGTGTCGTACAGGAACCGCCAGATGTGGGCCACAAGGTCGCTGTCGGCGATCTTGAGGTGACACGTTTCGACGGCGAACCGGTTGCCCGACTTTTGGGCGATGTCGTCCCGCACGGCCCCGCTGCCGAAGCAGCTCACAGACTCCGCCCGGCCGTCGACCAGTCCCAACACGGGGCTGACGACGTGCGTGGCATAATGCATGGGAATCATCCGCTCCCAATACTCGGGCCAGCCGTCCATGTCCTGCGGATGCGACGCCTTCATAAACTGAATCTTGCCGAGTTCTCCCCGTTCATACAGTTCTTTGATGAACAGGAACTCGCGGCTGTAGACGACCGTTTCCGCCATCATGTACTTGAGGCCGGTGTCTGCGACCGTCTGACAAACCTGTTCGCAGTCTTCGATGGTCGTCGCCATCGGCACGGTGCACATCACGTGCTTGCCCGCCTTGAGCGCTTCGATGCTCATCCCGGCATGGTCGGGTATCGGGCTGTTGATGTGCACGAAGTCGATGTCGGGGTCAGCCAACACGTCCTCATACTTCGTGTAGCGTTTGGCGATGCCGAACTGGTCGCCGACCTTGTTGAGTTCGGTTTCGTTGCGGCGGCAAATGGCCGCGACGTCGGCATGAGGATGGGCTTGATAGATCGGGATGAACTCTGCCCCGAACCCGAGCCCAATCATGGCCACTCTCACCGGACGATCACTCATGGGCTGCTCTCACGCTGGGGTCTGACGAGACGAGAAGGAAAGAGTCCGGATTGTATCTCCGCAATGGGACGAATTCGACCGTTGCGAACCCTGGCGCAGCGACGATTGCCTTCCGGAGTGGGGCGAGTGCGGTACCATTGGGGAACAGGTGCCAAACGGACCGTCTGGGTGCATGACCCTTGTGAGTGGTCCCGACACCGGCCCCCCCACCCGTCACTCGGAATCGAATCGAACCTATGGATGACGAACCGCTGCTGTGGGAGCCGTACGACCGGCACTGGATCCGCTTGCGGGGCCCCTGGGACGTCTCCTGGATTAATCCCCCGCCTGGCGGTGATGATCCTCCCCCCGGCGTCGCCTCCGGCCGTGTGATCCTGCCGGCCAACTGGCGAGACCTGTTTGGCGATCGACCCGGAACGGCCCGGTTCTGTCGCCGCTTTCAACGTCCCTCGAATCTGGATCCTGAGGAACGGGTGCTGATCACACTTTGCGAGGTGCGCTGCCGGGTGCGGGCCGTACTGAATGACACAGTGCTCAGCCCGATCGATGAACCGATTGGCGATCCGGCATCGGCACCGTGCGAAGAGAGCCTCAGTTTCGACATGACCGACGCAATGTCGCAGGCGAATCGGCTGGTGCTCGACCTCACCGTTGAGGGGACGGAAACTGACGAGGGGCCGTGCGGTTTGTGGCGGCCGGTGTTGCTGGAAATCATCACGCCCGACTGATCCGAAATGATGCAGGACGTTCTTCGAGGCTGACGGAGAAACCGGTCGGTCGTGATCGCGCTAATTGCTTCTGCCAACAGACTTGCAGAGATGTTGCGATTCTTGTGAGATTTCGTGCCTGATTCTGCTCCCAAATGCGTTTACGCTGGTGAATGCATTGTTTTGATGCCGCCGTGCATCAGAATTCGCCATGGGGCCACGATTCTTGGGGAGAGATCGAAATGGCAACAACCAACGACGGTCGAGAACGATTTCGAGGCGTGCTGATTGCGGGGCTGTCTTCACTCGCAGTGGCAGTGACCTACCAGAACGCATCGGCGCAGGACGACGAGGTGGCGACTTCGGACGAGGTCGTCTGCCGCAAGATGATCGAGAACATGGCGGACAGCATCTCACGATACTGCACAGCTCAGAACCTCAATTCGCTGCAATACCTCACGTTTCGCGGGGCCCACGGGACGGTCTCGAACAAAACGCTCGAACAGCAGTTGCTCGGCAGCCTGAAAGAGCGCGGGATTACGCTGCTGGAAGTTGACAGCACCCGCCTGAAGGGCCGCATCGCCTCGCAACAGCAGGGGACAACGTCGGTCGTGCTCATGCAGTGTTCGCTTTCGGATATCAGCGGAACCGAGTTACAGACGTTCCGGGTGCGCGAAGTCCTCGGCAGCTAGTACGACAGCGCCAGGTCGTTTCAGACGTATCTTGCTACCCATTACGCTGGCGTGGGGTATGAAAAAGAACCACGGATCGCACGAATGGGCACGGATCCGAGGCGAGGCCCAAACATCCTGCCCGAACATTCGGCCTGAATGTCCGGCCGATGCAGTCCGTCACGCAACGTTGGCCGCCGGTCCCGTCGCCACGATCTCGATCCCGACGGGGACGCTCAACCCCTCGACGAGGGGACTCGTCCGTCGCACTTCGACCCGTACGCCATAGGGGTGCGCCGCGGTCACGGTGGTCGTCACGTCGCCGCCGTCGAGCGGCTCGCATTCGACCTGCGGGGCAGCGTGCATCACGGGGTGAATCGGCAGATGCAAGGCGGTCTCCCGTTCGCCGGGGGCGAAGGTCGCCACGAGCACTGCTTCGATCCGCTCCGACCCGTCCGGTTCCCGCCGCCGCGAACATTGTTGGACGACCTCCGACTCCTCGGATTCCGAATCGTGGGGATCGCACGCGCCGCTTCCCTGCGTGACAGATGCAACCACTGCCTGTTCGGCCATCGGCGGAGGAGAGGGATCAGCGACCGGAATCGCCATGCTGTTTGCTTCATCCCCTTCGAGAGGCTCCGCGACAGGCCGGCTGACCGGTTCCGCGAGAGGCACGATGCGGACACCTTCACCAACCACAACCGCCGTCAGCCCGAGGACGAGAATCCCCGTGACCAGACCGGGGGCGAGCGGCGACGCGGAGACCGTCGTCGCCCAGGCGATGAGAGCCGGAGCGGTGAGCGACACCAATCCGATCGTCAACCGATGCCCGAATCGGGAACGTTTCGACGGGCATCGGTCCTGAGACCGTCCGAAGAGCATCCACGCCCACAGGCTGCCGATCGTTGCGAACCCCGTTGCCAATCCCGGGACGAGCGCTCCCACCGGAGCATCGAATGCACCGGCCAAGGCGCGGCCCGCCAGCGCAATCGCCATGAGGCCAGTCAACGACCACAGCCCGACAGCGGCGATCAGCCGCCAGTCGGCGGGCGGCTCCGGCAGCGGTTTCATTTCCGTCACGGACTCCCTCCCGCGATGCGTCATCGGCCAATCTCGTCGTCGTTTCGTCGACTCGCAACCATTCCGGGTCGTGATCCCGATGTTGGAGTTCAAGCTTTAGCTTGCCGTCGCGCCCTGAAGCTTGTTTCGCAGCCTAAGACTCGTCCCGCAGCCTAAAGGCTGAACTCCAACTCCGGGTTCTCCATTTGACAGAGCACTAACTCACCACAAACTGCGGTTCCGGAACCGCGTCGTTCAGCCCGGCGGCCTGTCGCAGGGCCGTCGCTTTGTCGGTCGCTTCCCAAGTGAAGTCGGGATCGTTGCGGCCGAAGTGTCCGCCCCATGCCGTTTTTCGGAAGATGGGCCGCCGCAATTGCAGGTGCTCAATGATCCCCTGCGGCGTCAGCGGGAAGATGTCGCGGACGGCGTCGGCCAGTTTCTCCTCGGAGACGTCGGCTGTCCCGCGCGTGTCGACATAAACACTGACCGGATCCGCGACGCCGATAGCGTAGGCGAGCTGAACCTCACAGTCGGTCGCCAACCCGGCGGCCACAATGTTCTTGGCGATGTAACGGGCCATGTAGGCGGCCGAGCGGTCGACCTTCGTCGGGTCCTTCCCGCTGAAGGCTCCGCCGCCGTGCCGGCCCCAACCGCCATAGGTGTCGACGATGATTTTCCGCCCGGTGAGCCCGCAGTCTCCGTGCGGACCGCCGATCACAAACCGACCGGTCGGATTGATGTGATACTTGGTGTCGCCCGACAGCAGTTCCGCCGGCACGGTTTGCATGATGACTTGGTCGATGATGGTGGCCACGATCTCCTCTTGCTCGACCGAAGCACGGTGCTGCGTGGAAACGACGACTGCCGAAATGCCGACCGGCTGGCCATCTTCGTACTGGACGGACACCTGGCTCTTGCTGTCCGGCAGCAGCCAGTCGATTTCGCCGCTTTGGCGGACTTCCGTCAACCGGTTGAGGATGCGGTGCGAAAGTGCAATCGGCAGCGGCATGTACTCTTCGGTCTGATGGCACGCATACCCGAACATGAGCCCCTGGTCGCCGGCTCCGTCGGCATCGACCCCTTGGGCGATGTCCGGGCTCTGCTGATGCAGCCGCACGTCGACAGTGCAGGTATCCGCATTGAAACCGATGTCGTCATCGGTGTAGCCGATGTCACGCACAACGTCGCGGGCCACCTGCTCGTAATCGACGTCGGCGGTTGTGGTGATTTCGCCCGCGAGCAACAGGAAATCGGTCGTGCAGAGTGTCTCACAGGCGACCCTCGACATCGGGTCCTGGGCGAACAGGGCGTCGACCACGCCGTCAGAGACCTGGTCCGACACCTTGTCCGGGTGCCCCATGCTGACGGATTCGCTGGTGAAGATGAAACCGGCCATAGTCTGGTCTGGGATTGAAGAAGGAGGCGAGGATGTCCTGTACCGGGAACGCGCAAACGCCCCGTCAGTATGACCAGAGATTCTACCGGCGGTGGGGACCGCCCACAACCTCCGGTTTGGAGCCGCCCGCGCGGCCCGAGCAGGTGCTCCCCGGTCGGCCAGACGTGATCCGACCCGGTGAACCGGCTACAATCGACTCCCGTGGCGAAAGCCGAGCCAACACACATCGACACGCACGCCGACGAGAGCATCCCACCGGCTATTCGAACAAGGAACGATGAATCATGGTCATGACCGCATCCACCATGCTGCCTCTGGGGAGCCAGGCTCCCGAATTCTCATTGCCGAATGTTGACGGCAACACGGTTTCGCTCGCGGACTTCGACGGCAAGCCGGGCCTGCTGGTGATGTTCATCTGCAACCACTGCCCCTTCGTGGTCCACTTGCGGAAAGACCTCGCCCCGTTCGCCCGCGAGTATCAGGAAAAAGGGCTGGCCGTCGTTGCCATCAGTTCCAACGACATCGAGAACTATCCGCAGGACGGACCGGAGCCCATGCAGCAGGAAGCGGAAGCGCAGGGATACACGTTCCCCTACTTGCTCGACGAGACGCAGGAGGCCGCCAAAGCCTATCACGCGGCCTGCACGCCCGATTTCTTTCTGTTCGACGCCGATCGCAAACTCGCCTATCGCGGCCAGTTCGATGACAGCCGCCCCGACAGCGGCATCCCCGTGACGGGTGCCGACCTCCGCGCGGCCTGCGACGCGGTTCTTGCCGGGCAGCCTGTCCCCAGCGAGCAGATGCCCAGCATCGGCTGCAACATCAAATGGAAAACCGGAAGCGAACCGGGTTACTTCACCGGGCAACCGGCGGTTTGACGTCATGTGAGAAGTTCGCCGGGGCCGCGAGGCCGCATCAACTTTGGTCGCGACCTCACGGCTCTTCGCGGTCACGGTATGCGTCCGCGGCTGGCCCAGCCGCGGAACGGCGAAACGGAGCTTCACCGCTTGTCGCCATCGCGCTGTTCGCGATTTTCTCGCTCGCGCAACCGGGTCAGCCAGCGGCCCCAGACGACATAATGGAGCGAGAAGAAGGCGACTCCGCCAAAAAGGACGAGCAGCAACCCCCGCACCTGCGGGAGCACAAGCGAGACCATCCCCAGCAATCCCAGCGCCAACAGGCACATCCCTACAAGCGCGGCGAACGTCGCCAGGTCGGCATCTTGCGACCGGCGGCGATGTTGCCGGGGTAACCGGGGCAGGTCAGGAGGCATCGCCCGCCCCGCTCTCCAGCAACCGCTTGAGCGTGAGGTTGCGGGAATAAAAGCCGTCTTCGAGCGATTCCAGAATCCGTGACTCGGTGGCGAGCAGACCCAACAGCCCCCCCGGCGGCTCAAACTCGACCCGGTCTATCACGACCGTCCGGTCGTTCTCAACCACAAACAAATGCTCGTGCCGCCAAGACCGCATCGGACCGGTAATCTGTTGCTCGATATATCTGTGCGGTCGCTCGAACTCGATGATCTCATGGACAGCGGACTGCACCTGTCCCAGCCCCTGGATATTGAACTCCAGACGGGACCCCTGCTCGAATCGTTCCGGAGCCGCCGTGAAGACGAGCCCGAGCTGGCCCTCGCTCATCTTCTCGTGATTGCGGGTCACGCTGAAAAAATCGAACACGTCTTCGAGAGGATGCTCGACCACGACGCGATCTTCAAAACTAGCCATGGGCTTCCTTCGTGGGCGAGAAGCGGCTTTGAGAAGGGCTGCAACCGCGCAGCCACACTTCGCCTATCGTAGACGGCCACTGGTGGTGACGGAAGGACCTCCGCCTCCGATTCGGCGGTTGGCCGCTGGAGTTCAAGCTTTAGCTTGTCTCGCAGCCTGAAGGCTGAACTCCAACCCTACGGCCCCGGATTGACAATGGGCGAGCCGGCGGCAGAAGGAGGGGCGGTGAAGAACGTCGTCTCGGAGTGGAAGCGTTTCCAGGCGGACATGCGAACCGTGGCGGTGGTCGATCTGACACACGCTCGCACACGAGGGCCGGCCGCCTGCACGACGACCCGACGGTGCATCAGTTGCCAAGCGAGAAGTCTCTGTCGGATAGGCCGAGGTTCGTCTTCAGGCTCAGGTAGGTGTAGTCGGCGACCACCGGAGCTTCGCCGCCCGGCCGTTTGGGGAATCCCAACTGCTGGACACGAATCGGCAGTCCGGTTTCCTTGTCGCGGTAAAGCCGCAGCTTGTGGTACTCGACGCCGGGGCCTTGTGCGTTGTGCGTGGCCTCGACGACCTGGCACGCCGTCTTGCCGATGCGGGCGTTGGGGTAGAATTTCACCGTGACGTTGCGGCTTGAGGTTTCGCTCAGCCAATGGGTGAGCAGCCGTTCGAGCATCGTGCGGATGCCGATCTCGGTAATTGGATACACGGTCTCTTTCATCGCCATCGCGCTGGTCGGGTCGAGGGAAATCGGTCCCACGAGCGCGATCAGGCCGGAATCCTTGACCTGCAGTTTGTTGTTGTTGCGGCCTTCGACATACAAGACTTCACGACCGTTGTGGGGATCGATGAATTGGAGGTGAATGCTCCTCGGCTGCTCGCGAAAGCGAATCCGCATCTTCTGTTCGACGAGACGGCCGCCGAGGATCTCTTTCTTGACAAAGATCGCCTCATAGTCGGCAATCTGCTCCATTGCGAGGACCGACTCGCGGCCGATCTTGAGTGCGGATGTCAGCGGATGCGAGGAGGGCGCGGCATCGATCCGCGAGGCAATCTGTGTCTGGGCGCGGACCCAACCGGCACCGCTGGCGACGAGCAACAATGCCGCCGCCGCAACGGGCACGGTGCGGATGGTTTTCGAAATGCTCGTCATCATGGTCATGGGTTGATCTTACTGGAAAGAGGGGGTCCGCTTCGAGAGCGAACACCCGGCAGTGGTTGGACGACCTGTCAAGGAACCTTCATCCCTTTTAATCGGCAGCGGCGCGCAACCGGCTCATCAGGGAATCCCTGCGTCCCGTCACCCGGTCAAGACTTCCCAGCCCGCCGGACCGGCAAGGTCCCAGTTTTCCAAGGACAGCCCTCGTCTTTGATCTGGGGAAGAGCTTCCCCGCGAGGGCGAGGCTGCCGCCCAGCCGCAACACGTGTTGGGTCCGCAAGTTGCCGCGTGGCTCCGCGGGAGCGAGGCCCTTCGCAGGGTTGCCCTTCACCCCAGGACGAACGTTTTTTCACGATGGGAGGATTGCCGACGATTCGCCGTCGGCGTTGCCTCCGGGATAACAGGATTCACGGGTTGGGGTTCGCCTGGAGCCAAGGGCGACGGACAACGCTGGTGAGACACTCCCACTTCAACAAAACGTTTGCCCTGCCCTTCACCCTCGGGGGCCTTGCCGGCTTTTCCCGCGAAAACCGCGATCGGCGTGTATTTGACTTGAACCATTGCACTAGAATGAGCGTATCTGGTGTTGTTGCCTCGCGACGCGGCTTTGGCGACACCATCCCTTCACGACTTCTGGGGAGCGACCTGATGACCGCACGGGACCGCTGGATCGATCGGCATCTCAGACGGCTGCACCTGGGACAGTTCCTGCAACGAGCCGTCGAATGGGTCGCGGTGTATCTGTTCTTCTTCGGGACGACGGTGCTCGTCGTCAAGCTGATGGTTCCCGCGTTGTGGCCTCACGTGCTGTGGGTCGCGAGCGGAGCCGTGCCGGTCACCGTGATGGCATGGTGGTGGTCGCGGACCGGGCGGTTCACGCGGGTGGAGTCGGTCGCGTTGCTCGATCATTCGCTGGGAGCCGGCGGGCTGCTGATGACACTCACGGAGTCGCCGCACAGGGAGTGGGAGGCGCGGCTGCCGCAGGTCGAACGCCGCTGGCGGGAGAGTCTGCCGCGCATTCGGCCGCAGCGTGTTGTCGGTCCTCTGGCGTTGCCGTTGGTGTTTGCCGTCGGGGCGTGTTTTGTGCCTCTGCGGGAGATCGTCGCCAATACGACCGTCAAGAGCACGGCGGGCCAACAGGCGACGGGCCAACTCAACGACCTGTTGGAAATGCTGGAGGAAGCGAACGTCCTCGAAGAGCAGGAACAGCAGACGCTGCGGGAGGCGATCGAAAAGCTGGCGGAGGAGACCGAACGATCGCCGCTCACGCATGAGAAGTGGGAGACCGTCGATGCGATGGAGCAGCGGATGCGGATGCAACTCGAAGATGCCAGCGTCGACATGGCGCAAGCCGCCGGCGCAGCGGCGATTCTTGCCAAGGCGGCGGCGGGCGACGGCATGAAACTTTCCGCGGAACGGCTCGCCGAACTGGAACAGGACGTCCTCGAAACCCTGCAGAAGATGTCCAAGAACGGCAGCCTGTCCGCCGGCTCCTCGGCGCTGAGCAGCGATCTCCAACGGCTGATCAAGAACGGCAAGCTTCGGCTTCCGCCCGACGGGGAGGCCCGCGAACAACTGTTCAGCGAGTTGCAGGATTTTCTGGATCAAGAATCCGAGAAGCTCAGCGAGCTTCGCAAACAGTGCAAGGGATCATGCAGCAAGTGCGGCAGCAAATCGTGTGACGGCGAATGCGAGGGGGGGCAATGTGCGAGTTGCGGCAAGGAGTGCGAAGGCGAACTCTGTTCGAGTTGCAGCGGCAGCCGTCCGGGGCGCGGCGGGGTGACCCGCGGCCGGGGCGATGCCGAGATGACCTGGGGCGACGAGTCGGATGAGACGGGCGTCCAGTTTAAGGAAACGGTCCTTCCGCCCGGACTGCAGGATGATCCGAAGGATGAAGTCCTGGGGATCACGCGCTCCGCCCCCGAGGTCGACCCGGCGACCGGCGTTTCTCGGGCCGCCGCGCGGAGTATCGACCCGACCGCCGGACGGGAGGCGTGGAGCCGCAAGCTTCGGCCCCGGCATCGAGGTGTTGTCAGGAAATTCTTTGACACGGCAGCAAATGAGTGACGGCGATTTCGAGCGAAACGAAACCGTCGCGGCGACGATGGCGACAACAAGAGAGGAGAGCGCGTTGGGGGATGCAACGGCGGTGGAATCGGATGCGGTCGCGGCCGCAGGGGGGCTTCTGTCTCCAGAGGAGGTCGAGCGGGCGCAGGCATTGATCGGCCGACTGGTCGACGGGTTGGGGACGGCGATCCTGGGTCAGCAGGAGTTGCTGGAACTTGTCACGATCTGCCTGTTGGCACGCGGGCACATGCTGCTGGAGGGGCTGCCGGGGCTCGGCAAAACGGAACTGGTCAAGTCGCTGTCGGCGCTGCTGGGGCTCGAGTTTCGCCGGGTGCAATTCACCCCGGACCTGCTGCCGGGAGACATCGTGGGGTCGCCCATCCTGCAGGAGACGGACGGGTCGCGGCAGTTGGTGTTTCACAAGGGGCCGATCTTCGCGAACCTGCTGCTGGCCGACGAGATCAACCGGGCGACGCCCAAAACGCAGTCGGCCCTGCTGGAAGCGATGCAGGAACGCCGCGTGACGGTGATGGGTGAGACCCACGAGTTGCCGCGGCCGTTCTTCGTGCTGGCGACGCAAAACCCGATCGAACTGGAAGGGACGTATCCGCTGCCGGAGGCGCAGCTCGACCGGTTTACCTTCAAAATCAACGTCTACGGTGTGTCGAGCGACACGTTGCAGGAGATCATCTCGACGAGGCGGCATGGCCGCGCTCCAGACTTATCCGAGGTGCTCTCGCGAGAGGAACTGGAACATCTGTTCGAGCTTGTGGAGGGGGTGCACCTGCCGGAAGCGGTGGCGAACTACATCGCGCGGCTGGTCAACGCGACGCACCCCGATTCGGCGGATGCTCCGGGCGAGTGCAGTCAGTTCGTGCGATACGGGGCGTCACCCCGAGCGGCCATTGCGCTGGCCGGGACCGCGCGGGCAGCCGCGCTGGTCGCCGGCAAGCCGAACGCAGGATTCGATGAGGTCCGACGCGTGGCGGTTAGCGTGCTGGGGCATCGGCTGGTGTTGGACTACTCCGCGCGGCTCGAAGGCTGGACCGCCGTGCGGATGGTCGAGCGGCTGTTGGAAGCGGTCCCCGAGGTGGGCCGCCCGCTGCCGCAGGATGTGGCCGTGCGATGAGCGGTCAGTCGGGTGAACGTAATTCCCCAGCGGGTTTGATGATGGACGCCGATACAACATTGACGACGGGATTCGGGATTCGGTCTTCGGCGTTCGGACAACGCGCTGAGGTGCGTTCCCGATTCCCGAAGAACGAACGCCGAGCGCCGTCGTCGCGTCTCATCTCCCGCTCACTGCTGCTCGTTGCTCTCCTGATCATGCACACGTCGGTGGTCCGCGCTACCGGGAAGTCGTACTCGAAGCAGGCGGCCGATCTGGTGCTTAACGTCGATAGCCGTTGGGCCGGTTGCGGGCATGGCGGGTACTATCCAGTGCGGATCCGGGTGACCAACCGGGGCCTGGAGCGGGATTTGACATTTCGATTCAGTTCGGTCGACCAGGGTTTGGGAGCCCTGCCGACGGTGCGACGGTCGATCCGCGTTGCCCTCAATTCGACCGCGCGGCTAACGCTGTCGATTCCCTGCGTGGGGGAAGGCTCCTACGGGACCCTGGACGTTTATCAGGATGGACGTCTGATCAAGGCACTCTCAGAAACGCTCAGCCTGCCGGACAACCTGGGGCACAGCACTCCCCGGCCGGCTCTGTTGATCATCTCTCCGACCAACGTGGACGCGGAGTATTTTGAGTCGGCAGTGACGTCGATGGACAGCGCCGCCGCCGCCTCTGCATCGTCGGCGTATGGGTACGGAGGCTACGGGGCGATTGGCGAAGACCATCAAGTGGCCGGCCCGGAGACGCTGCCCGACTCGTGGATCGATTACACGGGGCTCGATCTGGTGGCCGTTTCGCTGAAGACATTGGCGGCGTTGCGCGTCGAGGAGCGGACGGCACTGCTCCACTGGGTGCACTGCGGCGGCAACCTGATCGTGTCCGAGGTCGGCGAACCGGTCGGTCAGTCGCGAGAGTTGGCGCGGCTGTTGGAACTGAATCAGCATGCGGCTCTCGGTTCCGCCTGGGAGCCGGCGAATCCCGGCAACCGCCGGAAGATCAACATCGTTGAACTCGATGCAGGTAACCTGGTCACGGAAGCCGAAGCGACGACCAAAGTTGAAGAAGTCGCCGAGGACGCTTCGGCGTCAGTCCCTGCGGATGAAGCCGGTGATGCGACTGCCGACTTTGTCTGGCCGGCGTCGTCCGAGGCGTTCGCCCGCCGCCGTCTGATGATGGGGTACGTTTACGCCTTTCGCGAAGACCCGTTCGACGGCACGGCACACGATTGGGCGTGGTTCTTGAAGAGCATGCCGGCCCAGTCCCGCACGTGGACGGAGCGGCACGGCATGGCGGCGCGGCGGGGAAGCGATGAGTTCCTCAAGTTTCTGATCCCGTCGGTCAAAGGCGTCCCGGTGCTGGCATTCGTGCTGTTGATCACGATGTTCACGTTTGCCATCGGCCCGCTGAATTACCTTTGGCTCTGGAAAAAGCGGCGGCTGTACCTGCTGGTGCTCACCATTCCGGCAATCGCGTTGGCGACGAGCTGCGCGTTGTTCGCCTATTCGGCGGTTGCGCATGGGTTCAGCACGAAGTCGCGGGCGCGGACGTTGACGCTCCTCGACCAGAAGAGCAACACGGCTGTCGCGATGAGCCGCGTGGCGTTGTTCGCGGGTCTCGCCCCTGCCGGCGGCCTCAAGTTCTCGCCGGAGACCGCCATTTTTCCCATCTGGCCGGAGAACACCGCCTTTGAAACGGGGACGGTCGATTGGACCGACCGGCAGACCCTGTCCGGCTGGTTGAAATCCCGGACGCGGACACAGTTTCTCATCGTGTCCCATCGGGACGAGCGCGGACGGCTGAGCGTTTCGTCGCCGGTCGGCGGCAAGATGCGGGTCGAAAACGGCCTCGAATGGGGGCTCGACGCACTGGTCGTCGCTGACGAAACCGGGGCGTTGTTCTCTGGGACCGGGATCGCCGCCGGGGCGTCGGTGGAACTCACACCCCTCACGGACGAGCAACGAAAAGCGTTCGACGATCTGCTTAAACAATTCCCGCTCGTGCCGCCCGCATCGGACGGGAATTCGGGCATTTTCTCCAACTGGGGTTTCGACATGTCTTACATGTACGGCGGCTCGACGCCCGTGCATTACGAAACGAGTCTCCACGAGCAATCGATTCGTGGATTGGGACGGCTCGGGAGTTCTTCAGAGGGACTCGAACCGAATTCCTATGCGGCCATCCTCAGCGAGAACCCGGGGATCGAGTTCGGGATCGAGGACGCAACGCCGCAAGTTTCGCTGCACGTGTTGATAGGCCGGTATTGAAAGGATCCGCGTGGCTGACATTGCTTTATCCGCCGACGGCTCTGTTTGGGGGATCGCCACCGATCTGCCAGTCGCGAACGGCCCACTGTCGGCGGCCGGCAACGGTCGCGGCGAGCCGACGTTGGAGGTGCGCAACCTGCACCGGTTCTTCGGCAAGCTCAAGGCGGTGAACAACGTTTCGTTCAAAGCGTACGCCGGGCAGGTGATGGGGTTCATCGGGCCGAACGGGGCGGGGAAGACAACGGCCATGCGCATCCTGGCGACGCTCGACACGCCGACCGCCGGGGACGCGTTCATCTGCGGGCATTCGGTGATCGACGACCCGGACAAAGTCCGTCGGCTGATCGGCTTTATGCCGGACAGTTTCGGCCGGTACCCCAACATGGACGTCGTCGAGTATCTCGACTTCTTCGCGCGGGCGTACGGTTTTCGCGGAGCCGCGCGGCGAGACGCGGTCGACCGGGTACTCGTGTTCACGGAACTTCGCAAACTGGCGGAGAAGCCGATCAACACGCTTTCCAAAGGGATGTCGCAACGGCTCTGTCTGGGACGGACGCTGATCCACGATCCCGAAGTGCTCGTTCTCGATGAGCCGGCCGCCGGTCTGGACCCGCGGGCCCGGGTCGAAGTCCGCGAACTGATCGCGCTGCTCGCTTCACAAATGCGAAAGACCGTGCTGATCAGTTCGCATATTCTGACCGAGTTGGGCGAGATCTGCGATTCGGCAGCCATCATCGAAGCGGGAGAGATCCTCGCCAGCGGGACGATCGAAGAGATACAGTCACAACGGAATCAGCGACGCCCGGCCGCAGATGGTTCGGAGGCAGAGACGGATTCCGATGACGAGCCGCACACCACGATTCTGGCGGCGCGCGTCCGTCGGGATGTCGAGCGGCTGGAACGATGGCTGCTCGAACAACCATTTGTCAGTGAGGTGAACACCGGCCCGCAACAGGTATCGTTCACGTTCTCCGGCGACGAAGCGGCCCAATGCCAATTACTCAAACAAATCGTCGACAACGACTTCGAACTCCTGGAATTCACCGGCAGGACCCAATCCCTCGAAGACGCCTTCATGGCGATCACCCGCGGGATTACACAGTAATCAGGGATCGGGGAACAGGGACCGGGGGACAGCAAGATGACGAACCCAACCCTGATCCCTGACCCCCGATCCCTGACCCCCGATCCCTGATCCCCGACCCCTGCCCATGCCCACCCTCGAACACTCCATCGATTGGCTCGAACGTATCGGAGACCGGGCGAATCCGATTCTCGTCAAGGAGACGCGGCAGTCGTTGAAGAGCCGCCAGTTTGTAGTGACGTTCATGTTGTTGCTGGCGGCGAGCTGGTTTTTGTTCATGCTGGGACTGCTCCTCGGCGGGGACGCCATTGAGTATGGAGCGATCGGGAACCAGTTTTTCCAGTTCTTCTACTGGATTCTGGCGCTGGCGGTGATGGTGATCGTCCCGTTCGGAGCCTATCGCAGCCTGCTGGCGGAGCGGGACCAGAAAACCTACGACCTGCTGAGCATCACCACGCTGTCGCCGCGGCAAATTGTCTGGGGCAAACTGCTCAGTGCGCTCGTGCAGGTGCTGATCTTCTACTCGGCGATTGCTCCGTTTATCGCGTTCACGTCGCTGCTACAGGGGTTCGAC
The DNA here is from genome assembly GCA_029259845.1 of Planctomycetaceae bacterium. Classification (GTDB taxonomy): domain Bacteria; phylum Planctomycetota; class Planctomycetia; order Planctomycetales; family Planctomycetaceae; genus JAHBXU01. The sequence goes on along the minus strand of JAJDEI010000293.1, from coordinate 5,775 downwards.
TTTGTGGCGGTGGCCGTCAAACTGGTGATGACGCTGCTGCTCTCGATGCTGGTCGTCATGGCGGCGATCGCCTCGAGTGCGATGACGCGGCGGCGGCAGTTTCAGGCGTTCTCGTCACTGGTCGTGCTGTTCGTCTTATTTCAGAGCATGAGCCTGCTGGCGCTCATGGACGTTTTCCTGTTGGAGTTCGATTTGTCGGATACCGGCGCATGGTGGTTCCTCGGGATGGGCGTGTTGTTTGCCCTCAGTTACTTCCTGCTGTTCCACAAAGTGGCGGCCGCCCATCTCACGTTTGAATCGGACGACCGGACGTCAGGCATTCGTCTCGTCTGCAGCGGACAGTTTTTCCTGTTGTGGGCCGGTCTGGGATTGCTGGCGTGGCTGGGATCAGCATCGTTCACTCTGGACGAAGAGACCATCGTCGCCGCGGCCATGGTTTCGTTCGTGCATTGGACGATCGTCGGCCTGGTGGCGGTCACCGAGAATCCCCACCTGTCACGACGGATTCGCCGTAACCTTCCGGCCAGCGCGCTTCGACGGCTGCTGTGGGCACCGTTTCTTCAAGGCGGCAACCGGGGCTTCGTATACGTTCTGCTCCATGTCGCGTTGCTGACGGCGATCTCCCTGGGGTCGCTCGCTTTCCTCGGCGTGACGTCCCGTTGGAGCTTCGACCTGCTGGTCGCCACTGCGTGTTACCTGGTGGCCTACCTCGGCATGGCGTGTGCCTTGGGACGGTGGTGCTTTGGACTGTCGGGCGACATCCGGCCCGGCCATGTCCGGGTGATGGTGCTGATCATCGTGGCTGTCGGCTGCGTCGCCCCGTATCTCCCCTTCCTGTGGGGGCACCAGTACAACTACGGTTACAGTCCACTGATGCTTCCGAACCCGTTCGCCACGCTGGCCCATCTGTCAAATCGCGGTAGCGACGCTTCCGGTTTTTTGACAATCCTCGGATTGACGGCCACCGTGGCCCTGCTCATCAACCTGCGCACGATGCGGCGGGGACTCGCCGAAGTCGTCTTCGCCGACGTCAAACAACGGCAGCCGGATCAGAGCCCCGAGCGTTAGCGACGGACCGTCGGCATCCGGCATTCCGGAACGCAACTTAGCCGCGGAGCTTGCTCCGCGCTCGAGCGCACCATGACGGCGAGCGAACACAACCCCGACGGGCAGCCGCACATTTGAAATGTGCGGCTATACGTCCGACACGAATTCCGATCGCCATCGTGCGGCCCGCGCGGCCCTATTCCCGATTTCCCTGGACCCGCTTCTCGGGCGGCACGAGCTTGTCGAGGATGCCGTTGACGAACGATGCGGACTGGTCGCTGCCGAACTTTCGGGCCAGATCAAGCGCTTCGTCGATCACCACCCGGTGGGGCGTGCCGGTCTGAAGAAGTTCGAACGCCCCCAAGCGCAGGCAGTTGCGGTCGGTCGCTGCCATCCGGGAGAGCTTCCAGTTCTCGGCGACTGCTTCGATTTTCTCATCGAGCATCGCGTGATACTCGCGGACCCCGGAGAAGAGCACCCACGCAAACTCCCGCAGCGCAGCGTCGGGGAGGCGCTCGCCGATCATGCCCGCGACCATCTGGGCGTCGACGTCCGGGTTGAGGTCGACCTGAAACAGCATTTGCAGGGCGACTTCGCGTGCCTTACTCCGGCGTGCCATATCCGTAGTCTCACTTGGGGAACACTCCCCGCGCAACCGCAAACGGGTCACGCCCAGGGGATGATCGGTCCGATCAAGCAGGGGGGGGAACTTGCCCGAACAGGGGCGACCGATTCGTCGGCAGGACCGGCATGGTTGCGGCCACGCCGGCACGGTTCAGTCCTGTTCGAGAATCCTCAGCAGATTCACCATTTCGATGGCGGCAAGGGCGGCTTCACGTCCTTTGTTTCCCACCTTCCCGCCGGCGCGCTCCTGCGCCTGCTCCATCGTATGACAGGTGAGCACGCCGAACAAGACGGGAACCCCCGAGTTTTGTCCCGCCTGCATGAGACCCTGGGCGACGGACATGTTGATGTAGTCGTGATGCGGCGTTTCTCCCTGAACGACCACTCCCAACGCGATCACCGCCGCATACCGCCCTGTCCGGGCGGCCCGTTCGCACGCCAACGGCAGCTCAAACGACCCCGGCACCCGGAACAGGTCGACTTGCGAAGCCTCCGCCCCCCGCGCAACGAGTGTTTCCCGCGCCCCGGCGATGAGCCGGTCCATGATCTCCGCATGCCACCGGGCGGCCACGATCGCATAGCAGCCGTCACCGGCGAGCAGGGATTCTTCCAGCGGCGGACTCGTCTTCTGCATGGTCTGTACCAACAACGGGATGGGCAATTGTTCGGGCAACGTTATTGGATTCTACTGCACGGACCGGAACGACGCACTCATCCGCCCGGTACCCAACCAGGCGAAGCGGACCCCATCACCCTGCCGCTCCGACATTCGCCACGACAGGCCCATCCGCCTGAACAAACGCGATAGTGGCTGCGTCCGCCTCTCTTTCCATGCCATCGGCCACTGGCGGGCTGCTCGTGGAAGCGTAGAATAGGTGCGCCGCCGGCTCTCAGCCGGACTGTCACAAAAACCCATCGCGATCTCTCGGAGTGCATGATGACAAGACGAATGACGGCCTTCGCCGTGTTGATGGGTGGCCTCATGGGATGTCAGGCGGCCGATTCGTCGTCGCCCGTGGCGCCTGATCAGAATCAGGCTCGGTCCGACACTGCGGCGTCAGCAAGCGCAGCCGCTGACCGGGAAAGGATCGTCCCCCTGCCCGACGACCAACTCCCGCAGACGGAAGCCGCGTGGAAGGAGCGGCTCACTGCCGAGCAGTTCGACGTCCTGCGCAAGCACGGGACCGAGCGGCCCTTCTCCGGCGAGTATGCGGAGACCAAGGAGAGCGGCACCTATCACTGTGCCGGGTGCGGGGAGCCGCTGTTTGCGGCGGCGACGAAGTTCGATTCCGGCACCGGCTGGCCCAGCTTTTACGATGTCATCGGGGACGTGGGCGATCACGTCGCGACGCAGGACGACAAGAGTTTCGGCGCGACCCGGACCGAAGTGCATTGCCGGCGCTGCGGCGGACACCTGGGCCACGTCTTCAAGGACGGCCCGCCCCCGACCCGCCTGCGCTACTGCATCAACTCCGTCAGCCTCAATCTCGGCCCGACTGACGCATCGATCGGCCCACCGGCCGACTGACCTCACGCGACGGTCGCCATGTCTCCGCGACGTCAGCCGTAGGGTGGGTGCAGCGTAGCGAAACCCGAACCACTTCCTTCTCTCAGTGTCTCAATAAATCGACGGTAACTTCGCATACGGAGGCATTAGACAATGAAGGACGATATCCTCCGCACCGTATACGTTGCGACGACCCTCGACGCATACCGCAACTTTTTTAACGATGATTGGGGTGAACGTGTCGGTTGCCTCACGGCAAGCCAGGTAGGTCCGGCTTTGCCGGACGCGGGGGAGGGATGATGTTCGGGGTGTTCCGACCCGGGGCGGATGAACGAGAGGCGTGGGGCCTGCTCTGGCGGAGGAAATTCGATGCGGCGACTTCGGACCGATGCCCAACTGGAAGCGTGCCTTTGTCCCCGGCGGGACGTACAACAACGTTGGATGCCTATCGAATCCCTCGTTCCAAAAGTAGTCACCCACAAGAGACAAGGTCCGGCTTTGCCGTTCGAGATGAGTGGCACGCATGGACACGATCGGCCGGCCAAGCCGGCCCTACGTCACTCAACACCCGCACGGTGAGTTCCGCTACGCTGCACCCACCCTACAGCACTACGTCACTCGACCGTCATGTGAAATGTCGAGCATTCATGGTTCGGACATCGCGAAACTGTGGCCGGAAGCCGAGGTGCTGCAGAACGTCGTGTTGAAGGTCGATGCCGGGGGCGATTTCCGTGAGTTCCAGTCCTGTTTCGACGAGCCGGAACACGGCCCGTTCGGTGACGTAGAGCACTTCCTGTCCGCGGCGGCGGGCGCGGGCCGCGCTGAACGAGAGGTGGTCGACTTGCTTCACGAACTTGGGCTGCGCGCCTTCGGTCACAATCTGCAGCTTCCCGTCAGCAAGCGTGACTTCCAGCCCGTTGGTGGTAAGGGGGGTGCAGAAGACGAGCCGCTTGGCGTTTTGGGAAATGTTCACAAAGCCCCCCACGCCGGAGAGCCGGTCGCCGAACCGCGACACATTCACGTTGCCCTGTTCGTCGACCTGTGCGGCTCCCAGGGCGGTGAAGTCGAGGCCGCCGCCGTCGTACCAGTCGAACTGCGACGGCTGATCGACGATCGCATGCGGGTGGACCGACGCCCCGAAGCTCAACCCGCCCGCCGGCATGCCGCCGATCGGTCCGGATTCGACGGTGAGGGTGACCGTATCCAGCAGTCCGCGCTCGGCGGCAACCCGGGCGATGCTCTCCGGGACGCCGATTCCCAGGTTGGCGATGTCGCCGGGCCGCAACTCGTCGCAGGCGCGCGAGCCGATGATTCGCCGCACTCCCGGAGCGAGCGGCTCCGGTGAGAGCGAATCATCGGCCAGCGCGGCTGTTTCTCCGGCGAATGCGTTGTAGTAGCGGGGATTGTCCGCCTCCGCGAACGTCTGGTCATGCTCGCCGTCACCTGCAACCACGATGTGATCGACGAGCACGCCCGGCACGCGAACCAGATGGGGGGTCGCCGGTTCCGACCGCAGTTCCTGCACTTGGGCGATCACGATCCCGCCGTGGTTTTTCGCCGCTTGGGCGACCGGCAGGATCTCGCCGATGAGGGCTTCGCGGTCCATCGTGAGGTTGCCGCGCGGATCGGCGGCGGTCGCCCGGATGAGTCCGACATGTATCGGAAACGACTTGAACCACAACCACGTTTGCCCGTCCAGTTCGACTCGCTCCACGGCTCCCGGCGGAGTGATACTGTTCAGCCGGCCACCGTCGCGGGCCGGGTCGATGAACGTATCCAAACCGACGTGCGTGATGCAGCCCGGCCGACCGGCGGCGATGTCCCGCAGCAGTTGACAGATGACGCCCTGCGGAAAATTATAAGCCTCGACCTTTTCCTCGATCGCCAGACGCCCCAGTCCCGGACACAGGCCCCAATGCCCGCCGACCACGCGACGCAGGAGTCCCTCATGGGCCAGATGGTTCAACCCGCGGGATTGGCCGTCACCCTGCCCGGCTCCGTAGACGATCGTCAGATCGCGCGGCTGTTGCGTGCCGAGAAACCGGCGTTCAATGGCACTCGACAGCGCTTCCGGATGAGCCGCGCCGACGAAACCGCTGAAGGCGACCGTCTGCCCGTCCTGAATCAGCGCAACCGCCTCGTCAGCCGTCAGGAGTTTCGGGAGTTGCCGCGAGGTCGCCATCGAATGGGGTCCGTCAGTTGGGTCCGTTTGTGGGGTCCGTCAGGCATCGGGGGAAATCAATGCCATCACACCACGCGAGGCCGGGAGATTCAATGCCCGGTGGGGACAGGGCCATTCAGAGTTTCAATTTGGAGAAGACCGGCCGGGACAAGCTCAATGGTCACCCGAAGCGTCAGCGAGGAAGCGAACGTGAGTGAGCGATTCGTCCCTCGCTGACGCTTTTTGAAGTTGCGCTGTTTGCTTTCCGTCGGGTGGCGGGGGCGTGTTGGCGTCTCGAGCAACGTCCTTCCGATCCGGGGGCCGTGAACGATTCACCCAACGGCGACACGGCCCCCGTGATCGACGCCGCAAGACGGGCGGACGCTCTTGATGCGCCCCCGCCACCCGCCCGTTCTGCCCAAAAATACAGGGCCAT
>JAJDEI010000292.1 GCA_029259845.1 Planctomycetaceae bacterium | reverse complement strand
AAGCTGGGCAACCTCGTAACCCGAAGCGTAAGCGAGGGACGAATCGCTAAGTCACGTTCGCTTCCTCGCTTACGCTTCGGGTTACCATTGAGCTTGTCCCGGTCGGTCTTCTCCAAAGTGAAACTTTGAATGGCCCTGCCTGACCCGGTTTCTCGAAGGCAGAAGTGCAGCAATCCCCGACTGCGGCCCCGATCATGTTCCCGAAATGGCCGCACATGCCAGCGCGGCAGCGATGCCTCCCAGCAAGGGGCCGACGACCGGCACCCAGGCGTACGGCCAATCGCTGTCACGTTTGCCAGGAACCGGCAGGATCTGATGCGCAATCCGGGGGCCCAGATCCCGGGCGGGGTTAATTGCGTATCCGGTTGTTCCTCCCAAAGACAGGCCGATCGCCATCACGATGAATCCCACCCGGACTGCGCCGATCGCTCCCAGGCCGATCTCCACGGGGTGGCCCGGGGAGTCCGGAGTGAGCAGAAACGTGGGATTGACCGTAAGGAGTACTGCGAACACCAACACGAAGGTTCCGACGGCTTCGCTCCAGAGGTTGTCGGCGCTGTTTCGGATTTCGGGAGCCGTACAAAACGTCGCCAGCTTGGCGTCCGCGTCGTCGGTCACCGCATAGTGGGCCCGGTAAAACAGATACACAAGCACCGCCCCGAGAATGCCGCCCGCCATTTGGGCGGCGATGAATCCCGGCACCTGTCCCCAGGCGAATTTCCCCGACACGGCCAATGCCACGGTGACGGCGGGGTTGATGTGGGCGCCGCTGAATTGCTCGACACAAAGCACCGCCGCATACACGGCGAAGCCCCAGCCGACGGTGATGACGATCCAGCCGGACGCATGGCCTTTGGTCTGTTTGAGCACAACGTTGGCAACGACGCCGTTGCCGAGCAGTACCAGAATCGCCGTTCCGATGAGTTCGGCGAGGATGTCACTCATCAATCACCATCCGGCAGGGCGCTGAGATTGCAGCCAGTCGATCGCTTGTTCAGTCAGGCTTTGTTTGAGCGAAGCACATCGCGGATGACGGACACCATCGCCGTGCTTCCGTCATCGCCGTGCTCCACTGTCGCAGGTTGTCCCTTGATCTGGAGCCGACCAGCGACCGAGAATGCGGACCAGTCTGCCCTTGCGTCCTGTCGGCGTCAATCCCTCCGGGGCAAATCGTCCGCGACGACTTGACACCAAGTGGGTTGCGCCGCTGGGCATCGGGCAAAACGCGCCTGTCGCCGCGAATTCTTGCAGACAGCCTGCGCCTCGGCTGGCGAACGTGCGGGCGATGTCGCGGTGTCAGCCGGCGACGGCTTCCGCCTCGGGAACAAGAATGGATTCGCAGTCCAGCACGAGGCCGTCGGTATCTTGCTGTCGGCGGATGGGAATCTCCTTAGGTGCGCTCACCCCCACCTTTACCCGGCCCCCGGCTGTGCTCAAGATCCGAATGCGAATCTGGTCGTCGACGACGATTTCCTCGTCGCAGCGCCGCGTGAGAATCAGCATTTGCAACCTCCCTGCAACCAGAATTGACACCGCCTCCGTGGTCCACGGAAGGGGCTGCCCCCAAGTAAACATCATGTCGACTGCGTCTAAGCGTAGTTGGTGAACATTTGGGAGTCAAGAGATGCAAGGGGTTTTTTTCGTCGCGACCGGGGCACCCCCTTCCTTTCAACGTAGGGCGATTGTGGTTCAACGGTCTGGGCTCGGGCGGAAGTGAGGCAGCCTGCGGGCCATCGGACCTCGAAGGGGGCGTCTCCGCTGGCAGATCGGATTGCCCCGTCCGGCGTTGTGGGCACTAGACGCATGTCCAGATAGAGAAGATTGCATCGAGCGACTTTGGCATGGAGGTCCTGGAGGAGCATGTGTCGTCGTTCAGCATTGAGCGAACTGCGGATGGGGTCGGTTGCAAGATTCTGGGGGAGCTCGGCAAACTTGATGGGATATTGGGGGTTTGCGTTTGCAATTCCCCACGCCGTGGCACATAGTAAGGTCAGTCCGGAGACGGAAGGGACAAGACTGGGCGGGCGGTCCGTTGGGGATCGTTTCGCGCGAACCTCTTTGAATTCATTCTTGCATCGTGCTGGCAGGGCCATGCCAATTGCACCGCCGATCCCTGGAGTCTGGCCGCCGTCGTTGTTCGACGATGCGGGCGCCGACCGGTCCTCAAGCGCGTGGTGCGCGTTCCATGTCCGCCCGCGATCGGAAAAGGTTGTTTCCCGGCGGCTCAAAGAAGACGGTTCTGTTGGATATTTCCTGCCGCTTTCCACCCAGAAGCGGAGATACCAACGGAGACAGGTCGAGGTTCAGTATCTCCTGTTTCCCGGTTACGTCTTCGTGCATGGTGATCGCGATGCCATTCGTCACTGCCGCTTCACAGTGCCGGGAGTTGTCAACTGCCTGGAAGAGCCGGACCAATCATCCCTTCATGAATCTCTATCGACGATCCGTGCGTTGCTTGAGTCGGGCGCGTCAGTCAGTCCGGAGGAGCGGCTGGAGCCTGGGATGGCGGTCGAAATCATCGGTGGGCCGTTGGCCGGCCAGTGCGGCGTCGTGATCGAGAATAAGAAGGCGTTGCGGTTCCTGATTCAATTGAATTTCATCCAGCAGGGGGTGTCCGTTGCTGTTGATGCCTCCGTTGTGAGGGCGTTGTAGACGAACGACTTGGTTGTCGACGAATGTTTTGAAGATTTGTGAGGTCTGTCGATCGAAGGATCGTTGGCAGAACTGGGCCGACCTGCCGCAGGGCGGGGCGTGCTTTCGGGTTGAAGTGAAACATGGATGTTTCTGGTGACAATCGATTTACCGGTGAGCAGAAAGCTCGCCAGTCTGCGTCCGGGAGCAGAATGCTCTTCTCTGAGACGCATCTGGGAAATGCGGCTGCATAACCCATGGGGGGAAGGTACGGCCCGGCCCCGCTTCTTTTATGTCAGCCGGCCCTGTCTTGTGGCAGCACCCTTGGATCTTCCGTCGAGCCGCGGGAAAGGTCCTCCGCCTCCCGGTTAAGGTTCCTGTTTTCTCCGCCCAGGTGAAATCAATGAAATCACGTTCGACCATCATGCTGGCGGTTTGGGCCGCCACCGGGGTGTTTCTCTGGGTCTACTGGTCCGCGCTCGTCGAAATTGCCGACAAGTGGGCGCGGCGGCCGGAGTATTCGCATGGCTGGATGGTCGTGCTGTTCGCCTTGTATTTGCTGGCAGTCCGGCGAGGTACGCATCTGAAAAAAGGCTCCTCGTCCGAGAATGTCGGCGGAATCCTCCTGGCTGTGGGCGGAGCGGCGTGGCTCGGACCGTGGCTGTTTGAGCAGTCGGGCATGCTGATGTCGGTCGTACAATGGGCCGGCGTGGCGCTGAGCACGGCCGGGTTTGCCGTGATGGTGTCCGATTGGATCGGCGAGGAGGATGTTCAGCCGAGCTGGTGGGGGCTGCCGATTCTGTTGGTGGCGATCGCCGTCCGTCTGGCGGCTGCTGACTATTTTCTGGAGTGGTTCGACTTCCTGTCGCTAATTCCGTTTCTCATCGGATTGGTGCTCCTGATTGGAGGCTGGCGGATTCTGCGCTGGAGTTGGGTGCCGATTCTGTTCCTGTTCTTCATGATTCCGCTGCCCTTCACGTTCGAGGTCGCACTGCGAGGCCCGCTGCGCAACATTGGAACCGTCGCCAGCACGTATGTGATGCAGACCATGGGGCTGCCCGCCTTCTCGGAAGGGAACGTCGTCGTCGTGGACGACGTGAAGATCAACGTCGTTGAGGCTTGCAGTGGGCTGCGGATGATGATGGTGTTTTTTGCCCTCTCCGTGGGTCTGGCGATCGTGTTGGAGCGACCGATTTGGCAGCGGCTGCTGATTGCAGCCAGCGCGATTCCGATTGCCCTGATTACAAATATCACTCGAATTGTGGTCACGGGGCTGCTTTATGTTTGGGGCTATGACGAACTCGCCAAAGATGTGTTTCACGACCTTGCCGGTTGGTTGATGCCGCCGATGGGACTAGCTTTGTTGGGTCTGGAGCTGTGGTACCTGGACCGTCTGTTCATTGTGGACGACAAGGTGCCATTGAGCTTCGGCATGAAGGAAAGTGCTGGCGGGCAACACCGGACAGCCCACTAACCGGCTCTCTGGTTCGGCAGGGGCCGCTCGGTCGGCAACTCGGGCCACTCGCTTAGAAAAAGAGTTAAGGTAGGTATGATGGACTCGACTGTTGAATCTTACGGACCTGTGAACGGCGTTGTTGCTCCCGGCCAGGCGGGTCAGCCTGCGCCCGCGCTGGTGACGCTTCAGCCGGTCGCCATGCCACAGCAGGAGCAGCCGCAGCAGGCGTCGATCCGTATGGGGGCGTTGCTCTCGGCGTTTCGCCGCCGTTGGTTTGTGGCGATTTGTCTGGGGCTGATCGCCAGTGTGGCTGCCGCGACGGGGGTGTGGTTCAGCGTCCCCGATACCTACACCGCGTTTGCCGAAATGATGGTCACTCCTCAGAACCGGTTCCTGTTTTCCGACCGCGAGATGCGGAAGCAATCCGTGCCGCTGAGTGTGTACAAACAGACCAATATGCGTTTGGCCAAGTATCCATTTGTGCTCACGGCTGCAATCCGGAAACCCGAGATCGCCCAGTCGCCGACGCTCGCCGGCAAGGTGGATCAGGTCGGCTGGCTGGAAGAGAACATCAAGATCGCATCGCCGGCAGAGGAATTCATCCGCGTTTCGTTGACTGGCCCCTACAAGGCGGACGTCGCTCCCATCGTCAACGCCATCGTCGAAGCCTTCAAGCAGGAGGTTTTGGAAAAACAACGCAAGGATGATGATGCCGAAATGCAGCAACGCAAAGAGCACCTCCAGACGCTGAACAGCGAGCTTGACCGTCAACGACGAGAACTCAGCAACATCGACAAGGAGCACAAGGTCGCAAATACGGAAATGGCCAACATGCGCTTGGAAGCGAGCTACACGGTTCACGTCGAGTTGAGAAAGGAACTGGCGCGGCTCGAGTGGGAGATTCTCCAACGGGAAATGGAGCTGGAGCTCCTCTTCGCAGAAAAGGGGAGGGAGGGAGACGCCGAGGATACGGAGGGTTCTGAAGCGACCGTGTCCGAAGAGGATGGAGCAGGCGAGTTTCCCGATTTTCTTGTCGAGCAATTCCTGGTTGCCAGGCCGGACTATGTCGAGATCGACAGGAAGCTTGACTTCGCGGAAGTTCAACTCAAATTGTACGAAAAGAGGTTTCCCCCAACGCACTCCCAGGTGCAAGAGAAGCGTACTTTGATCGAAAGGCTCAAGCTCAAGCAAGAGGAATATCGCGAGCGAGAAACGCCTTTGGTTCTTGAGGAACTCCGCAAAAAACGTCGCGAAGACGAAGAGCTACAACAATTGGCCGCAGGGGCATTGGCTGATCCGGGGTCTCTGCAGATTGGGCTGCCGGCCGATCCGGTCACCGCCGCGAAGAGGGCCTTGTCTCGGTTAAAGGCTACCCGAGACAGCGTCGCGAAGGAACTCAAAGACCGCCGCATCGAGACCGAGGATTTTACAACGACCTGGGTGGATCGCGAGATCAAGGCGGAAGACGTCGCAAAACTGAAGAGCGATGTTGAGATGATTGACGCGGTCGTCCGTCGCAGCGAAGTTGAACGGGACCATGCTCCCAATCCGATTGATGTGAGACGCAAAGCAACAGAACCCAAGCAGCCCGACCGCGGAAAGCGGATGAAGTTGGCCGGAATGGCCGGATTCGGACTGTTCGGCTTGGTCGTCGGCGGGGTTGTCCTGCTCGAGTACTCCGCCCGACGCCTAAACTCCGTGAGCGAAGTGCAGACGGACCTGAACCTGCACGTCATGTCGACAATCCCGCTGATGCCCCGCTGGGTCAACTCGGACAGCGGCAATTCTGGAAACCGACGTTCCGAGTATTGGCATAGTGTGCTCACCGAATCGGTCGACGCGACGCGGACCATGCTCCTGAGGCACTCGCAGACGAATTCGACGAAAGCCATCATGATTGCCAGCGCGACGGGAGGCGAAGGCAAAACGACGCTCTCCTGCCACTTGTCGACGAGCCTGGCCCGCGCGGGCCGCAAAGTGCTCCTGATCGACGGCGACATTCGCCGGCCGGCAGTCCACAGGGTCTTCGACCTGAAGAACAAGCCCGGGCTGTGCGAGGTGCTGACCGACAAAGTTGAGTTCCCGGATGCCCTGCATGAGGCGAGTCCGCCCGGACTGACCGTTCTCACCGCGGGTCGCGTTGACGCAGACGCTCTGCGAGTTCTCGCCCAGGACAGGCTGGGGCAGATGATGGAGATTGCTCGCGAGCAGTTCGATTTCATCATCATGGACACGTCGCCCATTCTTCCGGTGACCGATGCCCTGCTGATGGCACAGTTCATGGACGGTGTCGTGTTCTCGTTGCGTCGCGATGTGAGCCGCTCGGCGAAAGTGGCGGCCGCCGTCCAGCGGGTCTCCATGCTGGGTGTCAACGTCCTGGGGGCGGTTGCCATTGGCCTCGACGAAGGTCCGTCGCGATCCCGTTACTCGTACTACCACTATGGCTATGGAGGGTATGGAGCGAATCCACACGCTCCCATTCCGATGTCAAACGGGCACAATGCCTAAGCGCCATGCTCACGGACAGTCGTGTCCACGATTGCGACCGGCCCGCAGGACACCCCGTCTTCTCCCACTCTAACCTTTTGAATCTCGTGGAGTCGTCCCATGAGGAATCTGCTGCTCATCGTTGTTGCCCTCGCGGTCGCCGGCCTTTCCGGTTGGGTCCACGGTCGCATCACGGACCGCTGGGGCCCGCCGTCCAACGTCCTCGCCGTTGCCAAGCAGGTTGAGAATCTCACCTTGGAGATTGATGGTTGGCAGAGCGATCCAAGTGGAAAAATCGACGACGCAACGCGAAAGCTGGCCGGTGCCGAGGGCTACTTCTCGCGGCGGTACATCCATGAGAATACCGGTGCCGAGGCGCACGTCACCATTCTGTGCGGACGGCCGGGGCCCATCTCGCTCCACTCGCCAATCTACTGCTTCACGCTCTCCGGGATGACGCAGTTGGGTAAGGAAGCACCCACGCAACTGGGAGCAGCCGAGAACGGACCGAACGCGGACGGCCAATCGCCGACGGAGACATCATTCGCCTTCCTGGTGGCCGATTACCGTCCGCCGGAGTCCAAGGGAGGCCCGGACATCAGGACGTTCTGGTCGTGGAGCCCAGATGGCCAAACGTGGTCGACACCGGACGACGCACGATTAACCTTTGCCCGTCAGCCCTACCTTTACCGCCTCTATTTCACCGCCCCGGTGAGGTTGTTCGAGAGAGCCGCGGAAACGGATCAGGAGGATGAGGAGAACGCCGCGACCGCCAATCCGGTGGATGAGTTCATGCGGGAGTTCCTCACGCGTTTCGCCCAAGTATCAAGAAACTTCGAGACCGAGTGAATCGCCCGATGATTATGTCACAACGGCAACGGCCGTTCACGCCCGACAGCAGGCCGTTTCAACACGCCCTGACGGTCGACGTGGAAGACTGGCCGCAGTCCAGCCTCGACCATGCGCTCCCCGTCACCGAACGAGCCGTGACCAACACCCGCCGCATGCTCGAACTGTTCGAGCGTTGCGGCGTCTGCGGCACGTTTTTCGTCCTCGGGCGATTGGCCCGGAAATTCCCCGACGTCGTCCGGGAAATCGCCGACGCCGGTCACGAAATCGGCAGTCACGGCTACTCTCATAAGCCGGTCTTCCAAATCGGCCCGCAGGAGTTCACCCAGGAACTCGACTATTCCGTCAAGCTGCTCGAAGACATCACCAGCCAGCGCGTCCTCGGATACCGCGCCCCGGATTTCTCCATCACCAACGATTCGTTGTGGGCACTCGATATTCTCGCCGACAGCGGCCTCACCTACGACTCCAGTGTCATGCCGGTCAAAATGCGGCGATATGGCATCGACCGGTTCCCGCGGGAAATCCACCGCCGGGACAATGGCCTCATCGAGGTCCCCCTCTCGGCCATCCCGCTGGCCGGCAGCCGCTGGCCCGTTGCCGGCGGGGGATACCTCAGGCTGTACCCCTACCGCGTCACCGCCCGCGCCGTCCGTCATCTGCAGGCCGAAGGGCTCCCCGCCGTCGTCTACTTGCACCCCTACGAGCTTGACCCCGCTGAACTCGACGAAGTCCAGTTCCCGGTGACCCGCCGCACCCGCATTACCCAGGGCACGGGCCGCCGCCACATCGAATCCCGCCTCACGCGGCTGTTCGACGAATTCCGCTTCGCCCCCCTCTCCGAAGTCATCCCCAGCGACCTCACCGTTGGAGTCCAGCCTTCAGGCTGCCGTCAGCACACGGTCCCCACGAAAGAGCGCGTCCCCACAAACTGACGACTGGCGCCTGCCCGACAGGAAACCGCTCGCAGTGCTGTCTGAATTTCGCGGTTGAATCCCGTACCACGCTACGTGTATCAATAACGTCTATGTCTTCCGCCTTGATCGAACCTGAAATCGACCGTCCCCAAACGCCGGACGCCGCCAACATTGCGACGGATGTCCCCGTGCCGGTCACGGTCGTCGAGCCCGACTCCGCCTGGAGCTTCATCGACTTCCACGAACTCTACCAGTTCCGGGACCTGTTTCGGTTCCTCGTCTGGCGCAACATCAAAGTGATGTATGCCCAAAGCACGCTGGGCATTGCCTGGGCCGTCATTCAGCCGCTGTTTTCCATGCTGGTGTTCACGATCATCTTCGGCAAGCTGGCCAAAATCGAGTCCGACGGCGTCCCGTATGCCGTCTTCAGCTTCGCCGCTCTGGTGCCTTGGACCTACTTCGCCAACTCGCTCACCGAGGGGACCAACAGCCTAGTCTCCAATGCGAACATGATCAGCAAGGTCTACTTCCCGCGGATGATCCTGCCGCTCTCGGCGGTGCTGTCCAAACTCGTCGACTTCAGCATCTCCATGGTCGTGCTGGCCGGCTTGATGGCCTGGTTCCGCATGACGCCCAACTGGGGCATCCTGGCGCTGCCCTTGCTCATCGGCCTGATGATGCTGACCGCCGCCGGCCTGGGCATGTGGCTGACCGCCCTGGCCATCCAGTACCGCGACGTCAAGTACGCCATGTCCTTCCTCGTGCAAATCCTGATGTATGCCGCGCCGGTCGTTTATTCGGTCAGCATCATTCCGGAGAGTTATCAGTGGGGTGAGCTGACCATCAACCCGCGGCTGCTCTACAGTTTCAACCCCATGGTGGGTGTGATCGAGGGCTTCCGCTCGGCCCTGCTGGGCACGCGGGCCATGCCGTGGACGGAGATCGGCCTGGGCAGCCTCACAGCAAGCGTCATTGCCGTTACCGGTGCCATGTACTTCCGCCGCAAAGAACAAATCTTCGCAGACGTGGCTTGAAAAAGTTGCTAGTTGCTTGTTGATGGGTGATAGTTCATGGACGAATCGCGTGAACATGATGAGTCGCCGATCCGTCACTTCACCGATCTTGAGGTCTGGAGAAAATCCCATCAGATCTTCCTCGACCTGTTACGGGAACTCGAACAGTTGCCCCAAAATCGCGCGGCTGCGATCTTCACCGATCAGTTGCTTCGCAGTGTCGGGTCCATCGGGGCCAACATCGCCGAGGGCTTCAATCGCAGCCAAGCCAAGTTTGTCAACTCGTTGAGCATCGCCCTCGGCGAAGCCAACGAAGCGGAAAACTGGCTCTACAAACTCCGAGACGCCGGCTATCTGACACACGAAAGCCTCAACGAACATATCAAGGAGTGCATCCAACTGGAAAAAATGCTCGCCAGCCTCCACCGAAAAATCCGCCAACGCTAACTAGCAACTAACAACCAGCAACCAGCAACCAGCAACCAGCAACCAGCACCCAACATGTCCGCCGCCATCACCGTCGAAAACCTCAGCAAGGCCTATCGCATTGGGCTCAAAGAGGAGATTCCGGACACGCTGTTGAGCGCAGCGACCTCCGTGCTGCGGGCTCCGCTCAAGAATTTCAAGCGGCTGCGGGGGCTGGATACCTACAGCAAAAACGGCGACGCGGAGGACATCATCTGGGCGCTCAAGGACGTGTCGTTTGAGGTCCAGGAGGGGGAAGTGCTGGGGGTGATCGGCCGCAACGGGGCGGGCAAATCGACGCTCTTGAAGATTCTCAGCCGCATCACCAAGCCGACCAGTGGCCGCGCGATCATCCGCGGCCGCGTGTCGAGCCTGCTGGAAGTCGGCACGGGCTTCCACCCGGAGCTGTCGGGGCGCGAAAACGTCTACATGAACGGCACGATCCTGGGCATGACCAAGCGCGAGATCGACCGCAAGTTCGACGAAATTGTGGACTTCTCCGGCGTGGAAAAGTTCCTCGACACCCCGATCAAGCGTTATTCGAGCGGCATGAAAGTCCGTTTAGCGTTCGCCGTCGCCGCCCACCTCGAACCCGAAATCCTCATCATCGACGAAGTCCTCGCCGTCGGCGACGCGGAGTTTCAAAAGAAGTGCTTGGGGAAGATGCAGGATGTTGCTGACGCCGGACGGACAGTGCTTTTCGTCAGCCACAACATGCAAGCCGTCTCTACATTGACCGACCGTTGCCTTCTGATTCAACACGGGACCAACATTCAAGACGGTGATCCTCGCGCGGTCATTCAAAAGTACTTAGAGGCACCGTCTCATCAACAGGGCGCTTACTCGAACAACCCAAGCAAAGACGGACCGCGTGTTATCCGAGCAGATGTCGTCACGTCCGAAGGAAACGCGATTCATCAACATGGTCAACCGTTGCAGCTACGATTTCTGATTAGCACCCCAGTAGTCGTTTCGTCTGCCTCCCTATCGTTTCAGATCTGTGACAACCTTGGGCGACCGATAAACCATATCTGGACATTCGATTCTGAGCGCCCTATGTGTCGGACCCCAGGGGTATATGAATTGCTGTCAGTCGTGCCTCGTTGTCGCCTCTATCTTGGCAAATACACATTGACCGTTCATTTCGGCGAGGGACCAGGTGGCAGAAAGTTTGAGACCATTGAAAACGTCTGCCCATTCGAAATCGTGATGCACCGAATATCCAGAGAGTTTCCCTGGCGTCCTGGCACGTGTGCATATGTCGAAGATTTCGAGTGGGCTATACGTCATTTGGGAGATTCGCCTTGTCTCAACAGTCAATCCGGTGAAGCGATCCTGTTCGCGACCTGATAACACGAGGGCCTGTGCAACATATGATTTCTCTTGCAAAACGAACGTTGCAGCGTTTCTCCACAAGCCGCAATAGGGGTCTGCGTGGAAGTGGCAGTGCGCGAACTGGGCGCGACAAGGCCGACTTTGGTCAAGTGACACTGGAAGTGTTCGACGCTGTCAAGCCATACACGATGACATCGATAGAGCGCGTCGCGTCACTGTGTAATGCCGTGGAATACTTGGTGGCCAACGATATACCCGGTTCTTTTGTGGAGTGTGGTGTTTGGAAAGGCGGAAGCATGATGGCAGTCGCATTGACGCTTCATCGCCTAGGGATACACGACCGGGAATTGTTCCTGTTCGATACGTTCGAAGGAATGACCGCTCCTGAGGCAATTGATAGAGATTGTCGAGGTGCTGCTGCGGCAGCGTTGTTAGAAACCTCAGACAAAGATACATCTTGGGTCTGGGCACGTTCGAATCTAGAAGACGTGCAGACGGCCCTCGCTAGCACAGGCTACGACGTAAGTCGCATGCATTTTGTTATAGGCCCTGTCGAAGAGACTTTGCCTCACGATGAATTAGAGAGGGTAGCGTTACTCCGCTTGGATACGGATTGGTACAAGTCGACGCGTCACGAACTCGAGTATCTTTATCCCCTCCTAACGGTTGGTGGCGTATTAATTGTGGACGACTATGGTCATTGGGAAGGAGCACGCAGGGCGGTCGATGAATATGTTTCCGAGCACAATATCCCGCTCTTCCTTAGTCGAATTGACTACACCGGCCGATTAGCGATTAAGCCTGGCAGCAGTTGCCACGAAGTATGATGTTGGGGAATTCGTTGTTCACCAGGGTGACTCGCGTTGAGTGATAAGTCCAAGTCTGCCGTCGCTTCGACTTTGTCGGCTCCGTTGAAACCAACGGTGCGGGGTGACCGGTTGGCGCCGTCAGTCTCAAGCCGTATTTACTGGCATTTGATGTGCCTGCGGAAGACGATGCAACAGATTGCATCTAATGACGTTGCCTCGCTGAACGCGAATCGGTTGTTGGACTTCGGCTGTGGGAACATGCCGTATCGGCCCTTGTTCGTTGAACATGTTTCGACATACGTCGGGTGCGACCTGCCTGGAAATGACGACGCCGACCTCGTCATGGAAGTTCCGGGGCACGTCCCCCTGGAGTCGGGGAGTGTCGATGTCGTGCTATCGAGCCAAGTTCTTGAGCATGTGGAGGACCCGGCGGCGTACCTGCACGAAGCTTGGCGGATATTGCGAACCGGGGGGCGACTGATCCTGTCAACACACGGTGTATGGCGGTATCACCCTGACCCGACAGACTATCAGCGGTGGACGTGCGACGGTCTGCGGCGCGATGTGACTCGTGCCGGGTTTCGCATCACGCGATGGGCGGGCATCATGGGGCCAGAGGCGACGGCACTCCAGCTTTGGCAGGATGCAGTCCTTCCCCGCGTCCCCAAGCGATTGCGCAGTCTCTTCATACGCTTCATGCAGTGGCGTATCGAGCGTGCAGATGGACGGTGCACCGTGGAATCCCGTAACCGGGACGCGTGTGTCTACGTTCTCGTAGCTGAAAAGACCGCGAAAGAGCGTGCGGTTGTTCCTGGGTGAGGAGTTGCTGTTACGTTGGGACGCAAGGCGGCTCGCAAGAGATCTCGGCACGTAGTGCCGGTAAATGCACGAATGCACATCTGTATCATCCAACCGGCTTTGAACAAAGTTTCCGAGACGTTCATCCGTGCGCACGTCGAAAGGCTGCCGGGACTTGTGACATCGCTGCACGGGAGGATTCCATGCGTTGGAGGGGTCTCGGTTTTGTCGCAGGCGGTGGCGGCCCGTGCGTGGCGGAAGTGTGGCCGAGTGATCGCGCGTCGCACGTGGGAGTGGGAGCGCACAGCCGGTTATTTGGCAGCGTTTCGGAGGTTCAAGCCGGACGTGGTTCTTGCTGAATACGGACCGACGGGTGTCGCGGCGATGGAGGCGTGTCGAATTGCCAAGCTTCCATTGGTCGTCCATTTCCACGGTTACGACGCGACTCAACGGGATGTTTTGGAGGGCCATCGAGATGCTTATGGCCGTCTCTTCGATCAGTCGGTTGCCGTAATCGCAGTTTCCCGCGCGATGCAGGAGCGGCTGATCGCTAAAGGTTGTCCGGAGAACAAGTTGCATCTGAATCATTACGGAATTGACTGCGCACAGTTTGGAGGTGCAGATCCCGCCGGCGCTCCGGCCACCTTTGTGGCCGTGGGGCGGTTCGTGGAGAAGAAGGCTCCGCACCTGACAATCTCAGCCTTCGCGCAGACCGCTAAGGCGATTCCCAACGTTCGACTGCGGATGATCGGCAACGGACCTCTGCTGGCAGCGTGCCGGGATCTCGCCGAAGGGCTTTGCGTGAGCGACCGAATCAACTTCCTTGGACCTCAGCCGAGTGGTGTCGTTCAGGAGGAAATGCGCCAGGCCCGCTGTTTCGTCCAACACTCAGTCGAAGCATCAAACGGAGACTGTGAAGGAACTCCAGTCGCCATACTGGAAGCCGGTGCCAGTGGTCTGCCCGTTGTTTCCACCCGTCATGCGGGCATCCCTGACGTCGTCATCGAGCGCAGGACAGGGCTACTAGTCGATGAAAGAGACGTCGGTGGAATGGCCAAAGCGATGACCGAATTGGCCTTGGATGCCACACTGGCTGGCGGCTTGGGCCGTGCCGCGCGCGATCATGTTTCGGCGAACTACACGGTGGAGCGCAGCATCAACCGGTTGGCGACCATTCTGAATCGTGCGGCAAATGTCACTCCGCTGCGAGATGAAGAGAACGAACGCGATCGTCGGATGCTGGAGACGGGAGTCGGTTTGTGAAACGCCAAATGTGGGTTATTGGAGCCGCTTGTGGCGCTGCCGAGCCGACCGCCTTGGTCCAAAGATGAAGATTACATTCGTCTCAACCGTGTCCGGACAAGGCTCCTTTGGTGGAGGAAGTGTACACTTTCGCCAATTGTCACGTGCATTGGTGAAGCGTGGGCACGAGGTGGCCGTTTTCCGAGATGACGCGGCAAGCGATGGTCACCAAACGTTCCCGCGGTCGCGGATTGGTGCCCTGCAAGCTGCTCTTTGGACCGACGCTTTCTATTGCCGGGTGGCCGCACATCATAAGCGGCCTGGCGTGTTGCCGCGATCTCTTCGAATGCTGCGGCGGATCAAGCGAATCCCTCTTGCTTGGGAAATGAACGCACCTCTTGGCGAGGTGTGTATCAGCAAGGGCAGGGCAGCAAGTGAAGTTGGGACTCTCGAAAGCGCGGCGAGGGAAGCGGCTCGCCATGTTGACGTCACTTTTTGCGTGTCCGGCGAGATGGTTCGTTACGCCCGCGAAACAATCGGCTTGACCAATGTGATCTACGCCCCCAACGGGGCCGACTGTCAGAGATTCTCTCCCCATGTTGTGCCGGTCAGAGACCCGCGGATCGATCCCAAGCTCCCCGCGATTTTCTGGATGGGAGCCGGGCATTTCCCGTGGGAGGGAGACCGCATCATCGTCGAACTGGCTCGTCGCCTCCAAGCGGCCAGCGTCGAGTCACAATTCATCATGGCTGGAGACCGTCGTGCCGATCTGCAGAATCTGCCACCAAATGTGGTTCAGTTGGGACGCGTGCCGCACGAAGACATCGGTCGGTATGTGGCAGTTGCGGACGTGTGCCTGTGCGTGTATGACCTCACCGCCTATGGAGATGGCGGGTTCTACAACTCCCCCGTCAAGCTCTACGAATATATGGCGGCTGGGAAACCAATTGTTGCAACTGACGTCGGAGAAATTTCCCGAACATTAACACATAAAGTTGATGGACTCCTCGTCGGCGAATGCTTGGATCAGATGCAATCGGCGGTCGTTTCGTTGTTGCGCGATCCTGAATTGCGGCAACGTTTTGGGCGGGCGGCGCGCCAGAAGGCGGAGTCGTTCTACAACTGGGATCGCGTTGCGGAGCAGACGGAGCAGGCCATTCAAGTTGTCCTGCAAGGGACTCGTTAGGGACTGCCTGGAGCACGGATTTGCAATGCGAGATGATGAACGGATTCGCTAGGAACATGCATGCCTCGCACCCTCGGTCGAATGACTGAGTGGCAAGAAAGACCCTTCCATGTTATGGCGTGTAATAGATGTCGGTTAGCGTCATCATCCCCACCGTATGCACGACAGCGCGACGGGAGTCGCTGATGCGCGCGATTGCATCAATCCAGGCGCAGAGCTTCTGTGATGTCCAGATTATCGTCAGCGTGAACGGCGAATCTGTCGACGAGGAATTGTTCAAGCTAATCGGATCACGTGAGCGGATCGTCACCGTTCGAAACAAACTTCCAAGTCAGCAGAACGCGATGGCGCTGGGCAGAGATGCCGCGTCTACAGACAGCTTCTGCTTCCTTGATGACGACGATGAACTTGGCCCGACATCAATCGCAAGGCGGTTTGAGTTCCTCCAGGACGACGCCGAGTGCGATGCTGTTGCGACAGACGGCTTTCGCGGCGAGGGTTCCGGTCGCCGCTTGGTGATCGATCGGAAGCGATTTGACAATCGAGATCTGTTTGGTTCGCTGTTGCAGGGGAATTGGAACGCTTCCTGCGCGACGCTGTTCCGGTCAAGTCGCTTTGATGGCAATTTCTTTTCTGTCGACTATCGCGATCAAAAGTATGGTGCAAAGCATCTCTTGGACGACCGGTACTATGACCACGGCTTTTCATGGACTTTCTGTACAGCAAAGATGTTGTTTAGTCGAAATGTGTCCGTGATTGATGATGCGGAGTATGTCATTCACGACACTGCTCAATCTGAGTCTAAGTCGCTTGGATATCAGTTGAGCGTGGCCGCCGTCTGGTGTGCCATTCGGAGCATGCGTCCACCGAGCAAATACATGAAAATGCTGAAAGGAAAGCTCGCCAGGGCCTACCATTCTGTTGCTGAGCGATATCGGAATGTGGGTGACATGAATCGCGCTCGGATGTTTCACCGGCTTTCCCTCGGAGTCGTACCCCAGGGTCTCGTCTACGTTCCGTATACGAGGAAGGTAGTGGCATCTGGTTGGGGCATCGCTGCCTTGAAGGGTCGGCGGTGATGATTTCGGTCGCGTACATCGTGAACTCTTTTTGTTACGGGGGGTTGGAGCGTTGTGTGGCTCGGTTGGGGGCGGGGTTGGATCGGGGGCGGTTTCGGCCGGTGGTGATTTGTTTGACGGAGTCGGGGGGGGCGGAGGCGTGGATCGGGCGGGACGATGTGCCGGTGTTTGAGCTGCGGAAACGGCCGGGAAATGATTGGCGGATGGTGCGGCGGTTGGCGGAGGTGCTCAAGCGGGAACGGGTGGATGTGGCGCATTCGCATAACTGGGTGACGCTGGTGGAGACAACGCTCGCGCGGCGGTGGGCGGGGACGCCGGCGCATGTGCATGCTCAGCGGGGGATGTTTCATCATGGACAGGACGCTGCACGATGGAAGCAGGCGGCGCGGCGGATGGCGACGCGTTGGGCTTGCAGCCGCGCGGATGCGGTGGTGGCGGTGGCGGGCTCTGTGCGAGACGACTTAATCGGCACGTGGGGCGTGGCGGCTGACTCGATTCAGGTGATCCCGAACGGTGTGGAGGTTCCCGGTCACGACGCGTCCGGGGAGGCGGCGCGGCGGCTGCGGGCGTCGCAGGGGATTCCAGCGGACGCGATTGTGGTGGGGAGCGTGGGGCGGCTGGTGCCGGTAAAGGATTTTCCCACGTTGATCCGCGCGGCAGCACAAATGGAGCAGGGCGGCGGTTGCGTGCATGTGGTCATCGTCGGCGACGGGCCGGAGATGCCGTTACTCCGGGAGGTGGTTGCCGAATTGCGAGTCGGCGATCGCGTGCATCTGGTGGGTGAGCAATCGAACGTGGGCGACTGGTTGAAAGCGATGGACATCTACGTGAACTGCAGTCTCAGCGAAGGGATGAGCCAATCGGTGCTGGAGGCGATGGCGATGGGGCGGCCCTTGGTGGTGACGGACGTGGGAGAAAACGGGACGCTGGTCGGTGGCGAAATCGGCGGTGCCGAGAGTGGTGACGAGGATGGCTGCGGCGTGATCGTGGCCGCGGGACGTCCGGACGAGCTGGCCCGAGGCATCGGGCGGATGCTTCCGTCTCCGGCGAGAATGGGGCATGGGCAGCGTGCAACGGCTCGGCACGGCTCGCGCTATGGGTTGGAGACGATGTTGTCTGCTTATGAAGACCTTTACGAACGGTTGATGCCTGCGAACCAGCCGCAACGGCCGAAGAAGGAGACGGTGACGTCTTTTCCGTCCGCCACCCAGCCGGAGCCGCTCGCGAGATGACGCAGCGACGTGTCTTGATTATCACGACGGCGTTCCCGCCATCGACCTGTGCGGGGATTCACCGGATCGTCCGATTTACGCGGCACCTGCCGGACCAGGGATGGGAGCCGTGCGTGCTGTCCGAGGGGACGGAAGACGGTCTTTGTGAGGAGTTGGCTGCCGAGTTTGATCTGCCGCGCGACTTGATTGTCCGCCGGACGCGGGCGTTGGGGCGGGACTATGGGACGTCTGACGGTGTAAAGTCCGACCTCGGGACGTTCGTGGGTGAGAGCGGGTCTGGTACTTCGTCGGAGGTAAAGCGTTCGCCTGCGACGGCGAAGCGCGATGCAGGCGTGCTGCGATCGTTCGCCAGAAACCTCCGTGATCTGTCCCTCACGACACCGGACAAGGATATCGCCTGGAGTGTGGCGACGGTGCGGAAGGCGATTACGATGGTTCGCCAGTCGCAGCCGGATGTGGTGGTCACCTCCGGTCCGCCACACAGCACACACCTGATCGGCCTGGCGGTGAAGAGGATGACTCGCACACCGTGGTTGGCGGATTTTCGTGATCCCTGGGCACGTCGGCCTTGGGGTTTTAAGGCGCAGAACCCCTGGGGACAGCGGTTGCTGGGACGGTTCGAACGGACATGTGTTCGGCACGCGGACCGCGTCATCCTGAACACCGAGCCGATGGCCGCCGAGTTTCGGTCCTTCTACGGCGACCGGGATTCATCCGTGTTTGTCACGATTCCCAATGCGTGTGATCCCCGACTGAGCGAGCAGGTTCGGCAGTTAGGCAGCGGTGCGATTGGAACAAGGTCGATTGACGCCGAGGCGCCGGTGCGGTTGTGTCATCCGGGTTCCCTGTACCGGAAACGCGACCCGCGACCGTTACTGCAGGCGATTGCCGATCTGCGTGGGGCGGGCCTTCGCATTGAGTTCGAACAGATCGGCGCGTGCGACCCGCGGTTTGTGCTGGAATCTTTCGTTGCCGAACAGGGACTCGCAGGAGCGGTGACGATCGATCCTGCGGTTCCCCATGCAGAGTGCCTGAACCGAATGGCCCGGGCGGATTTGTTCGTCCTGCTTCAGCCGGGGACGGCCATTCAGGTCCCTGGAAAGCTGTTCGAAATGATGTCCTTCGGGAAGCCGATTCTCGCGTTGGCCGACGAAGGAGCATCGGCCGAGTTGATCCGCACTCACGACATTGGTGTTGTTGCCCGCCCCGACGATGCGGAGGGGATCGCGACCGCGATCCGATCGGCGCTCACGCGGTTCCCGGAGTTGTCCGACTCGCAGAAGTGGGATGATGTTCGCGAGGTGTTCGACGTTCGACGAACGGTCGAATTGCTTGCCGGCGAATTGGACCATGTGATCAACCCGGCAGCGCCAATGAGATCGCCGATCGTGCGGGAGTCCGTCTACGCATGAGACACAAGTTTCCCCCATTTCAGATGCGCGATGAGGAGAGGAGCGTCCGCGCGACTCAGGCAGACTCTCACCCGGCCTGGGTGTATTCCTGCTCAACATTGGGGGAGAGGTAGTCGGCCTGTGTGCGGGATTTGTGGAACATTCGCTTATCGTGAAGGCGCAGCCGGCGTGAGCGCTGCACTGACGCGGCAGATGTGCGACCAGATCGTGCATCGTGGTCCTGATGAGGAGGGCATCTATTGCGATAAGCAGGTGGCCCTGGGCATGCGTCGTTTGAGTATTATCGACCTCGATACCGGGTCGCAGCCGATCTTTAATGAAGACCGTTCCGTTGTTGTTGTGTTTAATGGAGAGATTTACAACTTCGCTGAACTGCGGGCGATCCTCGAATCAAAAGGGCATCGGTTCGCGACGGACACCGATACCGAAGTGATTGTTCATCTTTACGAGGAGTACGGCGACTCTTTTCCGGAGCATCTTAACGGCATGTTCGCTATCGCCTTATGGGACATCCGTCGACGCCGTTTCCTGCTCGTCCGCGACCGTTTGGGGCAGAAGCCGCTGTATTACGCGGATGTGAACGGCAAGCTGGTCTTTGGCTCAGAGATTAAGACCATCCTGCAGGATGGAGAGGTGCCGCGGCGGCTCGATCCGCAGGCTGTCTATAACTATATGGTGCTGGGGTATGTGCCCCAACCGCGGTCGATCTATCGGGACGTGCGCAAGCTTCCGCCAGCGACTGTTCTTGTCGCTGACCAGGGGGGAGTGCGGATGCAGCGGTACTGGGAGTATCCGGTGCATCAGCCGATGGCGACGGACTATCACGCCGCCCGACCGGCACTGCGTGAATTGCTGACCGATGCGACCAGACTCCGCATGGTCAGTGACGTGCCGTTGGGCGCCTTTCTAAGTGGCGGACTTGATTCGAGTATCACCGTCGCTTTGATGGCGCAGCTCAGCGACCGGCCGATCCAGACATTCTTCATCGACTTCGAAGAGGCGGGCTACAGCGAACGGGAGTACGCACGGGCCGTTGCCCAGCGGTACGGGACCGAACATCGGGAATTCGTCGTGAAGCCGGACGCAATTTCGGTGCTGGATGACATTATTCGGTTCTGCGATGAACCGTTCGGCGATTCGTCAGCCGTGCCGACGTACTACCTCTCTCGGATGACCCGGGAACACGTCACCGTGGCACTTGCTGGTGATGGAGGCGACGAGAGCTTTGGGGGGTATCGTCGGTATCGTGCCGTCCTCGATCGCCGCGAAGCGGGCCGTTTGCAGCCCGTGTGGGCGGCTGTCGGGTCGGGGATTCACCGGCTGTTGCCCCGCGCGGCACCCGGGCGCATGTATTTTCGCAGTCTCGGTACGAGCAATTTGGAGTTTTTTGCCGTGGGGACTCAGGAGATGGAGGCTCGCGACTTCTTTTCTCGGGGCTTTCTCGAAACGGTTGATCACAGCTTGCTGGAGGACCTTGGCGAGCCGCATTCCGCGGATGCCAATGGATGGAGCGACCCGCTCACCAAATACGCGAGATTCGACGTCAATTGGTACCTGGCGGACGACATCCTCACGAAGGTCGATCGCATGTCGATGGCCCATTCACTGGAGGTCCGCTCACCGTTTCTCGACTACCGTGTCATCGAATCCGCGGCCCGGATGCCGGTCGGTTGGAAAATTCGCGGCGGCGACACCAAGGTGATCCTCAAGGACACGTTCTGCGACGACCTGCCGGCTTCGGTACTCGATCCCAGGAAGCGCGGCTTCTCCATCCCCCTAACGGAATGGTTTCGGGGAGAGCTCAAACCTCAGCTCAACGAGGCGCTGCATGATGCGGCTCTCGAACGATCGGGACTGTTTAATATGCGCGAACTCCGCGGTTTGGCGGAGGAGCATTTCAGCGGTCGACGCTCGCGGAAAAGCCAACTTTGGCGATTTCTCGTCTTCGCCCGTTGGTGGCATCAAAACCAACTTACGGCTGCAGTTTAATCTATGAGTCTCACCCTCCTCGCCTGGCTGGCCGCGTACGGCCTGTTCGCCGTCTTGGCCTTCGTGCGCCCGGTGTGGGGGATTGCGCTGTATTTTCTCAGCTTTTTCGGCGACCCCACGATGTGGTGGTGGGGAGGGCCGATCGCGTCGGTCCGTTGGAATCTGATTGCGGGAGTCATCACCCTGGCTGCAGTCCTCCTGAGAGGGCAGCCTTGGTTCGAGCGGCACCGCACGGACTGGTTGAGTTTCCTGATGATCGCGATCGCCTTGAATGCGACGTTCGTCCATTTCCTGCTCGCGCCGGATTTGGCGGTGAGTGCCAAGGCGTACGAACTGTTGCTCAAGTTCGTGCTGCTCTTTTTCCTGATGAAGACGGCCGTTGTCGACCGCAGTGACCTCATCACGATGATTATGATTTTCGTCGTCGCGTTGGGCCACATTGGTTATGAAGTGAAGGTCAACGATGCCGGATCGCACGTGAAGGGCCGGTTGGAAAATATCGGACCATCGACCGCGCGTGCCTCGAACGAACTCGGATCGCTGATCGTCACGATCATGCCGCTGATGGGGGCGGTGCTGCTTTGCGGAAATCGCTGGCAGCGGCTGGGGGTGATCCTGGCGGCACCGTTTACGGTCAACACGTTGCTGATGGGGAAAAGTCGTGGCGCTTTTCTCGCAGCCTTGCTGTCGGCACCCGTGTTTCTGGTGTTTGCGCCGCGGAGGGCGCGGCGGATCGCATTGGTTGTCGTCCTACTGGGAGGATTGGGGACGCTAGCGTTGATGCGGGACGAGAGCCTCACACGTCGCTTCTCTACAACGTTTGCCAGCGAGGAGGACCGTGACTCATCTGCCCAGAGCCGGCTGGATTACTGGGGAGCGGGCCTAAGAATGATTCAGGACCATCCTTTGGGGGCCGGGGGCGACGGATTCAAGAGAGCGTACGGGATGGCCTACCTTTCAGCGATCGGCCACAACTTTGAAAGGAGATCGGTTCATAGCGGACTGATCAACGAGGCTTGTCAGTGGGGGATTCAGGGATTCGCACTTCGGTTCGCCCTGATCGGGTATGCCTGCATTCTTGCTTACCGGAAGGCCAGGGTGTTGAGCCGGGCCGATCGCGCCAAAGACGCCGTGTTAGGTGCTGCGATGCTGGCCGGAATGGCTGCTTTCTGTATCACGTCCGCGTTTGGGGATCTGTTGGACAACGAATGGGGCTACTGGATGGTTGCACTCATCGCTGCTTACGACCGCGTGATGGTAGCCGCACCTGTGGGGCGATGGATGCTAGTTCCGGTTCAGGTCGTGCCGCAATGGGCCGATGTGCAGCATGGGCCGTCGGACGAACCTCACCCAATTCCTGTCTAATTCTTGCATTGATCAGACGATGAAACGGACCCTCCTTAAGCACCTCGCGTGTCCGACCTGCGAGTCAGATTTTCAGCTGCATGTCTCCGAACAGCAGGGCGACGAAATTGTCACTGGCCGGTTGACATGTGCGTCGTGTAGCCAGCAGTTCCCGATCAGTGGCTCGATTCCCAGGTTCGTTGACGCCGACAAGTACGCAGGTTCCTTTTCGGTCCAGCGACTCTATGTGCGAAAGCACTTTCATGGATATCAAAAAGATCGATCGGGGGATCGACTATTCATTCCTACTACCGGTTTCGATGAGGAATCTGTGCGGACAGGGCTCAACTTGGAAGTCGGTTGTGGCTATGGACGTTTTTTGGATGTTGTGGACCGCTTGGGAGGTGAGGTCATCGGAGTCGATTTGAGTACGCATTCGATCGAATTGGCGCGGGACTTTGTCGGTTCCCGGAAAAACGTACACTTGGTGCAGTGTGATTTGTTCGAGATGCCGTTTCGAAATGGTTGCTTCGACAACGTCTATTCTATAGGAGTCCTGCATCATACGCCTGACACGAAGATCGCATTTCAGGCACTGGTCCCCTTAGTGACAGAAGAGGGACGGATTTCGATATGGGTCTATCATCCGCACCAGAAGGCTTCGTCGAATCGTTGGAGAGTCATTACAACACGACTTCCGCATCGGGTCCTATATGCGGGTTGTATTATGAACCAATCGCTATTTACCTGGATACGAGCTCTCCCCGGTGGCTGGAGGTTTAATTCTTTGATTCCAGGATCGGCGCCCAAGAGTGGGCGGACATTCTGGATGAGGGTGTTGGGAGATTTTGACAATCTTTCTCCAGAGTATGCGTTCACTCATACACCATCCGAAGTCACGCGATGGTTTGAAGAAGCGGGGCTCAAAGAGGTTGCCGCACTTGATCGGTTGACATCTGTCATCGGCACGAAATCAACTTAACGTCCGATTCTCATTTATTGGACAAACTCCGTCGAAGCGACGACTAGAATGGGCCTCCTGCTGACCGGAGAATCCGCCAGCAACAGCACGAGTTAAGGAGTTCGTTGCACTGTGAGAACACCCCAGGTGACCCTTGAGCCAACGATGGAATGTGATCGTGAAGCCGCACGAAAGTGGTATGGCGAAAACTTTGAGACAAACTTCAACGAGCGTGGCAATGTGCTGACCCGTCAGTGGGGGCGAATGCGCGGATTGATGGATCGCATTCGGTCGAACAGTGGGATCAAGCGGGATTTTCGCGAGCGCCAGCGCGGATGGCTGTCGGATTTGGGGGGCCAGCGCGTTCTGGATCTCGGCTGTGGTGCGGGCAACAACATCAGCATCCACATGGCTCAGTCGGCCGGGTTTTATCTGGCCTTCGACTTGAGCGCGCCGGCGATTGCCGTGCTTCGCGGCAAGCTCGATGAAAACGGCCTGCAGCAGGCTCAGGTGAGGGCCGGGGATTTTTTGGACCCGCAGTTTCCTTACGAACCATTCGATGTTGTCTATGCCAACAGCGTGCTGCACGCGTTTCATCCGCTGGAGGATGCTTTGGAGATTCTCTTTCATCGGATGACGCCGGGCGGCCGGCTGGTGGGAATGGAGCCGATGGAGACGTCGTGGCCGGTGTGGGCGATCCGCCGCACGGCGCGGCTGTTTCGTTCAGACGCGGCCTTCAACTGGCCGTTCTCGCAACGGGACTTTCAGACGATTCAGCGGTACTTTGAAATCGAAGCGGTGCAGGGGTTTTACGGCTGGTCGAAATGGGCCGTGCCGTTGGGAATCCTCCCCGGAGCCGAAGGAGCCTCCACCGCACTGGTGAAACGGCTCCATAAGTGGGACAAACGTGACGCCGCACGCGTCGGCCGGGGTTTGTGGCGATGTAACTCGCTGACGATGCTACTGCGTCGTCGTGAGGCGGTTCGTTCTAAATGACAGCGGGAGTGAGTCGTCAAAACTCAACGACAACAATTGGACACCGACGGCAGGTTGCGCGTGCTTAGCGTAAGCTCGCTGTATCCAACGCAGGGCCATCCGCAGTATGGCGTGTTTGTGCAGCGTCGCTTGAAGGCGTTGTCGGAACTGGCTGACGTGAGCGTGTTGCGGCCGATTCCGTGGTTTCCGTTCTACCGGCACGTGAGGCCGAATGAGCGGTCTCTGCAGAATGGACTGGCGGTCCAGGACCGGCCCATGTTTTATCTGCCGTTGGTTCTGAAGCATCTCGATAGTTTGTGGCTTGAACGGTGTATCGCTCCGATGCTTCGTCAACGGCAGAAAACTGGCACGGTCGATCTGATTGATGCTCACTTTGGCTTTCCGACCGGGGTTGGTTGTGTCAAGGCGGCTGCATCCCTGGGGATCCCGGTTTTCGTGACGCTTCGGGGTGTTGAACAGGAAGAAATGCAACAACCGGCGATTGCACGAAAGATGACCGATGCCCTCAAGCGGGCGGATGGTTGTATTGCGGTGAGCGAGTCGCTGCGGGATCTGATTGTCGATCGAGGGATTCCGGCGGACAAGGTCACTGTCATTTCCAATGGGGTCGACTCCACGCTGTTCGATCCCGGATCGCGGGCGGAAGCGCGGCGGAAACTGGGGGTTCAGATGGACGAGCGGCTGATCGTCAGCGTTGGCAATGTCAAGCCGGTGAAACAGCATCACGTTTTGATCGAAGCTTTGGCGCAGGTTGGCACGCGGCGCGCCAGTGTGCGGTTGTCGATCGTCGGAGCGACCGATGCCGACTCTTGCTACACTGCGCGCCTGCGAGATTTGATCGGCCGCCTGCATCTCGAAGACCACGTGACACTTGAGGGAGCCAGACCGCCGCACGAAGTGGCGACCTGGCTGCAGGCAGCGGATGTGTTCAGTCTGGCGAGCCGGCGCGAGGGCTGCTGCAACGCGGTGCTGGAGGCATTGGCGTGTGGTGTGCCGGTCGTGACGACGGCGGCGGGGGACAATGAGCGCTATGTGGACCCGCCGCAGAACGGGTTGATTGTGCCGGTCGATGACTCGCAGGCACTGGCGGAAGCGTTGTGTGCGGCGCTGGAACGAGACTGGGACGGCCAGGCGATTAGCCAGTCGGTTCGCACCCGCGGCTGGGACGACGTCGCGCGGGAAACGCTGGAGTTCTTTCAAGAGCGGTTGGCAGATTGCGGTCAGAGCCGGAATGTGTCGGCGACGACACCATGAGAATTCTGTTCCTGCAAAAACGTCCGCTCTTTCCGGCTGATACGGGGGGGAAGATTCGGACGTTGAATGTGTTGCGGCATCTGGCGGTGTGGCACGAGGTGACTTATCTGTGCAACGTGCAGGCGGGGGAAGAGCAGCCTGTGCGGGAGATGGAGGCGTTGGGGCTTTCCGTCGAGACGATCCCGTGGCGGGAGGCGTCGCGAAAGTCGCTGCGGTTTGCGGGGCAACTGGCGGGCAATTTGTTCACGGCGAAGCCTTTCAACGTCGCCAAAGACTTTGATGTGCGGTTGCGGAAACGGGCGCAGGAGTTGCTTGGTGAGAATTCGTATGATCTGGTGGTTTGTGATTTCGTGCAGATGGCGGCAAACACGATCGGCCTGGAAGGACCGCCGCAGTTGTTGTTTCAGCACAACGTCGAGGCGGAGATTTTCGAGCGGCATGCCGAGCGCGATGCGGGCAGGCTGCGGCGGGCGTACATGGCCTATCAGGCGAAGAAGATGCGACGCTTCGAGGGCGAGGCGGGTCGTCAGTTTGATGCGGTAATCGCGGTGAGCGACCGGGACCGGAAACAGTTCGAGCAGCGGTACAGTTGGTCGCATGTCCAAACGATCGACACGGCGGTCGATGTGGATTTCTTTCAGCCGGGTGGGGAAACGATCGACCCGAATCTGGTGTCGTTTGTCGGGTCGATGGACTGGTTGCCCAATGTCGACGGCGTGGAGTTTCTGGCACGGAGTCTCTGGCCCCGCGTCCGGGCGGCGCGGCCCCATGCGCGGCTGCAGATTGTCGGTCGCAATCCGACGGACGAGGTCAAGCGGTATCATGGGATTGATGGAATCGAAGTGACCGGCGGGGTGCCCGATGTGCGTCCTTACTATTCCCGGTCGGCGGTCGTAATTGTGCCGCTGCGGATTGGTGGGGGGACACGCATCAAGATTTACGAAGCGATGGCGATGGCCAAACCGGTGGTCAGCACGCCGCTGGGTGCCGAGGGGCTTTCCTTCCGAGAGGGCGAACAGATTGTCCTTGCGGAAGGGCCGGATCTGTTGGCAAAAAGCATCGTCGGCCTGCTGGCCGATGAGCAAAAACGGGAGCGAATCGGACAGGCGGCGCGGGCGCATGTGTGCGAGAACTTTGGCACGGAAGTGGTCGCCCGGCAGTTCGAGAAGATTTGTCTTGCGACTGCCCGGACCAGTGATTCTGGTGTCTGTGATACCGAGGGCAGTCACACGAGGGCGACGAACGTCCTGAGTCAGGTGGGAGAGTGACATGGCAGAGAAAGTCGCGGTTTTTGGGCTTGGGTATGTGGGGACGGTCACGGCCGCATGCCTGAGCCGCGATGGCCACACGGTGGTCGGCGTCGACATTGACCGGATGAAGACAGCAGCGATCGAGCGGGGCGAGTCGCCGGTCGCTGAGCCCGGCGTGGAGGAATTGTTGCAAGAGGCCCTCCGTACGGGGCAGTTGACGACGACGACTTCGGTCGAGGAGGCCGTTGGGCAGTCGGACATGGCGATGATCGCTGTGGGAACGCCTTCGGACAGCCGCGGCGACATTGACGTTTCCGCGATTGAGCGGGTTGTCGAGCAGATCGGCGCGTGCCTGAGCGAGTCGGATCGGGATTATATCGTCGTTATTCGCTCGACCCTGTTGCCGCAGTTGGTGGAAGAACTGGTGTTGCCCGCGCTTGAGCGATCGGTGGGGGAGCCGATCGGAGATCGCGTTCAACTTTGTTACAACCCGGAATTTCTGCGGGAGGCGACGGCGGTCCGCGACTACGACAGCCCTCCGTTCATCGTCGTGGGGGCGAATAATACCGATGCAGCGAAGCGGGTGCTCGGCCTGTATTCGGAAATCGCCGCGCCGCAGATTGTCACGGATTTGAGGACAGCCGCGCTGGTGAAGTACGCCTGCAATGCGTTTCACGCTCTCAAGGTTTCGTTCGCGAACGAAATTGGCCTGTTGGCACGGGCGATGGGAGCCGACGGCCGGGACGTGATGAAGATCGTCTGCCGTGACGAGCGGCTGAACATTTCGCCGGCTTATTTGCGTCCCGGTTTTGCGTTTGGGGGATCGTGCCTTCCCAAAGACCTGCGTGCTTTGACCCGCTTCGCCGAGAAAGACGCGGTGCCGGCCGAAGTGTTGCGGGCCATTCTGCCGTCGAACGACGCACTGCTGGATCGGGGGAGCCGGTACATTCAGGAACGGGCGGGGGCGAGCCGCCGCATCGGTATGGTCGGGCTCAGTTTCAAGGCAGGGACGGACGATCTCCGCGAAAGCCCGCAGGTGCGACTGGCCGAGAGCCTGATCGGCCGCGGATACGACGTGCGGATTTACGATCCGGGTGTTGAGGCGGCCCGGTTGGTGGGTCGCAACCGGTCCTATGTCGACCAGCATTTGCCCCATCTTGCCGGCCTGCTGGTTTCCGACATTGAAGAGATCTACGAGCATGCTGAGTTGCTCGTGCTGGGAACGGACGTCGCCAATCAGGTCGATTGGCAGAAGGACTTTTCCGGCGAAGTGGCCGACTTGCGTCGCGACCTGGTCGCTGCCGGGCAGGAACTGCTGACGGTCGTGGAGTAACGGGCGTGTCCTGGCTCCACATCCTCATGAAATAATCGGGTGAGTGTGAATTTGAACATCGTGTTGTGGATCGTGTTTAGCGTGTCGCTGATGGCGCTCGTCTATACGCAGGTGATCTATCCGCTGCTGATGGCGGCGGTCTCCCGGCGGACGGTCGCTGTGCCGGTTGCACGCGAATGGCCGTCGGTCTCGCTGATCATTCCTGCCCATAATGAATCGGTCGTCATTCACGCCAAGCTCGAGAATTCACTCGCGATCGATTATCCGGAAGACCGGTTGGAGATCATCGTCGCCAGCGACGGCAGTGCGGACGACACGGTGGAGCAGGCGCGCGTCTTTGAAAGCCGGGGCGTTCGGGTGTTGGATTTGCAACCGCGTCGCGGGAAAGCGTCGATTCTGAATGATGCGGTTGATGTCTGCCAGGCGGAGGTTCTCTGTCTGTGTGACGCGAACGTCATGTTCCATCCGGACGCGATTCGCAAGATGGTCGCGCATTTGTCTGATCCGTCGATTGGAGCTGCGACCGGCGACGTGCGGCTGGCGAGCGAACAGTCGGATTTTGGAGAAGGCGAGAGCCTCTATTACAAGCTGGAACGGGCGGTGCAACTGGGCGAATCTCGGTTCGGGTCCCTCGTCTGCGTCGACGGAGGCATGTACGTTTTGAGGCGAGAGCACTACCGTACGCTGCGCCCCGACACGGTTCTTGATGACTTCACCACGACGATGAACGTTGTTCAGCAGGGACAACGTGTGATTTATGAGCCGGATGCCATCGCCGACGAAAACGGCACGCCCAGTTGGAAGCAGGAGTACCGTCGCCGAATTCGAACGACGATCGGTGCCGTGCAATCCGTTCGGAGAGGTTTTTGGCCTCCGGTGAGTCAGCCAGTCGTGTTGTGGCAATACGTTTCCCATAAGTTGCTGCGTTGGTTGGGGCCGATCTGGTTGGTCGGCCTGTTTGTGTCAGGCTGCTTGCTGTGGAGCAGCGGCTGGGTGATGCAGGCGATCGTCGGGTTGCAGGGGATGTGCTATTCCGTGGCTCTGGTCGCGGCTGTTGTCCGGCCCCTGCGAGAATCGTCGTGGGGGGGGATTCCGTTCTACTTCGCGATGAGCCATCTCGCGATGCTCGTTGGACTGGTCAAGTCGTTGTTTCAGACCGCTCAGGGGACGTGGGAGCGAACCGACCGCCAACTCCCGATGGCGGCCGCACAGAGCGGAAGTACGCCTTCATGACTGAAACGTCCGTCATGTCGACGAAGGCGCTCGCGTCAGGTTTTGCGTCCGATGCGATTGCCGAGTGCGGTGACCGTGATGCGTGGGATGCGTATGTCGCGGGGCAGGGGGCGGGAGCCGGGTTGTTTCACCGCTGGGATTGGGGAGACGTGTTCGGGGTGTATCGGCTGCCGGTGCGGCGGTTGGCGGCCTATCGGGGGGAGCGGATTGTGGGGGCCTTGCCGCTCGTTGAGCAACGGAGCCGGCTGTTTGGGAAGCATCTGGTGTCGCTGCCGTGGTTCGATGCGGCGGGAGTGCTGGCGGACGGTGAGGCGGAGTCGCAAGCCCTGGTGAGCGCGGCGCAGTCCCTAAGCGATTCGGGCGCGTTTGAAACACTTCAGCTTCGCCAACTGAGCGAGGCGAGGATTTCCCCTCATTGCCGGCGGGACAAGGTGCTGATGCGGCTGCCGCTGCCGGGTCGCTCCGAAGAACTGTGGGATCGCCTGAAAGGCAACGTCCGCAATCAGGTGCGCAAAGGGCGAAAAGGAGGGCTCGATGTGAACTTTGGCGGGTCGGAATTATTGCCGGAGTTCTTCGCAGTGTACTCTCGCAATATGCGAGACTTGGGCAGCCCGTCGCATTCGGTGAAGTTCTTTCGGGCGGTGTGTGAGCGGTTTGTGCCGGAGGTGCGGATCTGGACGGTGAGCCTCAAGGGCAAAACGATCGGTGCCGGTTTCACGATGAGCAATGGTTCGATTCTGGAGATTCCGTGGGCGTCCAGTCTGCGCGAGTACGGCAGCCTGTGTGTGAATCATGCGATGTACTGGCGGATTTTGGAGGCGGCGTGCGACGCTGGGTATGAGTGGTTTCACTTCGGGCGGAGCACGGTCGATTCGGGTCCTTATCGATTCAAGAAACAGTGGGGAGCCGAGGCCGCGCCGCTGTTCTGGTATTTCCTCGGACAGGAACGGGCGGCTGCCGAGGCGACGAACGGCCCGAGCGAGCGGTTTGGTCTAGCGCAGCAAGCTTGGCAACGGCTTCCGTTGTGCGTGTCGCGGCGTCTTGGTCCCCTTCTGGTCTCGAAACTCGCCTGATTCCGATGGCCGTCACCCGCGAGACAGAAACGCGAACGGTGTTGAATTCGTCGTCGCCGCAACAAGGTCGGAGTATCGCCTCGTCGGGACAGGCGGCAAGTTCCCGCGCGGACGGTGAAGGGCAGTCGGAACTCTCAGACGATTCGTCGGATCGCCCGCGGCTGATTGTCACCATCGACACGGAAGAGGAAGGGTTGTGGGGCGGTCGGTACCGCATGACGGGGAATACGGTCGAGAACATTCGCGGCGTGCCTCGGTTTCAATCGCTGTGTGATCAACTCGGCATCCGTCCTGTTTACCTGGTGGATGCTCCCGTGGTTCAGGATGACCGGGCATCGGCGATTCTGGGGGAGATCCATGCTGCGGGCGGTTGTGAGATCGGCACGCACGTGCATCCGTGGTGCAATCCGCCGATCGACGAGGTCGCCGATCAGCGGGAATCGTACTTGTGTAATCTGCCGGAATCGTTGCAGCGGGCGAAGATCGAATGGCTGACCGAGGCGATCTCCGAACGGTTTGGCAAGCGGCCGGTTTCGTTTCGGGCGGGGAGGTATGGGTTGGACATTACCGGTGCGCGGGTTCTCGCTGAGCTGGGGTACCGGGTTGATTCGAGCGTGATTCCGTTTACCGACTACTCGGCCGATCGTGGTCCGGATTTCGGCAACGCGCCGTGGCAACCCTACTGGGTTGGTGGCGAGGACCTTTGTTGCGCGGCTGCGTCGGGCAAACTGCTGGAGGTCCCAGTGAGCGTGGGATTTAATCGCAGCAGTTTTTCGCGAGCCATGCGGTGTCAGTCTCTGTTGGGAAAGGCACCGTTTCGATGGCTGCGGCTCGAAGGGATTCTGGACCGGTCACAGGTGCTCAAGCGAATCAAACTCAGCCCGGAGCAGGCGACCGCCCGCGACATGAAGACGCTCATCGACCGTTACTGCGAGTCGCCATCGGCCGTGTTGGTGATGATGTTCCACAGTTCCTCGCTCGTGCCGGGTGAGTCGCCGTATGTGGGAGACGAGTCGGAGTTAGAGGAGTTCCTCGGGCGGATTGCCGAAACGTGTCGTTACTTTCTGGAGTCGAAAGCCGGGGTTTCGCGCACTCTGGAAGATGTAGCTGTGGAACGAAAAGCGTTCAGGCTAGCAGCGGCCCGAGTGTAACGGGCGTGACCCGTTCCATTCGGTCTGGGATTGTTTCTCCCGCGGAGAAGTTATTGATACCCATGAGTCTGACGTCTTCAGCAACCCGGTATGAGGTGGTTCGGGAGGAGTCGCTCGGCCCGATTCGGGACGAGTTGGTCGCTCTGATGAACGCCACCCGGACGCGGCGGGTCGAGGGGGGGCGATTCGATTGGCTGTACGGTGCGAACCCGGATGGGCCTGCGGTCATTTGGAGCTTGCGCAAGTTCGGCGGTGGTGCGAGCGGCGGTGATGCGAGCGGCGGTGGTGCGAGCGACGGCGGCGAGATGGTGGGGTTCACGTCCTGTCTGCCGAGACGGGTGGTTGTGGACGGCGTTGTTCGCAGGGCGTGGATCGGATCGGATTTTTCGGTGCTGCCTCGTTACCGCACGCTCGGTTTGGCCGCCAAACTGCGGCGTGCGGCAAAAGAAGCGATCGATGCCGGAGAGGCGGAACTGCTGTATGCCCATCCGAACGACCGGATGGCCTCTGTGCATCAACGGGTCGGACATAAGCGAATCGGGCTGATGCAACGCTATGCGCGGATGCTGCGGACCGGCCCGTTCCTGGAGGAGCGTTTGCAATCTCACAGATTGGCCCAGGTGGGAGAGGCTATTCTTGATCCGTTGCTGCGGATGGCCGATCCGGAAAAGCGGTCCCGGCGGCGGTCGACGGTGGAACGGGGGAAGGCGGCGGGGTTTGACGAACGTTTTGATCGGCTGTTCGAAGACGCGGTTGGACAGAATTCGGTCGTGGGTGTTCGCGATGCCTTGTATCTCAACTGGCGTTATGGCACAAACCCTCTTTACGAATCACAACTGCTGACCGCGTATCGGGAGGGTCATCTCGTTGGTTATCTGATTTTCAACTGGGAGGCAGACGCGCTGATGATTCGGGACCTGTTCCCTGCCAACGATGCGGCGACTGTGAGGGATCTGCTCTCGGAAGCGACGCGGTGGGGACGAGAACGCCGGATGCGGAGCGCGACCTTCACCGTCTTTGAGCAGCATCCGCTTGTGCCGCTGCTCATGCGATCGGGATACCGTCCCCGGGCGGAGCAATCGCAGATGTTCGCGCATGTCCCCTCGCGATTGTATCAGCGGGAGTTGCTGGAACGGGCGGAGACGTGGCAGATAACGGTCGGCGATCGGGACGTATGACGACTGAGACGTATTACATCAAGTTGCTTCAATCCGAGACACTTGAAACCGAGACGCATGAAACCGAGACGCATGAAGACGGGACGCATGACGATGTCACTTGTGGCGAACTTGAAGGATCCTCGGTCGAGGGAGGGACGGCAGTGCTGAAGAATGAAATTCGGGACTTTCTGGTGAAGCACCGTGCAAGTCAGGGCGCGGGTGATTTCGCGGATGAAGAGTCACTACTGGACCAGGGGATCATCGATTCACTGACGATGGTTGATCTGATTACGTTCATCGAGGCAAGTTATCGGGTGCGCATCGACGACGATGACATGACGCCCGAGAATTTCGACAGCTTGGTGGCGATCGTGGCTCTGGTACAGAGCAAGCGGGGCGAAAGCGAAACCGCATCGGCCTAACGAGTGGCGAGTCGGGCGTTGAAATCTGTTTCGGTTCCGTGGGGCGCGTGGTATCAGGAACGGCAGTTGGAGCTGCGGTTTCCGGAGACGTGTCGCGTTGATGTGCTGAATCCGCGGGGGGGGAGGTCTCTTCGGGCGGACGAAATCCGGGACGCGCTCAACGCGCCGATCGAGGGTCCGTCTCTGGGCGAACTCGCCGCTGCGGGGAATTCGGCTTGCCTCGTGGTGGACGACTTGGCCCGCCCGACACGAGCGGCTGAGATTCTGCCGGAAGTGACCGAACAGCTGCGGCGCGGCGGGATCGGCGACACACAGATCGGGATCGTCGTTGCGACCGGGTCGCATGCGGCGTTATCCGACGAGGAAATCGCGTTGAAGCTGGGGCCCGAGATTGCCGGCCGTCATCGAGTTCAATCGCATGATTGCCGGTCGAATCTGGCTGCGACCGGCGTGCGGTACGGCGACCACGAATTGCAGCTCAATCGGACGTTTCTCGATGCGGATGTGAAGATTGTTGTCGGTTCGGTGCTGCCTCACACGTTTGCAGGATTCAGCGGTGGAGCGAAACTGGTGCTTCCGGGGCTTGCTGATCTTGCGTCCATCGCGCGGAGCCACAAGTTTGTTCAACTTGGATTGCGGGGCGGCGGCGACCCGAACGCCAACCGGTTTCGGACCGAGGCGGAGCAAATCGCGGAGCAGTTGGGATTGGCGTTCGTGGTTTGCGCGGTGACGAACCCGGCTCGCGAAACGATCGGGCTGTTTGCCGGCCATGTTGTTGCGGCCCACCGGGCGGCGTGTGAGCAAGCACGGACGGCGTTTGCGACGCCGGTTGGCGATTCCTACGACTGCGTGATTCTCAACGCGTATCCAAAAGACTGCGATTTGATTCAGGCGGTGAATGCGTTTGTCGCCTGGAAAACCGCGACGAGGCCGGTCGTCCGAGACGATGGCCTTGTGGTGCTGATGACGGCCTGTTCGCAAGGGCTTGGCCGGCATGGACTGTTCGATCCGCAGGGTGTCAGCCATCACGAGCCGCGGCCGCTTCGTGTTCTGGGCGGCCGGGACCTATGGCTGTTGGCACCCGGGGTGTCCGAACAGGCCGTGCATGAAATGTTCTGGGAGGGGTATCGCGTCTTTTCGGATCGAGACGAGTTACTGACCGCCCTTTCTCACCGATTTCCCGAGCGTGCGTCGATCGCCGTGTTTCCCTGTGCCCCCATGCAACAGGTTGACGACGTCCGCTGAGTGACTGCCATGCCGACGAAAACACTTTGGACGCTTTTTGAAGCGCAGGCGATTCGGTCGCCGGAATCGCTGGCGGTATGCGATCAGGGAGAAGACTACACTTATCGAGATGTCAGGGAGGGAGCGGAGGTGTTCGCCGAGTGGTTGGAATCAGCCGGGACGGAGCCCGGTGACCGGATTGCGCTGATCCTGCCCAATTGCGTGCAGTATGTGGCGTGTTATCTGGGAATTCTCAAAGCGGGCCGCGTGGCGGTCGCTTTAAATCCGGAAATGGCGACGGAGGAGCTCGAGGTGATCCTCGATGACTGCCGTCCGTCGGTCGTGGTGCTTGGCGAGAAAGGGAAAGCGTTTGGAGAAACCTTGCGTCGTCTCCGTGAGCGGATTTCGACGCCGCGGATCATCCTCCGGGTCGCTCCGCAGTCGGACCTCCGGCAGGCCTTCACCCAGAATGCCGGTGATCACGACGAATCGCTGGAACGTGACACACCGTTGCCGCGGTCGAAGAAGCTGCGGGAGTTGGCCCAGATTATTTACACGTCCGGCACGACGGGCCGGCCGAAGGGGGTCATGCTCAGTCACAAGAATCTCGTTTCCAACTGTGAATCGATTATTCGTTACCTGTCACTGAAGCGGACGGACAGTGTGCTGGCGGTGCTGCCGTTTTTCTATTCGTACGGGAACTCCGTGTTAATCACTCACCTGGCGGTGGGAGGCCGCCTCGTGCTGGCGAATCAGTTCGTGTTCTGGAACCGGATTCTCGATCTCATGGGGGAGCAGCGGGTCACCGGTTTTTCCGGTGTCCCGTCCACGTTTGCGATGCTGTTGTTTCGGTCCGATCTGGGGAGCCGTCGGTTCAAACATCTGCGTTATCTCACGTGTGCCGGC
The DNA here is from genome assembly GCA_029259845.1 of Planctomycetaceae bacterium. Taxonomy (GTDB): domain Bacteria; phylum Planctomycetota; class Planctomycetia; order Planctomycetales; family Planctomycetaceae; genus JAHBXU01. Next base: position 23,269 of record JAJDEI010000292.1, on the reverse strand, counting down.
GGAGGCTTGTTGCCTTCGCATGTCGAGCGGATCCGGGAGATGCTGCCGGACAGCGAGCTGTTTTTGATGTACGGCCAGACGGAGGCGACCGCGCGGTTGTCGACGTTGATGCCCGATGAACTGGACCGCAAGCCCGGCTCCATTGGCCGGGGGATTCCCGGCGTGACGCTGCGGGTTCTGGACGACCTCGGCAGCGACGTGCCCCCTCACGAACCGGGGGAAATCGTGGCCCGTGGCCCGAACCTCATGATGGGATACTGGAACGACCCGGAGGGGACGCGGCAGGTGCTCCATTCCGAAGGGCTCCGCACGGGCGATTTGGCCTACGTGGACGAGGACGGTTTTCTCTACATCGTCGGTCGCAAGAACGACATGATCAAGAGCGGGGCGTACCGGATTTCGCCGCACGAGATTGAGGATGTCATGTTGCGTCACGAGGATGTGGCGGAGGTGGCCGTCGTGGGGCAACCGGATGAGATTTGGGGGGAAGTCCCGGTGGCGTTTGTGGTTGCAGCGGAGGCCGACGCCACGATCGACACGGATGCCCTGATGGAGCGTTGCCGCCGTACTTTGCCAAGATACAAGCTGCCGAAACGGATTCACGTCGTGGAAACGCTTCCCAAGACCGCGAGCGGAAAGATTCGCCGATCGGAGTTGCGTACGCTCCTTTTTGAAACAACCGGACCCTGATCGGTTCCGGCTGACGGGGAATGGATTTATTCCCGGATTCGTCGTTGTCAAGCGTCTGTGTGTGAGCGCAGAGTAAAACGAACGTCACTTCAGCGGGCCCATCGATCGCGATGCCGTGGTGCGTTCCCTGGATGAGAGAAGGATAAGACTGTGACAATCAAAGCAACTTGCAAGATCAGCCGCGGAATGGCTGTCAGGATGCTCGCGGATGTCGTGCTGATGAATCTGGCGCTCATCGCCGCGCTGGTCATTCGGTTTCTGATTCTGATGGCGATGGGCCCCGAAGGGGGGATGACCGATCCGCGGGCGACGCTCTGGGAGTTTATTCGGGCCTATTGGCACAACGCTCCGATCCTCAGTCTGATCTGTCTGGCGGTCTTTGCCTGTGAAGGGTTCTACACGTACAAGGACTCCTACACCAGCAAGTACAAGCCGCTCATTATCTTAAGGGCGGTGGGACTGACGTTTCTGGTCTTCGGCGTGCTGACGTACCTGTTCTGGGATCTGGTTGGACTTCAGGACATTCCCCGCGGTGCCTTCCTGCTGACGGCCGTGTTCTGTCTGACGTTTTGTCTTTCCGCACGAACATGGAGTTTCTTGTGGGAGAAAGTGGTCCGTCCCGACCGGGAGTCGCGAATTCGCGACGGCATCGGCAGTGCCCGCAACGTGCTGGTCATTGGAGGTGCCGGATACATCGGATCCGCCCTGCTGCCCAAGCTGCTCGCCCAGGGTTGCCGCGTACGAGTCCTCGACCGTTTTCTCTTCGGTTACGAACCGATTGAGGGCATTGTCGGCCATCCGCGGCTGGAGCTTGTCGACGGGGACTTCCGTCATGTTGATAAGGTCGTTGAAGCGATGCAGGGGATGGACGCGGTTGTCCATCTGGGAGCCATTGTGGGTGATCCGGCAAGCGCGCTCGATGAGCAGGTGACCGTCGCAGTCAACCTCACGGCGACACAGATGATCGCACAGGTGGCCAAAGCGTGCGGGGTGCATCGGTTTATTTTTGCCAGCACCTGCTCCGTCTACGGGGCGAGCGATGAGTTGCTGGATGAGCAGTCGCGGGTCAATCCCATCTCCCTTTACGGTCGGACAAAGCTCGCGGCGGAGCGGGGTTTGTCGCGGATGGCGGACGCTCAGTTTACCCCCACGATCGTGCGTTTCGCGACGATCTATGGGCTCTCCGGGCGGACCCGTTTTGACCTTGTCGTCAATCTGCTGACGGCAATGGCCAAGGTCGAAGGCAAGATTACCGTGCATGGCGGGGATCAGTGGCGGCCCTTCGTGCACGTTGATGATGCCGCGCTGGGAGTCGCGACTTTGCTCAAGGCTCCGCTCTCCACCATTGGGAATCAGACCTTTAACATCGGTTCCGACGCACAGAACTACACCATCGCGCAGGTCGGCGAGCTGATCCATGAGCAGGCGTTCACCGCGGATCTGATCGTGGCAGACGATGATATCGACAAACGGAACTATCGCGTCTGTTTCAAGAAGGCGGCCGCCGAACTCGGTTTTCAGCCGAAATGGACGATTGAGCAGGGAATCGAACAGGTGCTCGACGCGGTCGCCAGCGGAGCGGTGGGCGACTTCCGCGACAAGCAGTACAGCAACGTGAAGTATCTCAAAGAGTCCGGCTTGATCGCTCTGCTGCGGGTTGACGACGACTGGTCCGAGGCGTTGTTGAGCGACGAACCGGCGGAGATGTCGGCAACGTAACTGGCGGTGGCACGGCTTTTGGCAGCGGAAAGATTCAGGGTCAGGCACCATTTTCGGCCATTACCGTCATTGAGCCGGACAGCGCCTCCCGCCGAAAATGGTGCCTGACCCCGACCTGTGAACGCTTGCTTTGGCGGCAAAGTAGTCGGCTTGGGCGGCACATTCGGGCGCTCAAACGGTCGCGAGTTTCTCAGTCCGGATGTTCTCCACTCGACTCATGACCAACCCAACGGTTGGATTCTCGCTTAAAGGAACACCCATGGCGGTTGAGGCACTTCGTCAGCATACAATTCCCTTTTTCGCTCCCCTGCTGGGCGATGAAGAGATCGATTCAGTTGTGGAAACGCTGCGTTCCGGTTGGCTGACGACCGGCCCGAAGGCCAAGCGATTCGAGCAGTTGTTTGCCGAGGCGGTCGCCGCGGAGCATGCCATTGCGGTCAACTCCTGTACGTCGGCGCTGCATTTGGCGCTCGAGGCGGTGGGCGTGGGTCCGGGGGACGAGGTGCTGCTCCCCACATTGACGTTCGCCTCGACCGGTGAGATCGTGATGCATCTGGGGGCGACTCCGGTGCTTGTCGACTGCGGCTCCGATTTCCTGATGGATGTCGGCGAGATGGAGGCGAAGATCACACCGCGGACGAAAGCGGTCGTCCCCGTGCACTACGGGGGTCATCCGTGCGACATGGAACGCCTGCTCCGCATCGCCGGCGAGCGTGGGCTGCGGGTCATCGAAGATGCGGCCCATGCGCTGCCCGCCCGGTACGGCGACCGCCCCATCGGCGGGCTGGGAGACATCACCTGCTTCTCCTTTTACGCGAACAAGACGATCACCACCGGCGAAGGAGGCATGGTGACAACGAACGACGCGGAGCTGGCCGACCGTGTGCGGCTGATGTCGATGCACGGCATCAGCAAGGATGCCTGGAAACGGTTTAGTGCCGAGGGGGCCTGGTACTACGAAATCACCGCGCCGGGGTACAAGTTCAACATGACGGACATCGCTGCGGCAATTGGCATCCAACAACTGGCCAAGAGCGACCGGTTTTGGGAACGCCGCGCGGAGATCGCGTCCCGGTACGACGCGGCATTCGCGCCCACGCCGGAGGTCGTCACGCCGCCGACGGAACTGCATGTCCAGAATGCGTGGCATCTGTATGTGATCCGCCTGCAAACCGAGCTCCTGACGATTTCTCGAAACGAATTCATCACTCAGCTGAATGATGCGGGCATCGGCACGAGCGTCCATTACTTGCCGCTGCACATGCATCCGCTGTATCGCGATCGTTTCGGATATGCCAACAGCGATTTGCCCCGCGCGGCTGATCTGTTCGACCGGATCATCTCCATTCCCATTCACCTGAAATTGACCGACGACGACGTCGAATTCATTGCTGCGACAGTGAACGGCCTCGTGGATGAATACCGCCGATGAAACGCGCTTTCGACGTCACGTTTTCGCTGCTGGGCCTGATCCTGCTGAGTCCGTTGTGCCTGCTGGCGTGTGCGCTGGTCAAACTGACGTCCGCCGGGCCGGCGTTCTTCACCCAAGAGCGCGTTGGACAGAACTTTCGGTCGTTTCACATCATGAAGTTTCGCACGATGGTGGCGGATGCTCCGCGGCAGGGGGGGGAACTGACTGCCGGACGGGACCCGCGCATCACCGGCGTGGGCCGATTCCTGCGGGCGACCAAGATCGACGAGCTTCCTCAGTTGATCAATGTTCTCACGGGGGACATGAGTTTCGTCGGTCCGCGACCGGAGGTGCCCCGTTATGTCGAGCAATTCTATGACGACTACGAAGAGTTGTTGAGATTTCGGCCCGGCATTACGGACATCGCGTCGCTCAAGTACCGGCATGAGGCGGAGCTGCTGGGCCGTTCGGAGGACCCGGAAGCGACCTATGTGACACAGATTCTCCCTGACAAGATCGCACTCGGCAAAGAGTACATTCGCCGCCAGTCGATCTCGTTCGACCTGACCCTGATCTGCAAGACCGTGCTGCGCATGGCGGGCTGAAGGCCCGTCGTTTGTGACGCGCGCATTTCAGGTTCTGGTGAGCTAACCGACCGTTGGCTCTCCGACTGCTCCCTGAGTGCACCTGCCTCAGGGGGAGTGGGTTCAAGCAGCACGGACGCTTTATCAACGGGTTCAAGCCACCATGTACGCCACGCTGATGAGCCGTGTCGGGTTGCCGCTCATGCTGAGGCCCACGCGCAGCCGGTTTGACCGGCATGCGAAGGAGATCCGCGCCCGCCAATTCTGGCCGGCGGAGCGGCGGCGGCAATGGCAATGGGAGCGTCTGCAGGCCATCGTCAGGCACGCAGCGACGACGGTTCCCTTCTATCGAGAGCGACTTGCGGCAGCCGGACTTCGGGACGGGGAACTCCGGTCGTGGGACGACTTCGAACGCATCCCGCCAACGACAAAAGACGATCTGGAGGCGAACTTCCCCGATCGCATGCTGTCTGACGTGGGCGACCGGTCGGATTGGAGATGGTTCGGCACGCGGGGGACGACGCGTCGGACAATCGTCGTCAACGATTTTCTCAAGCGCGACCTCGGCTTGGCGGGGATCATGGTCTCGATGACCGAGGACACCCCGTACCAGTACGGCCATCGTTGCGCGTTCATTCCGCCGGATGCGTGCAATGCGCTGTGCGGGGTCGAGGGACTCCGCGAGACGTCGGTCCTTCGCCAGGTGGGCCGGATGGCGTTGCGCCGCAGTTGGAGCGACCCGGATGCGCTGGGCGACCTTCGTAGTCTGGTGATGAACAATTGGGTCAAGCGGCAGACGTTGCTTCCCCCCTTTGGGGCCGAAGGGTCCGAGATCGATGACGAGCGAGCCAGTTGGTACGTCGCGCAGTTGCGAGCGGTGCGGCCGCGGCTGTTGAAGGCTTTGCCCGAATACCTTTACGGGTTGGCCCGACACGTCGAACGGACGGGCGATCGGTTCCCGCCCATTGCCGTCATCAAGCCGATGGGGGCATTGATGGCGCGGCCGATCAAGGACTATGTTGAGCGGGTCCTTGGGGGGCAGGTGCGTGAGGATTACGGCAGCTCGGACATGGGGCCGATGGCCTTTGACTGCCGGCAGCGGACGGGGATGCACCTGTTTGAGGATCTGTGCCACTTCGAGGTTGTCCGCGACGGCGCGCGGGTCGCCGACGGCGAGCTTGGCTCGTTGTTAGTGACGGAGCTTCACAACCGTGCCATGCCGCTGATCCGCTACCAGATTGGCGACGTCGTCCGGGTCGAACGGTCGCCGTGCGACTGTGGGCGGACCACTCCGCGATTGTTCACCGAAGGACGGCTGCAGAACGCGCTCGTGCGACCGGATCGGAGCGTGCTCACCGATGCGGCGATTGGTGACTACTTGTATCGGCAGCCGCAGGTTTCGGATTACCAGTTGGTGGAGCGTGCCGGCGACCGTTTTGAATTGAAGGTTATTCCCCGCAACGGAGATAAAGCGTCCGGCTTACTGGCCGAGCGTGTCCGCCGTTTTATTGATGCCGATGCCCCCGTGCGGTTGCGTGAGGTCAAGACGATCGCCCCGGAAGGTTCCGGCAAGTTCTGTCATTGCAAGAGCGCCTCATACGCGGCGTTCGGAGCATGAACGTGGTGACTGCGCCCACCGTGACCTACGACGTTGATCGCATTCGGCGGGATTTCCCCCTGCTGGTGGGACAAGAAGGGGAATCGCCGACGATCTATCTGGATTCGGCGGCGACGAGCCTGAAACCGGCGTGTGTGATCGGCGCGGTGCGGGAGTTTTACGAAGCGGAGACCGCGAACACCGGGAGGGGCGTGCACTGGCTGGCGGAGAACGTGACGGACCGGTTTGAAGCGGCACGTGAGACGATCGCCGGATGGATCAATGCCCAGACGCGGGAGGTGGTTTTCGTCAGCAACTGCACGGCTGCCATCCGGATGGTGGCTGAGGGGAGAGAGTGGCCGCCGTGCGTGCTCGTGGGGAGGAGCGAGCATCACAGTAACGATCTGCCGTGGCGAGTACGGGGGACAACGGTCGCGGTTTCCGTCGACGAATGCGGTGCGATCGATCTGGATGACATGCAGCGGTGCCTCGAAGCCCATCGGCCGGCGCTCGTTGCCGTGACGATGATCTCCAATGCGCTTGGGACGGTTCAGCCGGTTGATGCCATCATCGAGTTGGCCCACCAATTCGGGGCCCGCGTGCTCGTGGATGCGAGTCAGGCGGTGGCCCACCGGGCAATCGATGTCGAGGCGATCGGCTGCGATTTCTTGTGTTTCTCGGGCCACAAGATGTGTGGTCCGTCGGGCGTCGGCGTTTTACACGGCAAGGAAAACTGCCTCGCCGAATTGACAGATGCGGGCTTCGGCGGGGGGGCGGTCGAAGAGGTCCACGCGGAGGGCTTCACCGCGCGAGAGGTCCCGTGGCGGCTGGAGCCGGGCACACCCAACATTGAAGGCGTGCTCGGCCTGGCGGTCGCCAGTGACTACCTCGATGGCGTGGGGATGGAGGCGATTGAGCGGCATGTCAACGAGTTGGCTGCCGACATGGTTGATCGGCTGTCCCGCCTGCGGAAGGTCTCCGTCCACGGTCCGCCGGCCGGGCAGGACCGTGGGGCGATTGTCAGTTTTTCGGTCGACGGCCTCGAATCACATGCGGTCGCCCGCATCTTGTCGCAGCGGCACCGCATTTGTGTGCGGAGCGGGTATCACTGTGCCCAACCGCTGCACGAGTCGCTGGGCCTTCCACCCACAGTGCGTGCGAGCCTTGCCTTATACACGACTCGTCATGAAGTGGACCGTATTGTCGAGGCGGTCGAGCAGCTAACCGCCGCGCTCTGACGCCGAGGGACGCGGTGCCTCTTTCCCATTTCAGCCATTCCCGGTTTGGCTGCCGAATATCGTGTGACGCGAGTTCTTGACGCCGAAGGCGTTCAACATCACAGCCCAGGGTCGCGGACGAAGTGAGCGCACCCTGGGGGGGCTGTGCCGCTGACCTTGGACTGCGTTGGGAAACGCCTTCGAGGTACTTGCGTTACAAAATTGACCGTCGTTGTCTGAACGGGGAACGACTGATTCTCATTATGAACATGCCTTCTGATGTCCGCCGTTGATCCATCAAACGCAGCGCAGAATAGTACGGCTGAAGCCGAAGGCGCCGATCGCTCCGCGTCTCTGTCGTCTTCTCGGTGCGGTCCGCCGTCTCGGAGAACTTGGCGGCTCGGCTGGCAGGCGGTCGCTGCGGGGTATCTGCTTGTGCTGACGTTGTTGTTGGTCCATCCGGATGCGTTTGCGCTGTTTGGGATGGGAGCCAAATCAGTGGAAAAACAAGTCGATGTAACGGTGCCCGGAATGTTGCAGCACTTCACTGCTTATGTGCTGCTGGGAATTCTCCTGTCCGTGGGATTTGCCGGTCCGCGTTTCACGCCGATGTCGATTCTCCTCTTCGCTCTGCTGCATGGCGCGACGACCGAATCGATTCAGGCGTTCGTGCCTAATCGGACCGCGGACTGGTGGGATCTGCTGGCGAACACGAGCGGGGCCATGCTGTCGGTCGCCTGCTGTTGGTGGTTGAGAGGGGGCTTATGGCGTCGGCTGCCTCAGGCAGGGATCTGCGTGCTGCTGGCTTGTTCGTGGGGATGTTCCTCCGGCGATCCGTCCGGGGGGCAACAATCTCAGCGTGAAACGGCCCCGGCCGCGGATGCCACCGCTCCGGCTGCGCCGAAGCCCCTACCGCCAGCGGCGAGGTTCGTCCGGCCGGTAGCGTGGATGGGTGAAGGACAGTGGATCAAGGTGGAGACGCATTGTCACACCAAGTTCTCGGACGGTGCCCATACCATCGAAGAGGTCGTCGCCAAGGCCAGCGAACATGGATGCGATGCGGTGGCAATCACCGATCATATTGACTGCTTGGACCGGGAGGACATTCCCGGATATCTGGCCGCGATCGATTTGGCGAGGCGTCAGTTCCCCGGCCTGCTGGTGCTGGTTGGACTGGAGTGGAACATCCCGCCGAGCGGTGGCGACGACCATGCGACCGTGCTGTTTCCCGCCACGATGGCGGACGCCGCCACGCTGGTCGAGTTCTGTGAGCAGTTTGATGACTACTCCCGCGAGGAGCACGATGCGGCCCTCACGACGCGGGGACTCGACTGGCTGGAAGATCGCGTTGGTGCAGACGGCGTGCACGCGGTTGTCTCGTTGAATCATCCCACGCGAAAGTTCTTTGACAGTGAAGAAGTCTACGATTTCTTCATCGAACTGGCCGGCCCGAGCCAAATGCTGGTGGGTTTTTCGGGGGCGCCGGGGCATCAGGCGGGCCGCGTGAACGGTGCGTATGACGGCAAATCTTCAACCGTGGACCGCTGGGATCCGGTCGTCCGGACGGGCGACACGTGGGACCGTTTGTTGCAATCGGGACGGGATGTTTGGGCGGCGCTGGCCCCGTGCGATTTCCATCGTCACGGTGGCGACGAGTGGGGCGATTACTGGCCGGGAGAGTTTTCCGAGACCTGGGTGTTTGTACCGGAGCGTTCCCCGGCGGGCGTGCTGCGCGGCCTCAAGGCGGGCACCTGCTTCGCCAGCCACGGGGGGATTGTCCGGGAGGCGGAACTGTCAGTCGACATTGAGGGACTGGACCGTCCCGCCCATGCGGGGGAAGCGGTCGAGGTTCCGGCGGGGACGAAGGTCCGGATCCATTTCGCCGCGCAGGTTCCACAGCAGGACCTCTTCGGCGAGCCGAACCGAATCGATGAAGTGGAGTTCATCACGGTCGACGAGGCCGGCGCAGAATCGTATTCGATCACTCCGGCAGGCGGGGCCGACATCGCTGCCGACCATGAGGTGCTTGTCGGTGCAGGGGCGTTGGCAATTCGCGTTCGGGGGCGGAGGAGGATTGAGGACGGTCCCGACTTGATGTTTTACACGAACCCGGTTCGTGTGACGACAGCCGCGAAGTCTGAGAAATAGCGTTCGCGGGTGCACGATAACCCGGCGTGTTGACGGCCAGTCATGAGTAAAGATTCCCCGACAGAGGCGATCGTCCTTCCCGAAGGCGCGTGGCGCGACGTGTCGACGGCCTCGCTGTCGGAGACATCGGCCGGCAACAAAGCCGTGCGGCGATGGGGCTTTGCAGTTTTTCTGTGCGGGACTGCATTCGCCGTCTACGGGTCCCTGGTGCCGTTCAACTTCGAGGCGGGGGGGGCGGCATCCATCTGGGAGTGGATTCGAGCCGTGCCCGACCGGTTCCTGCCGACCGGTGGGCGCATCGACTTTTTCTCCAACATTTGCCTGGGGATCCCGATCGGATTTGGAGCCATGGCATGCCTGATTCGGAACGAGCGTTCGGTGTTTGCGGTCGTCCCGATGATCGCCGTGATGGCGTGGGCTCTGATGATGAGCTTGGTCGTCGAAGGGGCCCAGACGTTGCTTCCCACGCGGACGGCGTCGTATTCCGACGTGCTCGCCCAGTCGATCGGCACGTTCCTGGGATGCGTCTCGTGGATTGTTTTCGGCCGGACGGTCCGCCACTGGTTGTTTCGCCTGGAGCATGCCGAACGGGGACACCAGCGATTGGAACTGTTCCTACAGGGTTACCTGGCCGTCCAGTTTTGCATGAGCGTGTTCCCGCTCGATGTCACGATTCACCCGGCGGACCTCTATCAGAAGCTTCAGCGTGGCCAGATCAACCTGATTCCTTTTGTCGGCCACAACTGGAACGGCGAACTGGTTGCTGAGATGTTGTTTTTCAGTTTCACCAGCATTCCTTACGGTGCGCTGGCGACCCGGCTGTGGGTGCCGTCGCGGACCGGTCTGCGGAACGTGGCAGACAGCCTGGCGCTTGGCATGGCAATGGTGGTGGGAATCGAGTTATGCCAATTGTTCGTGGCGAGCCGGTTCACCGATGCGACGCAGATTGTGATGGGAGCGGTGGGTGTTCTGGTGGGCGTGCTGCTGATGCACGCGTTGTGGCCGCACGGTGCGGCGGCTGCGACCGGGGGGCGGACATGGCTGCAATCGCCCGGGACATGGCTGCTGGGGGCGATGCTGTATGCGTTCGTCCCAGCCGCATTCTTGTTGTGGCCCTTTGACTTTGTGTTTGATGCGGTGGTGGTGCGGCAGGAGTTGCATGGCATGCTGGGAATCCCTTTCGATCGTCTGCTGGGACATTCGCCGTTGCCGCTGTCGACGATCTTCATGCGAGACGTATTGCTGTACTTACCCCTGGGACTGTTGTTGGGCGCGGGGATTCGGTGGACTGCACGTTCCTGGCGACCGGTGCTTGTGATTGCCGGCAGTGTGGGCATCGTGGGGGTCGTGCTGGGGATCGAGGTTCTCCAGACATTGGTGCCCGGGCGGACCGCAGATGTGACCAGTGTGCTGTTGTCGAGCATGGCGGGCATCGGTGGGCTGGCGGGGCTGGCCTTCCGTTCCGAACGGCGGCAAGCCGACATCTGAGAGGGGCAACGGAGGCGGGGGGCTATGAGGGTTCCTGGGAAGAGAACGGTTGTTCTCGGAAATCCGGCTGTAGTGAACGGCAGGCTCGCACCGATCATAGGGGAAGAACGGATGTTGTCAGGATGCGGTTGGGGGGGACCATGCCGATCAAACCGATCATTGCGCTGATACTGCTGGCTGTTGCCATTACGGGACTGCCGGGCTGTGCGACCCTCGCGCTGGAGGGTGAATATGCCGCCCTGGAGGAATCCGACGTTCCGCGCGAGCTGAGCAAGGTGAGCTTTCCGTCCTATCGCGTGGAGCCGCCGGATATCCTGCTGATTGAATCGGGGATCATCACCCGCGGCGAGAACCAGCTGCTCAAGCGGGGTGAGGAGTTGATCGTCCAGATCGAGAACGGTGTTCCTCTGGAAGTCGACCCGGACATTCCGGCGATGCAAGCGAATGCGGAGATGCCTCTGCAGATTGCGTTTCGGGTCATCAATGGGCCGTTTGTGATCAACCCGGAAGGGGAGGTGGATCTGGGGCCGGTTTACGGATCGGTTTCTGTCGTCGGCCTCACACTCGATCAGGCCCGAACGGCGATCGAGGAACACTTGAAGCGAAGCGAAGAGGAGGGGGGAGTCGGCCTTTTGAATCCCCGCGTGGCCGTCCAACTGTCTGCCGTCCAGGGCAAGCAGCCGATTGCGGGTGAGCACCTTGTGCGCCCCGATGGGACGGTGTCCCTGGGCGTGCATGGAGAGATTTATGTGGCGGGGATGACGCTTGACGACGTCAAGTATCAGGTCGAAGAGATTCTCCGCAGCGAGGGCGAACACGAACCTCAAGTGAGTGTCGACGTCCTGGCGTACAACAGCAAGCTGTTTTATGTGATCATGGAGGGGGGAGGCTTCGGCGAAGAAGTGGTCCGTTTGCCCTGGACCGGCAACGAGACGGTTCTCGATGCGATCGCTCAGGTTCAGGGGCTCTCCCAGGTTTCTTCCAAGCGAATCTGGATTGCCCGCCCGGCGCCGGCCGGGACTGGTTGTGCACAGATTCTCGATGTGCACTGGCGGGCGATCACAGCCGAAGGCATTACGACGACCAACTATCAAATCGCGCCGGGTGACCGGGTCTACGTAGCGGCCGATAAGATGATTGTGCTTGACAACGCCATCTCGAAGCTCACTGCACCGGCGGAACGGATCTTTGGATTCATCCTGCTCGGCAGCGGAATGTCGTCAAACCTGCGGTTCTGGACGTCGCGAGGGAATCGCAGCGGGACCGGTGGCGGCGGCGTCGGCGGGTTCTGAGGTCCGCGCCGGCTTGATCGTTTAGAAAAATCGTCGAAAAAATTCGTTGAGGGAACTGAGATGAGACATCTCTTCAGTGCCGGGCTCGTCGCGACGATCGTATTCGTCAGCGTTGCCCAAACCCACGCACAGTCGGGCGGATCTCGGATTCGCCCTCCGGTGCGACAGCCGACGACAAGTCCGTATCTCAACCTGTTGCGAGGACCCGATGGGGGCGGTCTGGGATTCAATTACTACCAACGTGTCCGCCCGCAGCAGGATTACTTACGGACCACGCAGGATTTGAGCCGGTCGTTGAACCGCGTCAGTCGCCAACAATCGGCCCTGGAGCGCGAACTGGCGACCGGTCGCACAGCGACCGGACACGCAACAACCTTTCTCGACTACCGCGGTTACTACCCGCAATCCGGCCGTTGACCCCGACATTTCGCCGGTCCGTCGGCGAATCGACTGGCCCGCATCCTCGCCTGAAATCCCGTGGAAAGACCTTTGTTCGAGTGCCCGTGCCGTGTCGGCGTGCGAGACACCAGTGTGTTCTCGAACTTCGGCGCGGCTGAGACAGCCGTGGCAAATGGTTTCATCAGGCTGCTGACCCGTAACCGGGAAAGGATTCCCGCAATGAATCGATTTTCGACCAAGCTGACTTTCGCTGCGATCGCCATCGCGGCGGTGTGGATTTATTCAAGCCGGGAAGCCCAGGCCGGGATTCGGCGGGGGCTTCTTTATGACATGTTCCATTATGGCAGTCGCAGCGACTCTTGCGACGGGAATGGCGCAGGTTATTCGCCCTCTCAAAGCCTGGAAGCGTGGATCGGCGGCCAATTGGAAGGCGAAAAGTGGCGAATTCGCGAAGATGTGCGATTCCACCATATGCACTTCTACTTGCACAACCAGGACAAGAAAAAGCTGCTTCATCCGGAATGCTCGCCGTTCGACGACTGCTACTGGGGCTACTATCCGACCTGCTGGCGCGTCTTCCCCCGGGAGCCGCATTGCACGAACTGTCCGCCTGACGGCCCGGACTCGATGTACTACGATGATGCGGGGCCACTGGACCCGCCTTTCGATGACTGGGACCCGGAGATTTATGCACCGAGCCCGGCCGATCCGCGGTCGGATTCCGAATCTTCGGGCTCCCTGCCGCCACTGCCTGATACCGCGCCGTTGTCCGAAGAGGCGCCGCCTGAACCGGCACCGGCTCCGTATGTTGAATAGTTGCTGCTCACGCCTTTCGCCGGCCGTTGACGGGAACCAGCAGCCGGGAACCGTTAACGGGTCGGCCCGAGTTCGCGCCAAGATGCTGGGTGAGGACCGGAGTATCGGTTTCGGCTGGATGATTCTCCCGCTGAGCCACGTATCAGCGGGACGCTCGAGCATTGCGGCTCGGGAGGAGTCCCGCCCCGGTTCTTGAGGCGGACTCGATCGCGCGGCTGCGGTGTTTCGCGGGCGATGCCGGATTTACGGGGCAGCGACACCCGTTTTCCGCCCGTGGCGGAGCGTCACTGACGGCTGGATTGACACTTGCGGATCGTGATCAGCCCCCCCCCAACTGACGGCAGAGCCGTCGGTTGGGGACTCGGGTTTTCCGGAAACATCAAACCGACAGCCAGTCGCCACCGTCTCGTTCGGCGATGGATCATGTTCGGTTGTCCGGGAACGAGGCCCCGGAAGAAATGCTGGCCGCACTGGGTCGCCCATTCCGTACCAGGATCTGCGACTCGGTCCTGCCGATCACGGTCCGTGGCTGACGCACGGAAGCGCGGCTCAAGCGTTCGCATGGACGGGCCTGTCCGTTTTCTGCGATCGGCGTGGGATGCAACCTTGCTTCCCCCTCACACGAATGCTCTACTGGATCGCTGATTCAGTCAGGATTTGACCTTCAATTCTCGCAGAGGGATCGCGCGCGAGCGCCGAAGTGCGTTCGCTAAACTTGCGCCCGCACCGACCATGATGAGCCAGCTCTCTGTTCGTGTTTGCGATGATGTCCACGGTGTTGAGAAGGTCTATCAACTCCAGCAGCCGTACGCAATTCTCGGCCCCGGCACCGGGACGGATGTGACGTTGCCAGCGACCGGAGATGCCAAGCCTCGCCGCTTCTACTTGCAGGCTGTCGACGCGGGTGTGGTCGCTGTCGAGCTTGCCAGCCGCCGGTCGCTGGGAATCCGCCCGGTCTCTGCGCGTCTGATCGGCCCGGGCGATCCGCTGCGGATCGGCCCCTATGCGGTTGTGGCGGAACGCAGTACCGGGAATGGTTCTCCGTTTCCCGCGCGGGCGACTGGGACGCATCCGGCGGGATTTGCGAATGACCTGATGGAGGACACCTGGCTCTTTTTCGTGAATGGCCACAGTCGCGCGACAAGAAAGTCGGTCCGCCATTTGAGGGAGTCGCTGACGCTGATCGGCCGGAGCAAGAGATGCCACTTGAAGCTTTCGCACCCACGCATTTCTCGGTTCCAATGCAGTGTCGTCCGGGCCGGCAACGAATTCTGGGCGGTCGCGCTGTCACGCCGCAACCAACTGCGCGTGAACGGGCATTCGGTCACGAACAGCCGGCTCACGGTCGGAGACATTCTTTCGGTGGGACCGTTTCGGATGCAACTGCAGCAGGGGGGCTGTCCCGGTTCGTCGCCGTGCCTGATGCTGAATGGCGAGTCCGACGGGGCCATCGCCGGCCCGACAACTCCGGAAGCCGTCCCGGAGGCCGCCTTGAGCGAAGCTCCGGCAGTGGGGGAATTGTCCCAAGGGATTTCGCAAGAATGGGAAGCCGTTCGTTGTGCTTCGGACAATGATGTCGTCTCGCTGGTCGAGCAGTTTACGGCGGTCCAGCATCTCCTGATGGCGCAATCACAGCAGCAAGCGTCCATGCTGCTGCACCTCATTCGGGATGTCCAATCGGGCCACGAGAGTCAGCAATACCTGCTGCGAGAACAGATCTCGGCCATTCAGGGGATCTCCAATGAGCTGCAGACATGGCGGGCGGAGTTGGAGCAACAAGCGGTCCAGCCGCCGCCGCGACTCGTTGATGGCCGTATCCCTGCTCCACGACCGGAGGAGGAGCTCATTCGGGAGCCAGCGCCCGAGCGCGTCCCGAAGACGGCGGAAGAAATCAAGGCTCATGCGTCCCTGTCGGAGCGAATCAACTTCCTTGAGCGAGAGCGGAAGAGTATTGTGCAAAAGATCATCCGGCTTCTTCCCGGGAATTCGGAGACCGACGAGTAGCGCTCCGTCAGGCTTGGGTACGGGAGTGGCTTGCTCAATTCGGGGCGCGGCGTGAGCATGGGAGTTCACCCTGCCGCGCACATGTCCTCCCGGCATCGCGATGCGGACAGGGCGCCCGGTCCGAGGGTGCCCGTTTGACAAAGCACAAGGCGGCCCGCCTGACCAGCGATGTCGTCAGGCCGCGTGCAGTCCCTGCCGGACATCAAGGTGTTGCGGGACGGTCCGGTCGATTGGCTGTCATCTGAATCTGCCCGACCGATGCGGTCGGGCCTGCAAAAAACAACGGAAACCACGAGAGTTTGTTCATGCCACGTTCCAGGAAAAAGGAAGAGCAGCGCAGGGAATCGTCCGCTGCCACGCTGCCGGAGCAACCGGTTGTCGGCGAAGGAACAGAGCGCGAGCCGGACCCGATTCCGGATGTGTTGGTTCATATCAACTACTCGCTCCTGGGTTACAGTGCGGTGTTTATCGCGATTTGCCTGTTGGTGCTCTTTTTCGCACACGGCTTTCAGTTGCGGAGAAACGCCGGGCACCTGAAGGACTTGGCTGACGCTGCCGAAGCGAACGGAGATCCCGCAGCGGCGATCAAACATCTGACTCGCTATCTCGGAATTCAGCGGGAACGATTCGATCCCGGCAAGATTGACGGCCGGCAGTCCGAGACACTCGTCCGTCTTGCGACGCTTCTGAGTGAGCATGCTGATTCACGGTCTGAACTGGAACTGGCGTTTCGTTATTTCGAGGAAGTGCTCCGGTCCGACCCCGAGCGGCATGCGGAGCGCAGGCGGCTCGTCGGCGTGTGCATGAAGCTTGGACGCTATCGGGATGCGCTGCAGCATCTGGACCAGCTTTTCCATGAGGATCCGCAAGCAGCCGGGAACGTCCATTTGTTGCTGCTGGAGGCTCAATCGCACGCCCGGCAACGCGACTTCGCCAAGGCGCAACAAAGCTTTTGCCGGCTGATCGCGACCGATCCCGACGACTGTGAGCCGTATCTGGCGCTGGCGGGACTGGTCGCCCGCGAACCCGACGAACTCTGGTACCGGGACTCTGAGGACCCATCCGCGGACGACGCACAATTCGTCGTTCGTGCGTTTCCGCTCGGGCAGACGGAAGACGGACCGGCCGAGCGAGACCCGCGGCTCGCGCTCAAGACGGTGGACGCAATCCTCGGCCTGCTCGTGGAGCATGGTCACCCGACTTGGGATGCTCATCGGCGCCGGGCGCTGTTTCTCTCGTCAGTCGGGTGGAGTCTTGATGCTGCACCCGTGCCAAAGCCACTGGCTGAGTCTCGCGCCGCCTTGGCGGTGGAAGACCGGGACGCCGATGCAGACGGAGTCCTGAGCGCGGCCGAAGCGGGGGCCGCCTCGGTTCCGGCGTTTTCCGACATCAACCACGATGGCAGCATCGATGCAGCGGAACTGGCCGGCACCCTGGAGCAAGGGGGCTTGTTGCGCCGGCTCGAAGAGGCCGAATCCTCGATCCGAGAGGCTGTGTCTTTGATCGAGGAAACCGGCAATCGCGACGCCCAGTCAACGACGTTCAGCACGGCGGCTGAAGTCTATCTCGCTCTTGCTGAAGCGTTACAGTTCGAGGACTACGATCGTTCGAAAGCGTCCGTCGGCCATGCCCGGGATGCTGCCGAGCGGGCGGTTCTTCTGAGCGACCGATCGGCAGAGGCCCTGTTGGCCCAGGCAAGGCTCGAGTTGAGACTGCTGAGCTTTGAGGCCGATGAGCAGTCGCGGCAACACCGCCTCGGCCAGGCCGAGGCGCTGTTAAGCGATGCCCGTGACATCCTCGTAGCCGCAGCCGACACACCTGACGAAGACAGTGCCGAAAAAGCATCGGACGATCCGAACACGCTTCTGATCGATGTCGAATGGACATTGGCGGATGTGCTCCTCGCGCAGGTCCGGAATCAGCACAGCGGCGACGACGGGCTGGTTTCCCGGGTTCGTGAAGAGATCATCCCTTCGCTGCGCGATAGGGGAGCGCCCTCCTACCTTGTCGAATTCCTCGAAGGCCAACGGTTTCTCGTGGAGAATCAATGGCATGAGGCGGAGCGGGCCCTGCAGACTGCTGCCGCAGAACTCGGATCCAGCAACGATCTGCTCCGCCGCATCGGGCTGCTGCGTGCCCACTGTGCGCAGAAACTTGCCGACTCCCAATCGCATGTGGCCCGCGCTCTGGCCGTCCATCAGGCCGAACCGAGTTGGGGCCGTGGCCGAATCGAACTCGCCCAAGCCTATGAGGATTCCGGGAATCTCGACGCGGCCCTCGCGGAATATGGCCGCTACGGGGCCCATCCGGACGTCACGCCCAAGTACGCACGCCTCTTGATCCAACGAGAGCGGAACAAGCCGTTTGATCAACGGAATTGGCGGCAGATCGAGAACGTCCTGCTCGTTCTTGACGGGCAGGAGCAGAACGCCGCGCAGGCGCCCGTGATGCGGTCGGAAGTTCTGTTGCAGCAGGCGATCACGGAGCAGCAGGCCTACGAACGAGACAAAGGAGCCGGGATCGTCGAAACTGCCGGGGAAAAGCTGCAGCAAGCCGACGACCTGCTGGCAGACGCCGTCGATCAGTTTCCGGATGACATCACAATACGCACGGCACTGTCGGACCTGGTGCTGCAACGGTTCGATTTCTCGGTCGAACAGCGAGTGCAACGGTGTGGCGACATTCTGCGCCGCGCACGCGAGGAGATTGGCGACAGCGTCCCGTTGCGACTGGCGATGGCGAACGCCACCGCTCTGCTTCCTCTTGAGGAGGCAGTCCCGTCGCTGCAGGAGTTGCACGACGACAATCCGGAATTCAGCCCGCAGGATCGCGCGGCGTTGCTGTCTGGTCTGGGCCGCGTGTACGCACGTCGCGGGAAGAACTCGCTGGCAACCGACGCCTACGTCGAAGCGGCCCAGCTGGTTCCCACTGAGATTACGTACGCGCAGGCAGCGCTCGGGCAGATCATGCGTTACATCTTCGAGAACGCGGGGAAAATCGGCGACCAGCAATCGAATTGGGACGCGATGCTCGCCACGCTTGCCGAAATTGAAGGGGAGGCCGGCCCCTATACGGCCTACTACCGCGCAACCTACATCGTGATGACCGCAGCCGGGGACCCCGGCTTGCTCAACGATGCCGACGGCCAGAAGAAACCGGGCGAAGCACGCACGCTGCTTATGGCCGCACAGCGAAAGCTCCCGAGGTGGAGCGCGATTCCCCGGATGCTCGGTGAATTGGAGTTGCTGAGATTCCGCCACGCCGGTCGGCAGGATACCGCCGCTCGTTTTCAGCAGGCGGCCGTTTCCCACCTGGAGGACGCCGTCGAACGCGGCGACCTCAGCGAGTACGTTGTCGGACTCCTCGTGGAGTACTACCTGCAGGAGCGGCGGGAACCCGATGCGCGCCGGCTCCTGGACAAAGTCGCCCGCGAGCAACCGCAGGCGTTGTCTGGAAAACTCGCCACCCTCGCCTGGATGGTTGAGAGCCGTTCGGACGAGCGGAATCTGGCAATCGACACGTACATCAAACAGGCAGTCGGCCCACGCAAGGGAGCGGCCGCAAAAATCCGCTCCGCGCTCATGCTCATGGGCCGCGGTGAAACGGGGCCGAAGGTGGAAGAACTGCTCGTGGAAGCGTGCGAGCTTGAGCCGGCATCCCCGGGACCCTGGGAGTGGATCGTCCGGTACTACGCGGAGCGAACACGGTACATCGCTGCCCGCGACCAGATTGACGAAGCCGAGCAGGCCCTTCCGGCGGATCCTCCGTTTCTCAAACCGCGAACGATCGCCCGCTGCTACCGAACACTCCGGCGAAACGACGCGGCCAACCGGGAGCAGTGGAACGAACAGGCCGAGCAGCACTATCTGGCGGCCCTCGCCGCCGACCCCAACCGCATTGACCTGAAACGAGAACTGGCGGAGTTCTACACCGAAGCGGGCAACCTGGCCTCAGCGAGGCAGACCTTGGACCAGATTCTCGCATCCGACAGCGGTGCCTCCCCCGCAGCGCGCGACTGGGCCCTGACCCACGCAGCACTGATCGCCGACGACCCCGCCGACGGTCTCCAAAAGCTCAAAGCGGCCCAACCGGTCGACGACCCAGGCCGCATCGCCAACTTGCGCGGCCAATTGGCGTATTACACCTCGCGCAACCAGCCTGCCGATCGATCCGACATGCTCGCCGTTCTGGAAGACGTGCATCGGCTCACCGGCGGCAAGCTCACGACACGCGAGCAATTCCAGTTGGCCACCATCTCCCAAGCCAAGGGTGACTGGCAAAGGGCCCACGAAATCTACGAGGAATGGCTCGACAGAACTCCCGATGACACCGAAGCCCTGGCGCGGTTCACTGCGTTGCTGATTCTCCATGCGCAGGACGGCCCTTCACACCTCACGCGGGCACGCGCCCTTTGGGCAACGCTGAGTTCCCTCGAACCGGACACCTACCGCACGCACGCCCTGGAAGCGCGCCTGCTCGCTGCCGAAGGCCACCCCAACGAAGCCGCCGGGCAGCTTTCGGACTTTGTCACCCGGTTTGCCGATGTTGAGCTCGACGACCTGTTCGTCCGGCTTCAGGTTCAAACGGTCGCCGCTGACGCCATCAAATTGCTGACAGCAGCCGCGAATCTTAAGTCCGATTCGACTGTTGCCAAAGAACTCGCGAAGGCGGAGCAACTGCACGCGAACGGCCAGGACGATCAGGCGCTTGCGGTGCTGAAGCGTCTGGCCGCCGCACAACAGTCGGTCGCCAACGCGCGCGTGGAAGCTCTCAACAACGCTGCGAAGTTGATCGAAGGTTTCGGGCAGGTTCCAACGGCCGAACGGCTTCTCGTCACGTATGTTCAAAAGTCCTCGCGGGCAGCCGCCCCGCTCGAACTGGCCCGCTTCCTCGGACGTCAGAAGCGATTCGACGAGGCCCTGGACATCTGCCGCGATCACTGGGACGATATCCCCGCTGAGACGGTCGGCAGCCTCGCCGCGGCCCTGCTCCGTGCGAGTGGAACAGACAAGCGGGAGACGGTCCAATACTTTGTGAAGAAGCTCGCCGCATCCATCGAAAGTGCTCCCGACGAGAAGGCCAAGCGAGATCGCCTGTTCCAACTGGCCGGTCTTCACGATTTCCAGAAAAACTACGACAAGGCCGAAGCGGCGTATTCACAAATCATCCAGATCAAACCAGATGATGTTTCCGCTGCCAACAACCTTGTGTTTTTCTGGGCACGCCGGGGAAAAAACCTGCCGCAAGCCATCGAAGTCGTCGACCACCAGCTAAGCGTCTACGGTCAAAGTGCAGAACTGTTGGACACGAAAGCGGTGGTGCTGACCGCAGCCGGACAGGCCGCCCAGGCCGTTGAAATCCTCACGGCTGTGACGGAGCAGGTTCCCGCACCCGTGTTCTATCTGCACCTGGCCGAAGCCCACATGGCCGCCGGCCGCGCCGCCGATGCCACGAAATCGCTGCAAACGGCGATTGAATCGGGGCTTGCCGTGGAATCACTGCACCCATTCGACCTCGAAGCGTACCGTAAACTCAAGGAGTCGTTGTAGGGTGGGCTTTGCCCACCACAGATCCGAGCGACTCCCGTGATTCGAGGCCATTCAAAGTTTCACTTTGGAGAAAACCGACCGGGACAAGCTCAATGGTCACCCGAAGCGTAAGCGAGGAAGCGAATGTGACTTATCAATTCGTCCCTCGCTTACGCTTCGGTTTACAGGGATACCCAGTTCAATCTTTGAATGGCCCTGTCCCATGACCCACGTGGTGGGCAAAGCCCACCCTACTTCACTGGCGGAGGCCCTATCGGCAGCCGGGCGCCCGGCAGATGCGTCCAAATCGTTGCAAACGGCTATTGAAAACGGACTTGTGCCTGACTCCCTGCACCCATTCGATCTCGAGGCGTACCGAAAACTGAAGGAGTCGTTGTAGGGTGGGCTTTGCCCACCACCGTTGTAGCCCATCCGACTTCGCTTTTTTCTGACACTTCCTGCAAATTGCTTGCATTCTCATTGTCGCTGCGGTACTTTGGACGTAATCGGAAAACTCGGCTTGGACCGCATAATCACCATGACCGTGCGTCGGCATCAATTTGGAATCGCTGCTGCAGCTCTTACGCTGGCATTTTTCGCTGGTCGGACTGCGGACGCCGGTTTCGTTGCGGCTGATTCGCCGGATGCATTCGTTACTGCGGCCTTCGGCAGCGGTCCGCGGGAAGAAGGCAAGAGCGATTTCGAGCCACCTGATTGGATCAAGCAGATCCTGCGAGTCACCGCCCGGAACGCCGATGCCTCGATGGACGGTACCTCGACCGGCACACCATCCAACTCCACGACAGTGAGCCACGCCGCCACTCTCGGCGACTCGCTCATTCCTCTTTCGGGCGGCCCCAGCCAACAACTGGCCCCGGACGGCTGCCCCACCCATGTGTCCCCCGACCTGGGCGGCCTCTCTCCTCCTCCTCGCAGTTGCTGAAACGCACCTTTTGAAGTCGTTTTGCCCGAACGTTTCTTTTGTGCGGCAGGCGGCGCGTTTCAGATTTAACAACTGTTAATGGGAGATCTCTCATGAAAAACCTTAGCTATTACGCCCTGGTGGGCGCGTTTGCACTCATTGTGTTCCCCGCAAGTGGAGCCGATGCAGGTATCGTTTTCGGCCTCAACAATCTGATCCAATTCGACAACCGCGAAGAAGTCATCGATAATGGTGATGGAACGCTGTCGGCTGGTGACCGAATCAAAGGACTCCTGCAGTCGAACACGATTAATACGTCAGCAGGTGCGCAGAATCCGCCGACCCCCGAGGTTACCGGCATCTTTGACCTCACGGCTTCCTTTGTTCTCGCTGTTGGTGGAAACATTGACGGGATCGCTGGTGGAACGGTCATTGACCCCTTGGCGGTCGCTGACGGCGGCGGTGGAGCAGTGGATGGCAAGTACGATGGTCAGGCGATCGTTCTGTTCCGCCCGACCAACCTGACCGGCGGAGAGGGGCTTCTCGGTGGTTTCGCTGCCGGAACGGTGGCTGCGTTGTACGAAGGAGGCCCGGCGGACGTACAGGCGACCCTCGACGATCCGTTCAAGACCGCAGCCGACGCGTTCACCGCTGCCTCCGATGGAACACTCGTCGGAACGTTCGGTTTCGGCGGCGGTGGAAGCTTTGACGGTACGGATGTCGACGCTGCCAGCGACTGGGGTGTTGCGGGCAACGGCTATTGGATTGGCGTCGTTCAGTACACCGCTGGGGTTGCGTCGCCGTTCAGCACGTTTTACTACGGTTTGGAAGCTTTGGCAGGTCCCATCGGGGTGTACGGCGCGACTCCGCTGAACAACTCGCAGCTCAATGTTGGCGGACATTTAGGAAGTATCGGAACGGGCACGGGAGGCGCGACCAGCGTTCAACTGAACCAACTTGGCGGCCCCATCAAGTTTGATCTTGTTGGAAAGGGAGCACAGTTGCCAAATCTGGCCGTCGCCGGTGCACCGACAACTGCTGCGGATCAGGCCAAGTTCCTCGTTTTCAGCCAAGACCCTGCGAACGTTCATCCAAATACGCCTGAGCCGGGTTCGATGGTTCTGGCTCTGTTGGGCGCTTGCTTTGCGGCACCGTTTGTGCGGCGTCGCCGCAAGAGTAAGGAGCAGGCTGCCTAACGGCTGCCACATAATCTGGTCGATGACAAGGAAGGGTGCCATTCCCGGCATCCTTCCTTTTTTCGTTGGTTGGCCGAAAAAGGTGCTTGACGCCGAATCTTCCGTGCGCGAGATATCTAGCCCGGATATTTCATTCGCCGGTTGCGGGCGAGGGATTTTGTTGGGGTCGTGGCGGGGGGGCGGGGGGGCGGCGTGCGGCCCCCGTTTGCCGGGACGGGCGGGGGCGGCGTGTGGCGGACGGGGTTCGGGGTCACGGCA
>JAJDEI010000291.1 GCA_029259845.1 Planctomycetaceae bacterium | reverse complement strand
CCGGGACAAGCTCAATGGTAACCCGAAGCGTCAGCGAGGAAGCGAACGTGAGTGAGCGATTCGTCCCTCGCTGACGCTTCGGGTGACGAGGTTCCCCAGCTTCCATCTTTGAACGGCACTGTGCTCTCAGTGGTTGTGATTCTTCGCAGCGAACACGCAAACACCCGGTGTCCCGAATCTGTAAGGACCTGTCCTTCCTGATTTTAGCGGCTCATGTCCTCAATGTTTCGTTTGCTCATGAGACACCGGGTGTTTCCACCGAAAAACTCACAAGCTCTCCGGGCTCGGACGGCCTGCGCGCGGCGGACGCCTCTGGCGGTCTTGCACGCATTTGACGCCGCCAAACCCGCCGGATAGAGTCGGCCCCGCAACACCTTCGGGACTGAGGCTCGGCTGTTTGTGAACATCGAGCCGATGCCCGTGTCTCTCCTCCCCGCAACGACCGATGCCGCCCAGCACGCCCCGCCGCGCCCTCGTTAGTGTCAGCGATAAGACCGGACTGGTTTCATTCGCCAAAGAACTGATTGACCTCGGCTTCGAGCTCGTCTCGACCGGCGGGACGCGACGCACGCTCAGCGATGCCGGATTGGCCGTCGTGGATGTGTCTGATTACACCGAGTTTCCGGAGATCATGGCGGGTCGCGTGAAGACGCTGCATCCTCGCGTGCACGGAGCCATCCTGGGACGGCCCGACCTTGCGGAGGACGCCGCTGCCATGTCCCAGCACGGAATCGTGCCCTTCGAACTGGTCGTCTGCAACCTGTACCCGTTTGAACAAACCATCGCGCGGGAAGGCGTGACCGTCCCGGAAGCAATCGAGCAGATCGACATCGGCGGACCGAGCATGATTCGCTCCGCTGCGAAGAATCATGCTTACGTCGGTGTTGTCACCGATCCCAATCAGTATGAGGACGTCCTGAGGGCACTGCGGGACGGAGCGCTCACCGCTGAGTTCCGTCGCGACCTCACCGGCGCAGCATTCGAAATGACCGCCCAGTATGACCGGGCCATCGCCGATTACTTCGCCGGGCTGCACGCACCGTCAGCAGACGGCGCCCCGGAACAGGAGTCGTCCGACGACGCCCGCTTCCCGGACGAGTTGAAGCTGTCGTTCCAAAAGCGGTCCACCCTGCGGTACGGCGAGAACCCCCATCAGTCGGCCGCCTTTTACGCCGAGCCGTCCCCCGGCCCGGCGACCGTGGCGGGATGCGAGCAACGGCACGGCAAGGAGCTGTCCTACAACAATCTGCTCGATCTGGACGCGGCGATTGCCATCGTTCGCGAGTTCGACGATCCGGCGGCGGTCGTCATCAAACACAACACCCCCTGCGGCTGTGCCATCGCGACATCGCTCTGCGAAGCGTTCGACAAGGCGTACGCGGGTGACCCGGTGAGTGCCTTTGGCTCCATCCTCAGCTTCAACCGCGACGTCGATGTTGCAACCGCAGAGCGACTGTGTGAGCCGGGCCGATTCATCGAGGCGATTGTTGCCCCCGGCTTCGAAGAGGCCGCCTTTGAAGCGCTGACCACCCGTCCCAAGTGGAAGAACAACGTCCGACTGATGCTCTGCCCCGGCTTGGCCGGGGCCGCAGAATCAACACTCGATTATCGCCGCGTGGCCGGGGGGCTGCTGGTTCAGCAACGGGACGACCGGCCCGACCCGACCGACGAATGGAAAGTTGTCACCAATCGCACGCCAAGTGACACGGAACGGGCCGACCTCGCCTTCGCCTGGAAGGTTTGCAAGCACGTCAAGTCGAACGCCATTCTTCTCGCGAAGGACGGGGCGGTCGTCGGTGTGGGAGCCGGGCAGATGAGCCGGCTGGATTCCTCGTTCATCGCGGCCCACAAGGCGGGGGACCGGGCGCGTGGGGCGGTCGTCGCCTCGGATGCATTCTTCCCCTTCCGAGATGGCGTCGATGAGGCCGCCCAGCCAGGCGTCACCGCCCTGATTCAGCCCGGCGGTTCCAGACAGGACGAACAGGTCATCGCCGCCTGCAACGAGCACGACCTGGCAATGATCTTCACCGGTCGGCGGCACTTCAAGCATTGAGGCGTTACCGCAGCGAGCCGGCGGACCGTTCTGCGTGCGGCCGTCGGCAACGCCAACGCGCTGTTACGCGAGCAGTTCGTGCTTGACGTCGCCGGCGACGTCGGTCAGGCGGTAGTTGCGGCCGGAGTGGAAATACGTGAGCTGCGTATGGTCGAAGCCCAGGCAATGCAGGATCGTGGCCTGCAAGTCGTTGACGTGCATCTTCCCGTCGACGGGGTGATAGCCCAGTTCGTCAGTCTTCCCGTAGATTTGTCCGCCCTTGATGCCGCCGCCCGCCATCAGCACGGTGAACGCAAAGGGGTGATGGTCGCGGCCCTCTTGGCCGGGCGTGTTGCCGCGGCGGACTTCGTTCATCGGCGTGCGGCCGAATTCGCCCGCCCAGATGACCAGCGTCTCGTCCAGCAAGCCGCGCTGCTTGAGGTCTTTCAACAGGAACGCGGCCGGCTGGTCGGTCATGTCACAGTTGGTCTTGAGGTGCTCATTGAGGTTGGAATGGTCGTCCCAGGTGGAATGATACAGCTGCACGAAGCGGACGCCTCGCTCGACCATGCGGCGTGCCAGTAGGCAGTTGGTGCCGAACCAATTCGTCTTTTCCTGTCCGATGCCGTATCCCTCCAGCGTCGTCTCCGACTCCTGCCGAAATTCCAGCAGTTCGGGGGCTTCCGACTGCATGCGGAAGGCCAGTTCATAGGCGGCGATTCGTGACGGGATCTCCGGGTCGCCGGTCTCCTGGTGCCGGAGACGGTTGAGATCGCGAACGGCATCCAGCCGGACCCGCTGTGACTGCCCGCTGATGCCGCTTGGATTGGCGAGGTGCAGGATCGCATCCCCCTTGCTGCGAAACGTGACGCCGCGATAGCTCGAAGGCAGAAACCCGTTCGTCCACAACGAGGACCCGCCGTCCACGCCTTTGCCGGAGTTCGACAACATGACCACGTAGCCGGGCATGTTGTCCGATTCGCTGCCCAGTCCGTAGGTCACCCAGGAGCCCATTGACGGCAGTCCGAACCGGGGAGCCCCGCAGTTCATGGCGAGTTGGCCCGGATGGTGGTTGGCGACGTCGGTGTGCACCGCGCGGAGCATGCAGAGATCGTCGGCACACGTCCCCAGATGAGGTACGTAGTCGGAGAATTCCATCCCGCACTGGCCGTGTTTGGTGAACTTTCGCGGCGAGGCGAAGACCTGTGCACTCCCCTTGATGACCGAGTCCTGCAGCCCCTTCAGGAACGACTCGGGCACCGGTTGCTGATGCAGCTTTCGCATCTCCGGTTTCGGATCGAACAGATCGAGTTGGCTCGGTCCGCCGGCCATGAACAGGAAGATCACGTTGCGAGCCTTGGGCGCGAAATGCGGCGCCTGCGGCTGGAAGGGATTCGCCGCCGCCGCCGGGTGAGACGAGGTCGCGGCAGCCGGTGTGTCTCTGGCGAGCAGGTCGGCCAGCGCGATCGTGCCCAGACCGTAGGCGGTTTGTTTGAGAAACAGGCGGCGTCGCTCGGCGGCAAGCAGTTGCTGGGCGGTCATGATGGTGATCCTCTCTCACACGGAGACTGGTCGCGGGGCATGGTCAATCGCATGCAATGAATCAGTCTCGTGTGATGAATTCGTGCAGATTCAACAGCACCGTGCTGAGCCCCACCCAGGCGCCCGCTTCGGCCGGAGCAACTCCTTCCATGCTCTCAGCCGCCAGTGCCTCAGCGGCTTGGGGATCGTCTCGTAAGATCTGTTGCTGTTCGTGAAAGTAGGCGACCAGCCGGTCGCGCTCCGGAGAAGTCGGCGGGCGTCCCGTGCAGAGGCCGAACCCGTAATCGATGCGGTCGGAAATGTTCCCCGCCTTCTCGCGGAGAATCCGGCGGGCCAATGCCTGTGCGGTCTCGAAAAACACCGGATCGTTCAGCAACGTCAGCGCCTGCAGCGGCGTATCCGAACGTTCTCGGCGGGTACAGGTCTCGCTGGGACTGGGACCGTCGAACGTCACCATCTGGGCGAAAGGCGATGTCCGCAGGATGAAGGTGTACAGGCCGCGCCGATATCGGTCGGCCCCTTCGCTCGCGATCCAACCATTTTCGCCGAATCCCTCCATCGTCACGCTTTCCGGCTGCGGCGGACGCACGGACGGTCCGCCCAGCTTCGGACTCAGCAGACCACTGACCGCTAGAGCCGCGTCGCGGACCTGCTCGGCGGAAAACCGCAGGCTCGACTGCCGGGCCAGCAACACGTTGTTGGGGTCTCGCCCCAGTAACTCGTCCAAAACAAACGACGCCTGCCGGTAGGTGGCCGACGTCACGATCAAGCGGTGCATTGCTTTGACACTCCATTGCCGGGCAATCAGTTCTGCCGCCAGCCAATCGAGCAGTTGAGGATGAGACGCTTCATCCCCTTGCGTGCCGAAGTCGCCGGAGGTGGCCACCAGTCCGCGGCCGAACAGCTCCTGCCACATACGGTTGACCGTCACCCGAGGCGTGAGCTGGTTCTTCGGCGCGACGAGCCAGCGTGCGAAATCCAGCCGGCTGGGAGCAGAATCGGTCGGGGAGCAGGCGGCCTCCAAGGTCGCAAGTAGCGGCAGAAACGCCGGCGTCCCCGGCTCGACTGTGACTCCCCGATCGCGAAACTCTCCCCGCATGTGCACATACGTCGTGCGTGGATTGAGGGCCGTGCGGACAATCGGGGCCCGAGTCGGATGGGGCGACTCACTCTCAAGCTTCACGAGCTTGCTGCTGATTTCGCTCAGCTTCAAGTCCTTGAACTTCGCTTCATCAACCGGCGAGCCGTGCTTCAAGAAGTAAACGAGTAGTCGATCTTTCTGGTCCTGCGTCCGCTTGTCCCAGTCCAGCTTGACGATCTCACAGCCTTCGAGCTGCCCTTCTCCCAACTGGCCGCCCCAGATGAGCCCCAGCACCTCCCAATACCGGTCCCAGCGATGGTCCTCTCCCGGGTGAGCCGCCGCATGCAGCAGCTTCGCTTCCCACTCCCGTTGCAGTTGTTCGGCTTCCTCAGCGACCGGCTCCAGAATCTCCCGGCGTTGTCGCTCATATGTCGGCCTGCTGTTCAGATAGGGTTCGAGTTCGCCGGGCAGCGGAGCGTCAATGTTGATTTCGTCCGCGTTGTCGAAGAACGCATAGAGTTGATAGAACTCCCGCTGGCTGACCGGGTCGTACTTGTGCGAATGACAGCGGGCACAACCAACGGTCAGCCCCAGCCACGCCGTGCCGGTGAGCATCGTCCGATCCACCGTCTGAGCCACGCGGTACTCTTCAAGGTCCGCTCCGCCTTCGCGGTTGCTCAATGTTTGCCGCAGGAAGCCTGTTGCGATTTTCTGGTCGGTCGTCGCCTGCGGCAGCAGGTCACCGGCCAACTGCTCGATGGTGAATTGGTCGAATGGCAGATCACGGTTGAGGGCGTCGACCAGCCACGCACGGTATCGCCAAGCCACTGGCCGCAGTTGATCCGTCAGGTAGCCATCGCTGTCCGCGTAATGACATAAGTCGAGCCAGGGGCGGGCCCATCGCTCGCCATAATGCGGCGACGCCAGCAGCCGGTCGACAAGACGCTCGTAAGCACCGGGCCGGTCATCATTGAGAAACTCGCCGACCTCCGCCGGCGTCGGGGGCAATCCGATGAGATCCAGTGTGACGCGGCGAATCAACGTCGCCCGGTCTGCGGCGGGCGACGGCGCCAGTCCCTCCGCTTCCAGCCGATGAACCACGAACGCGTCAATCGCGTTCCGCAACCGGTCGCGGCTCTGAAACTCCGGGACTTGAGGCCTTTCGACCGGCTGAAACGCCCAATGAGTTTCCGCCGCCGACATCAGTCCGGAGACCTCAATGACGACTCCGTCGGGCCACACGGCTCCCTCGTCGATCCAAGCTCTCAAGAGAGCGACTTGTTCCGTTGTCAACCGTTCTCCTTCAGGCGGCATGACGGTGTCTTCATCCGTCCCGCCGACCCGTTCGATCAACGGACTCTCTGCACTCTGTGCCAGCACGATGACCGGACCCGAATCTCCCCCGGCCAGGGCACCGGCTGCGTTGTCCAGCCTCAGCCCGCTCTCCTGCTTGGCCGGTCCGTGGCAGCGCAGACAATGCTGATTGAGCAGTGGCGCGACCTGGGTCATAAATTCGACGGGAGCCGCGGGCCGAGAGGCCGCCGCTGATCCGTCGTTGGTCCCGTCGGCATCAGCGGCCTGAATCGGCCCACATTCCGGACCAGCAACAAGCAACACGCCCCCCGCCGCGCACCACGCCACCGCACGCACGCACTTCAAGCCCCTCGAATGACGAAAGGCTGGACAGCAGCAAACGGCTGTCCAAAAACAAATGGCCGGACGGAGATTTGAGAGCACGGCTGGCTCCGTTGGGAGGGACGTCGGGGTCCGCGCTCGTTCACGCGGCTGCGGCCAGTTCTCAGTTCGTCCGACAACGTCATCGCCCTGCCACAAGTCGCACGGGCAACGACCCTGCCATGCGCTGCAATGGAGAACCGCCCCGCACATCACCCCTACAGAAAAACGATAATCGAGGTTGTCCTGCCGATCAAGCAACGCAGCAATGTGGGAGCGTGCGGACGTGATTTGCACGATGGGAGATGTTCGGCCGTTCGCCGTCGGCGATCCCTCCGGGCTAACCGGAATCGTGGACTCGTGTTAGCCCGGAGCCAACGGTGACGGCCAACGGTGACGGCCAACATCGGTGTGACGCTCCGACTTCAACCCAACTTCGACAAGACGACCGCCCGGGACGTCAGACAGGCCCGCATTCAGGGAGTCAGGGCGGGGCCATTCAAAGTTTCACTTGGGAGAAAACCGACCGGGACAAGCTCAATGGTAACCCGAAGCGTCAGCGAGGAAGCGAACGTGAGTGAGCGATTCGTCCCTCGCTGACGCTTCGGGTGACGAGGTTGCCCAGCTTCAATCTTTGAACGGCCCTGGGAAGTTGGGGGCGATGCGGCAGCCCGATAGTTGCGACCGTGTGATCATGCAGCATTGACCGGCTTCCGGGTTTCCGGAGTTTCAGCAGATTCTGCCAAAACGCTGTTGACGCTGTTCGGGAATCTCAATATCGTCCCCGCCCGTAGTCGGATAGGGGCGATTCCTCCCCGCGCGGCGACGGTCGGTCTCTCCTTTGATTCCCATTTTCCATTTCGATTTCAGCGGGCCGGAACCTCGCACCTCGCGTGTGAGATTACGAGGCGTCCCTCCGTTTTCCGGAGCCGGGGATGTCCATAGATCCCGGGCCAGAAGATTTTGTGTCTCACCAATCCACTCTCTCTCGCCTTCGATCGAAAAAGGAACGCCACATGAAATATTTCTTGATGCTAGGCCTGTGCACGGCCATGTTTGCAGGTAGCGTCGGCTGTTGTGCGCATGGCGGATGCGGCGGCGGTGCCTGTGGCACGCCCAGCTATTATGGCGGCTATCCGACCGGCGCGTACTCCGGCGGGACCACCACGTCTGCCGGAATTCCGGCACCGGCATCGTACGCCTACTCGCCAATCTATCCCGTGACCGCAGGACTTCCGATTAATAGCTTGCCCACCTACTGACCTCTCGCGGTGACAGGCAGGGCGGCCGGCGTGCTGCCGCATCGGGATCGCGGCTCGGCCTCATGGCCCATTGCGACCCGAGTGACCCAACGAATCTGTGAAAGCGGTCGCTGGAATCTCGCGGGCTGCACCTCCAACAACGGTGCAGCCCGTTTTCATTGGCAGGCAAGTGCTTCCATGGAGAAGAGTTCATCGAAGGTCACGATCAGCGGGCGGGCCGCCCTGCCGGGACAGCTGGGCCGCGAAGCGACAAGATGTCTCGCACTCAGCATCAGAACGTTCCAGACGCATCGCGAACCGAATATGAGGCATCCTGTGCCTGCGGCACCCAGTCCTGCCGGCCGGGCCACCCTGCGTCGAACAGTCAAGAATAAGTGTTCGTCCCTTCTTTTCAGTTGGGTTGCGGGTGCCCCGCGCAGGACATTCCGTGGTTCCTGGCAACGAGCGGCTGTCGCTCATGGAGTCGTGTCGGTCGGGTGGTTCGGCCTTTGATGTGAGCTTGCCCGATCGCACGAATCGGGTTACGGCCTGCGGTGGTCATCGATGATTTCCTTGACCCGGTCCGGATCGGGGATGCCATTGACCTCGATTTCAACTCCCGATTGGCCCGAACTGGAGATGCCCACGTAGCCGACCCCCATTAGCCGCTGAAAGAACGTCTGTTTCACCTGAATGTTGCGGACGTTCTCATGAAATACGTCGTTGGTGCTCTTGGACAGCAGCCCTTTGCGAAGAGTGGTCTGTTCGTTGGTGACGGTGAGCGTTGTCCCCAGCGTTTTCAAATACCAGACCAGCAACAGAATCACACCCACTCCCACCGCACACAGCAGCACGCAGACAATGAACCAAATGGGCTTGTTGCGAAACATGGCCGGATGGGCCTCGTACAGGATCGGCTCGTCCGTGTTCGTCACGTCGGTCATGTGCATTCTCAAGGCAGAAGATCGAGCCGGGGGTTTCGCATCGCAGGCGTCACTCAATCTCGGTGATGATCCGGTCGGGATCGCGGGGATGGATCGATTCGGTTGCGCAGTCGACGATCAGGTCGAGTTCTTCCGGCACGATGGCACCGATGAGGGCTTCATCGCGGTCGGGGTCGACGGTCGCGGAAAAGACACCATCGCGTCCGCACAGGCTGAGCCATACGTTCGTGACGCGAGGGCGGGTCTCGCGTCGGTTGTCGGCATAACGGACACCAACTTCCCCGGCCTGCTCCAGGTTGAGTTCGTCCACCGCCCGCTGCGGCAGCACCAGCCGCGCCGCACCTGTGTCGACGATCCCCCTGATCGTGATGTGTTTCACTGAATCGGGAATCTTGGCTCCCGGTCCGGCCGTGACGACATCACGGTTACTCGCCAGCACACAGTCGACGGCGATGCGACCCATCAAGTCTCCCCGAATATCGATGATCATGTCGGATTCCCTCCGCCTTCGGGCGATACAGACTTCATTCTACCGCATGCTCTGTCGCTCCGCCCATTACCGCCGTTTACGTCCGCTGATCAGCGACAGTGCGGCGACGAACAGCGAAGCGCCGATGATGGACCAGATGACCGGGATCGTTGAGTCGACGATGCGGACTTCAAATGGTTCCGGCAAACCGGTCTGTTTTTCGAGCCATGATCCAAACAAAGCCCCGATGAAACCAACGGCGATCGACACTAAGCAGCCGCCTCGCGTCTCGCCAACAATCTTGCGGGCAATGCTACCACAGATCCCGGCGATGAGCAGCAGGAACAGGAGGGCTTGCAGATTCATCATCTGAGCAACTCTGGGGTCAGGCACGTTGATGGGTTCTCAGTTTTTCTGACTCGGATGTGCTTGCCAACCGAAAAACATGCCTGCCCCTTCATACCCGACCGCTCACACCGTTTGAAACCGGTGCTTCGCCAGCAGTTCGGCGATTTGCACGGCGTTGGTGGCGGCTCCTTTGCGGAGGTTGTCGCTCACGCACCAGAACGTGAGGCCCTCCGGGTTCGACAGGTCGCGACGGATGCGGCCGATAAAGACCTCGTCGCTGCCGTCGCATTCGCTGGGCAGCGGGTACAGGCCCTCCTTGAGATCGTCGACAACCGTGATGCCGGGGAAGGCGGAGAACAACTCGCGGGCTTCTTCCGGCGAGACCGGCTTGGCGGTCTCGACCGTGATCGACTCGCTGTGACAATTGCTGACCGGGATGCGGACGCACGTGGGGCAGACGAGAATCCCCTCGTCGCCGAGAATCTTGCGGGTCTCGTAGACCATTTTCATCTCTTCGCTGGTGTAGCCCGCCTCTTTCTCGCTGCCGATTTGCGGGACGGCGTTGAAGGCGATCGGCTTGTCGAATGCCTGATAGGAGTACGCTTCGCCGTCGAGATGGGCCCGCGAGCCTTCCAGCAGGTCGGTCGTCCCCTGCACGCCGGCACCGCTCGTCGCCTGATAGGTCGCGACGATCACCCGCAGCACCCGTGCGGCATCGTGCAGCGGCTTGAGGGCCATGACCATTTGCGTGGTCGAGCAGTTGGGGGATGCGATGATCCCCTTCGCGTTCAATGCATCGTCCGGGTTGACCTCCGGAATCACCAGCGCAACGTCCTCCTTCATCCGCCAGTACCCGGACTCGTCAATCACCGTCGCCCCCGCCTCGACCGCCGCGGGCAGATATTCGGCTGCCGTATCATCGGGGGTCGAGGAAATGACCAAATCAACCCCGGCAAAGGCACGCGTCGTCAGTTCCTCGACCGTGTATTCCTGCCCTTTGAAGGTGAGCGTCCGGCCCGCGCTGCGGGGCGAGGCGAGAAAACGGAACTGCTTCGCCGGGAAGTCCCGTTCCTCCAACAACTGCCGCACAATCCGGCCCACGGCTCCAGTAGCCCCCACCAGGGCAACGGTCTCAAACACAGCTCGGCTCCTTGAATCGTTCGTCGGTCTAAGTCGTGACCCTTCCCCGAATATAGCGACCGGTGCGAACCGACCTCAATGGGCACGTGTCATGACTTGGGGAGCAGGCTAAGATCATCGTCCAGAAAGGAGAATCTCAAAATCACAGAGCCATCGTCATCGGTTTCGGTTCGGTCGTACAGTATGATGTTGCCTGATCTTAATGATGTTGCCTGATCTTACTCCAGAAGCCGCCAGCAATTGTCTCCGCAACGGCCATATCGGCGCAAGATGGAACGCGAAACGACAGAGTTTCCGCAGGGAAGTGAGGCTGCCACCGTAGATTTGCCGCCCAATCCCGTGCTGCGCGAGGCACTCATTAACGGCACAGTCCGGCATCCGGACGGAACCGCCATATCTGTTGTCGCCAACATCAACATTCCCAATAGCCTGGCCCTGTACCGCACGATTCGGGAACGCCGTCCCGAGTTGGTGGTCGAAATTGGGATGGCCTACGGTGTCTCCACATTGTCGATTCTGACCGCCCTCGACGAAAACAATCACGGCCGGCTGATTTCGATCGATCCGTACGTCGGCTGGCCAACGGGACGCCTTGTCGCTCTGAATCAGGTCGAGCGAGCCGGCTATTCTGACCGGCACGAGCACCGCCACGAGTTCAGCTACACCGCCCTTCCGGCGCTGATAATGAACCACACGACCCCTGATCTGGTGTACATCGACGGGAACCACAACTTCGACTACGCGTTCGTCGATTGCTTCCTGGCGGATAAGCTTCTTCCGGTACGAGGCGTCATGGCATTCAATGACGCCGGATGGCGGTCGGTGTTCAAGGTCATCCGATTCCTGAATCGTTATCGCCGCTATCGCGAGATGGATGTCGGGCTTCCGGTCAAATATGCTAGCCGGAACCCCTTGTTCTCAATGATCAAACGCCTCGAAGGCCGCTCGTCCAACGACAGGTATTTTGAAAAGGTTGAAGATTGGGAACCGAGCGGCGACACAATGAACATTCCGGGCCCGTGAGTCTCGCCCCACGTGGCCGTTCCTTTTTTCAGAACCCTGCCCGATTGATGACTTCCGATTCCACTCGCGAACGCCTCGACGACCTCCTTGCCCGCCGCATCCTGCTGTTGGATGGGGCGATGGGGTCGCTCATTATGGGGCGGGGGCCGACGGAGGCGGATTACCGGGGCGAGCCGTTTGCCTCGCATCCGGTCGACCTCAAAAACGCCAACGACGTGCTTTGCCTCACGCAGCCGCAGCTCATCGGCGAGGTCCATCGGGAGTATCTGGACGCCGGCTCGGACATCATCGAGACGAACACGTTCAACGCGAACGTGATCTCGATGGAGGAGTTCGCGCTGGCCGACCAGGTCTACGCGATCAACAAGACGGCGGCAGAGATCGCCAAGCGGCAAGCGGAGGAAGTGACCAAGCGCAACCCGGACAAGCCGCGGTTCGTCGCCGGATCGATCGGGCCGACGAAGGTGCTGCTCTCCATGAACGCGGACGAGCCGGGCGTCCGACCGGTCACGTTCGATCAAATGGTCGGCTCATACGCTGAGCAAATCCGCGGGCTGCTCGACGGCGGCGTCGATCTCCTGTTGCCGGAGACGTCGTTCGACACGCTCAACATGAAGTCGTGCCTGTTCGCCATCAGCGGCGTCTTCGCGGAGCGGGGCATCGAAGTCCCGGTGATGGTCTCGGGAACAATCTTTGACACGGGCCGCTCGCTGACGGCTCAAACCGTCGAGGCGTTCTACACGTCGGTCAGCCACTTTCCGCTGTTCAGCATCGGGCTCAATTGTGCCCTCGGTCCGAAGCAAATGCGGCCGTTCGTCGAGGAGCTGCACGGCGTCGCGGAGTGTTACATTTCCTGTTATCCGAATGCCGGCATGCCGGACGGCATGGGGGGCTTCGACTCCAATCCCGATGAAGTCGCGGCCCATCTCCGGGACTTCGCCGAGCAGGGCTGGGTCAACATCGTCGGCGGCTGTTGCGGCACGACCCCCGAATACATCCGCAAGATCGCCGCCGCCGTCGAAGGCTTGACGCCGCGCAAAACGCCACACTATCCGCCGGTGACGGCATTTGCCGGTTTGGAGCGGTACGAGTTGCGAACGGAGTCCAGTGCCCAGAGTCCAGAGTCCAGTGTTTCGGACGACTCAGACACACTCAACACTGGACACTCAACACTGGACACACCGCAACCCTCAACACCGTTCTTCATCATCGGCGAGCGGACCAACGTCACCGGCTCGCGGAAATTCGCGAGGCTCATCAAGGAGGAGAACTACGACGAGGCCCTTTCGGTCGCCCGCGGGCAGGTTGAGAGTGGGGCCAACATGATCGACGTCAACATGGATGAGGGGCTGCTCGACTCGGCCCGCTGCATGGAAAAGTTCTTGTGGCTCATCTCCGACGACGGCGACATCCCGGTGCCCCTCATGGTCGACTCGTCGAAGTTCGAGGTCATCGAAGCGGGACTCAAGTGCATTCAGGGGAAAGGCGTCGTCAACTCGATTTCCATGAAGGAGGGAGAGGACAAGTTTGTCGAACAGGCGCGGCTCATCCGCCGTTACGGAGCCGCCGTCATCGTGATGGCGTTCGACGAACAGGGACAGGCCGTCGTTGCGGACCACAAAGTGGCCATCTGCAAGCGGGCCTACAAACTGCTCACCGAACAGGCCGGATTTCCACCCGTTGACATCATCTTCGACTCCAACATCCTCACCGTCGGTACCGGCATGGAGGAGCACAACAACTATGCCGTCGAGTTCTTCGACGCGGTCCGGCGCATCAAACAGGAATGCCCCGGCGCCAAGACCTCCGGCGGCGTGAGCAACGTTTCGTTCTCCTTCCGCGGCAACAACGTCGTCCGCGAGGCGATGAACGCGGCGTTTTTGTACCACGCGATCAACGCCGGTCTCGACATGGGGATCGTCAACGCGGGCCAGCTCGAAGTCTACGACGAGATCGAGCCGACGCTGCGGGATCTCATCGAGGACGTACTCCTCAATCGTCACCCCGGCGCAACCGAACGCCTCATCGAGCACGCGGAGACCATCAAAGATCAAAGTTCCGACCGTCAGGGACCCGGCAAGGCCGACGAATGGCGAAACGGCACCGTCGAGGAACGTCTGTCGCACGCCCTGCTCAAAGGCCTCACCAACCATATCGAGGAGGACACCGAAGAGGCCCGCCAGAAATACAGCCGCCCGCTCCACGTCATCCAGGGACCGTTGATGGACGGCATGAGCGTCGTCGGCAAACTGTTCGGCGAGGGGAAAATGTTCCTCCCGCAAGTCGTCAAGTCGGCCCGCGTGATGAAGCGCGCCGTTGCGCACCTCGAACCGTTCATGGAAGAAGAACGCGTCCAAAGCACAGGGGTTGCGACTCCTGGGCTTACTGAGGACTCCCCCACTCCTCTCCCCACCCACCCCACCACGCGCGGCACCATCGTCATCGCCACCGTCAAAGGGGACGTGCACGACATCGGTAAGAACATCGTCGCCGTCGTGCTGCGGTGCAATAACTTTGAAGTCATCGACATGGGCGTGATGGTCCCGGCGGAGAAGATCCTGCAGACGGCAATCGAGGCGGGGGCGGACATCATCGGCCTCTCCGGACTCATCACGCCGTCGCTCGACGAAATGGTGCACGTCGCCAAAGAAATGCAGCGGCTGCGGCACACCATCCCTCTGCTCATCGGCGGCGCGACAACCTCCGCCAAACACACGGCGGTCAAGATCGCTCCGCACTACGAACAGCCGGTCGTGCACGTGAAGGACGCATCGCTTTCCGTGCCGGCGGTCGAGAACCTGATCGACCCGGACCGCAAGGCCGCGTATGTCGAGTCGGTTCGCGCCGGCCAGCAGCGGGACCGCGACGCCTTCGGCCAACGTCAGCAGCGCAAACTGGTCCCTTACGCGGACGCGCGGGCCCGCCATTTCGCAACCGACTGGGCCACAGTCGACATCCCCACGCCCTCCTTGACCGGTCTGCGCACGATCGACGATATGGACCTTGCCGTCCTCCGCGAGCAGATCGACTGGTCGCCGTTCTTCATGACGTGGCAACTGATCGGCAAGTATCCGGCCATTTTTGACGACCCCACCGTCGGCGAGGAGGCGAAGAAACTCTACGCCGACGCCAACACGCTCCTCGACCGGATCATTGACGAGAAGCTGCTGACGGCGAAGGGCGTGTACGGCTTCTGGCCCGCGAACGCGGAGGGGGACGACATCCGGGTCCAGTGTCCCGTGTCCAGGGTCGAGTGTGATCGTGGAGATGCCGTGCAAAAAGTGACACCGGACACTCAACACTCAACACTCAACACTCAACTCACCTTCCCCATGCTCCGGCAACAGTGGGAACGCAAAGGGCAGAAGGATTTCCGTTCACTGGCTGATTACATCGCTCCGACCGACTCCGGGCGCACCGACTATATCGGTGCCTTCGCCGTCACCACCGGGCACGGCTGTGACGAACTCGTCGCACAGTTCGAGGCGGCTCACGATGACTACAACGCCATCATGGCCAAAGCGATCGCCGACCGGCTCGCCGAAGCGTTCGCCGAGTATTTGCATCAGCGGATCCGTGAGGAGTGGGGCTACGGCGAGGGCGAAGGGCTCTCGCATGAGGACATCATCGCCGAGAAATACCGTGGCATCCGCCCCGCGTTTGGCTACCCCGCCTGTCCGGATCACACACCCAAAGCGACGCTGTGGAAGCTGCTCGACGCGGAGAGCCGTGCGGGCATCCAACTGACCGAGTCGTACGCCATGTGGCCGGCGGCGTCGGTCAGCGGCCTGTACTTCGCCCATCCCCAGGCACGCTATTTCACCGTCGACCGCGTCACGAAGGATCAGGTCGAAAGCTACGCCCGGCGGACCGGCATGACCGTCGCCCAGGTTGAGCGTTGGCTCGCCCCCAATTTGGGCTATGATGCCTGAAGCCTCGCCCTCCCCGAAGCCAGCCGGCCTTACGACGATTTGAAACCGCCGCCAGGAACCACCCCGATGGAAAAACAACAGCTCAACGACACACTCGCCCAGCTGCACGACGAGCTCGCCCACGGTCCGGAACTGGACGAGGAATCTCGCGAGCGGTTGTCGCAGTTGGTCGCCGACATCCAGCATGCGTTACAGAGCGACACCGCCGGCGAGTCCGACTCTTCCGATGAGTCCGCGGAGTCACTCACCGACCGACTGCAGGATGCGGTCGCCGACTTTGAATCCGCCCACCCGCAGTTCAGCGAACTGATGGGCCGCATCGCCGACGGGTTGAGCCAACTCGGCATCTGAATGATGGGAGTTCCCAAACGCCACTTTCGTCGAAACGGTCACACACCGAATCGGTCCCGGATGCCCTCCAATCGGGTCGGGTGGACCAGCCGGCACGGCTGGGTGCCGCAGGCACAGGATGACTCACACTCGGCGTCTGACCGCTCCAGACGGGTTGCGAGCCGAGTGCGAGGCATCCTGTCGGTTGGCGCCCCCGCCGTGCCGGCTGGGCCACCCGCTTCGACCAACGTCCAGAATTTGCTGGCGGACGGTCGACGTCGGGCCAACTGATCCGTACTACAAAGGCTTCAAAGTTTTGTTTCGTGCGCAAATTTCCGACGGCGATGGAGAACCACGGGAGAAGCGGAAGGGACGGAAAAAGGCCGGGCGGCTGATGACGGCGGTTGTGGGGTCGGCGGTCCCGAACCGAGGGATTCGCAGGATTCGCGTGATTCGTGGTTCAAAACAGGAAACCGCGAATCACGCGAATGCGGCGAATGTCATTGACCGACATGGCCACCAAGCCCGCCGGCCTTCCGCGTCTTCTGTGGTTCCTGTTTTCTGGCTTTGGTTGCGGCCAGAGGCCGCGCTGGGCCCATCCGTGGTCGCCCCATGAGCCGACCACCGGGAGTTCATGAACGTCGGTGGCGTCGAAGGTGTCACGTGCCGAACCGGTTCCGGATGGCTTCCATGCGGGCGATGACGGAGGGGAGCCGGTCGTCGGGGATGCTGCCGGCCATCCGACGCTTGATCCAGGTCATCCCGCTCAGCAGTACGCCGCTGTCATGCAGGACGCGCACCAGTTGACGTTCGTCTCCGGAAAGACGCCGCGCTTGGGCGTACCAATCCAACGCCGTCTCCCAGCGCTCGCTCCACTGGCCGAGCAGACTCCCCAGCAGGCGCGAGAGATCGGCGGCGACGTTTTCGGTCCGGGTGGCAGACGGATCCACCAGCCCGGTCACCTCATCGCCGGTGAACAGCAGATGATCGTGCCACACATCCCGGAGACACGGATGGAGGGGAACGGGCCGCTGCGACATGGCCGACAATTGCCTCCGCGCGTTGTCGCGAGAGTGCCAAAAACGGTTGATCATCTCGCCGGCGATCCGTCCGAATCGCTCGGAGACATCAAGACTCATCTGCTGCGATGCCTGCCGCAGCCGCTCATCGGACCAGCGGTCCAGCAACACGAGCCGCTCGCCAACCGCCGGTGAGGGCGCGAGCCGCTGACTCGCAAACCATTGCCGGCCGGCCGGGGTCGGCTGATACAGAGTGGCGGCCCCATGGAACCGTGCCAGCACGCTCATCGCCGATTGCAGCCGGGCATCGGAGGGCCGTTGGTGAAAGTCGGCCACCCCCGGCATCCACGGCTCCAACTGCCAGTCGCGACCGGCCTGAGAAACAAGCGTCTCCCCCCGGATGTCCGGAAACGGGACCGGGAGAACGTCGATTCCGTGCCGATCCACGAACCGCAAGAAGTGGTGCAGCTCCCTGAGCCGGCCACGGGGAAGGCCCGATGGAGGCCATCCGCGCAGACAGTACCGGGCCGGATTGGCTGGCGAGAACGGCATCTCGGGCGAAACGGACACCATCAGATCGGCCGTGTCTCCGACGACCCGCACGATCACCGCACCGCTAAACCCTTGCGCAGTCGGAGGATGCTCGATCCCGGCGTCTGCAAGATCGAATGGATAACACCGGAGCACATCCCGAAGTACGGGATCACGCTTGGCCGAAGACGGTCCGACGGATTGTTTCTCGCGATGATCCATGCCAAACTATGCCTGATGGGGCCGTTTCGGCCACCGACGTCAGCGACGCGATTCTAGAACACCGGCCGGACGGTCGATCATAGCGACACCAGCCAATTGGGACGTCGCTCAAAAGACATCCCCATTCCCGATCCGTCAATCCTGTCCGTGCGGCAGGCAGACAACAATCCGTTGATTCCGTCCCACAGGCTCAACCGATCAAGGCGGGTCCCATGCCCCTTCGTACCGCCACAACCGCCGAGTCTTCCCGCCCTGGTCGACGTATCGCCGAGAATGACCCAGAGATGATGTTGGAACTACGCGACACGGTTGCCGAACTCCCTAACGCATTGGCCCCGCTGCGTGAAGAGTTTCTGGCCAATCTGGTCATGCTCGGCCAGATCCCCGCACCAACCGGGGAGGAATCGGAGCGGGTCCGCTTCATCCTCGACCGATTCCTCGAGTCCGGACTCTCCGAGGCGGGCGAAGACGAGGCGGGCAACGCGGTGGGAGAGATTCCCGGCACGACCGGGACGCGGCGCATCATGCTGGTCGCCCACCTGGACACCATCGTTCCCAGCAACGTCGACCACAACGTGCAGGTGCAAACCGACCGCATCCTCGGACCGGGCATCAGCGACAACTCGCTCGGTGCCTCGGTGCTGTCCATGATCCCGCTTTGTCTGTCCCAATTGAACATCAAACTCGCTTCGGACCTCAAACTCGTGGCCACGGTGAAGTCGCTGCACCGCGGGAACCATGCCGGCTTTAAATTCCATCTGGACCATATGCCGGAGCCGGTCGATGTGGGCATCTGCCTGGAAGGCGTGCAGCTTGGCCGTTTGGATTACTTCTCGATCGGCACGCTGCGGGGCGACATTACCTGCGATGTCCGGCCGGTCCAGTCGCGCAGCTATGGTTCGGAAAGCGCGATCGCCGTCCTCAACCGCATCATCAATCAGCTGCTCAACATCGAGATCCCGCAGCGTCCCTTTACGCGGATCAATATCGGCAAGCTGCGGGCGGGCGTCAGCTATGACATCGAACCGGATCACGCGGATCTCGGCTTCGAGGTCATCAGCCATTCGGACGAAATGATCGCGCGGCTGCAAAAGCGGATTGAAGACATCGTCAATGAGGTCTCCGCCCGGCATGCCGTCGAAGCAAAGCTCGACTGTTTCTTCCGCCGCGAAGCCGGAGGCATCCCTTTCTCCCACCCGCTCGTGCAGGCGGTGCTCGGTGTGATGCAAACGCTCGGCATCGAGCCGGATCAGGGACACAGCCCCTCGGAACTCTCGGAATTCATCGCCCGCGGCATCCCCGCCGTCACAATCGGACTGACCACCGGCGAAAAAAACCGCAAGGAGCCGGACCAAATCATGATCGAACCGCTCCTCACCGGCATCGCCCAGCTCATCGGCTCCCTGCTCGCCATCGACGCCGGTGTGTGTGAGGAAGAGTGAAGGAGTGATGATGTGACTGCACCGCTTGAGGAACGCGGCGGACCCGTGTTGGCTCTGGACTCTCAACTCGAAACACTCAACTCATCATGAACCGCGAACAGTGGCTTGCCGAACGGACCTTCCATCACAGCCGGTTCTGGGACCTCCAGCGGTTGGTCGAGGCCAAACAGAAGAAAGGGCTGACGATCTCGCTTTGCCTGCCGGCGCTCAACGAGGAAGCGACCATCGGCAAGGAGATCATCATCCTCAAATCGGAACTCTATGACCGGTATCCGCTCGTTGACGAAATTGCCGTCATCGACTCCGGCAGCACCGACCAGACGCGCGAAATCGCTGCCCAATTCGGGGCGGACGTCTACCTCGCCAAGGAGCACCTCACCGAATGCGGCGACCGCCGGGGCAAAGGGGAAAACCTGTGGAAGGCCCTGCACCTGCTCAAAGGCGACATCATCGTTTACGTCGATTCCGACATCAACAACATCCATCCGCGGTTTGTGTACGGACTGGTCGCCCCGCTGATTCACGACGAAAGCGTTCATTACGTCAAAGCGTTCTACGACCGGCCGCTCGCCTTCTCGCACGGCTTGCGCCCCTCCGGCGGCGGACGAGTGACCGAAATTCTCATCCGGCCCTTGTTCAGCCTGTTCTATCCGGACCTGACCGCCATCATCCAACCGCTTTCGGGAGAGTATGCCGGGCGGCGGTCGATTCTCGAACAGATCCCGTTCCCGGTCGGTTACGGCGTCGAGACCGCCATGCTCATCGACATCTACGAAAAGATGGGGCTCGAAGCGTTCGCCCAAACCGACCTCGATACCCGCGTGCATCGCAATCAGGAAACGATCGACCTCGGACGCATGGCCTTCGGCATCCTGCGGACCCTGTTCAATCGCCTC
Organism: Planctomycetaceae bacterium; assembly: GCA_029259845.1. GTDB lineage: Bacteria > Planctomycetota > Planctomycetia > Planctomycetales > Planctomycetaceae > JAHBXU01. The sequence continues at coordinate 38,117 of JAJDEI010000291.1, read as the reverse complement.
ACCCGGCAACAGCGGATGCACTTCGAAGAGCAACTGCCGACCATCATGCGGCAACACATCGCCAGCGACGGCCGCTTTGAACTCAAGGAGTACCTCATCGAAGAGTTCGAGCGGCCCCCCATCCTCGAAGTCGACGCCTACCGCGAACGCTTCCATCCCGACACCGTCGCCAGTAGTCCGGAGTGACGCCCACCGCCCGACATCTGTTCAATACCATACCGCCTTGTCCACAACGTTTCGCAGCGGTTCCTCAGCGGCGAACCGTCGGGCGTTGTCCAGGAGAATCTGGAACTGACGTTCGGGGATATTGTCGGCATCCTTGGCGGCGATGTGCGGCGTGAGCAGGACGTTGGGCAGCGCCCACAGCTTGTGGTCGGACGGCAACGGTTCGATCTCGAAGACGTCCAGGGCACAGCCGCCGATCACGCCGTTTTCGATGGCCGCGACCAGATCGTCCAGCCGCGTAGTTCGGCCCCGCCCGATGTTGATGAAATAGGCGGTCGGCTTCATCAGCGGGAACCGTTCGCCGTTCCACATCCCTTCGGTTTCCGGCGTGTGCGGCACCGTCGTGATCACAAAGTCGGCCCGCGGCAGCAGTGAATCGAGGTCTTCGGGCGGATGTTTTTCGATTGAGGGGGCGTCATACTCCCACCGGGCATCGACACCGATCACTTTCATTCCGAACGCCGCGCAGAGCCTGGCCGTCTCCTGTCCAATCCCACCGACTCCCACAATGAGAGCGGTCGCTGTCGCCAGGTCGACGTACGGACACTTGCGGGCTTCTTCGTCCCATCGCCGCTGCCGCTGCGCTTCGAGATAGTCCGGCAGACCACGTGCGAGCGCTAACAGGGACATCAGGATGTGCTGGGCAATGTGGTCATTGAACGTGCCCCGTGGGTTGGTCACGACGACCGGATGCGCGATCAGTTCGCGGTAGTAAAACTCGGCGGGAGGAGCAATCTGCGGACTCTGCATCCAGCGAAGCTTCTCCGCCCGGCAGAGCAGGTCCGGGGACACCCAACCGAAGGCGGCCTCCGCGTCGGTGATCTCGCGGCGGGCATCCTCGTCGGTTTCCGCCACGACGACGCGAAACTGCGGCAGCTCGTCCTGGAGCCGCGCCGCCCAACGCCGCCGCAGGTCATCCTGCGGCGGCAACATCACAAACTTGAGCATGGTTCAACTTCTCGGTCAGCGATGAACGACGGTGTGCAGTCCGGCGATTAATCTGTCGCGGTACGAAGGTCCCAGACATAGGCCGTGCGATCGAACCCGGCGGAGGCCAGCCGATCACCATCGGCGGAGTACGCCACAGCGTAGACCGTGTTGCGATGGGCTGCCAGCTTGACGAGTTCTTTTCCGCTGCGAACATCGTGAATGCGAACAGTGGTGTCAGAACTCCCCGAAGCAAGCTGTTGGCCCTTGGGCGAGAACACCAGCGACTTCACGGTTCGTGCATGACCCGTGAATGTCGCGATGGCTTCACCCGTTGTGACGTTCCAAAGCCGGATCGAGCGGTCGTCGTCACCAGCAGCAACTGTTGTTCCGTCCGGAGAGAAAGCGAGACTCTGGATGGCTGCTTCGTGGGGGCCGATTTCTCCGATCGCGGCTCTTTCTGCGGCGTCCCACAACCTGATCGACCGATCGTGACCAGCGGAGGCAATCGTCCTTCCGTCCGGCGAGAATGCGATGCAGTTGATCAGATCGGTGTGGCCGCTCAGTGTGGCCAATGGCGTTCCACCCGGGACATCCCACAGAATGACGAGTTTGTCGTGAGCCCCGGAGGCAGCGAAACGGCCGTCCGAAGATGCTGCCATGCAGGTCAGATAGGCCTCATGCCCAGTCATTGTGGTTTTCAGATCTCCCGATTTCAGATCCCAAACGCGGAGCGTCTTGTCGAGCGATGCCGAGAGCAACGACTTTTCGTCCGGGAGAAAGCAAACTGCACACACGGCCTCTCCATGACCTCGCAACTGTATCCGCTCGTCCCCGGAAGGCAGATTCCAAAGTTTGATCGACTTATCCAGGCTTCCGGTCGCCAGTTGCGCACCGTCGGGAGAGAACGCAATCGAGTAGATCGCGTTGTTGTGCGTCATCCTGAGGATTGGAGTGAGCGCCACGATTGTTGTTTGTCCTATCGCCTGACCTCGACCGAGGGAAAACGTTTCATGAAGTCGGCCACCCCCGCATCTGACACATTCGTCTGTTTAAGCTCGATCATTCTGAGGTTCGGCAACTCCGGCAGTTGTTCCAAGCCTGAGTCAGTGATCGACGTGCGATGCAGATAGAGGCTTTCCAGCCTCTGCATACCCGAGAGATGGCTGAGTTGATTGTCAGAGACCCGAGAGTCATTCAGATACAGCACTTTTAGTCTAGGCAGTGTGCAAAGGCTGGCCAAGCCCTCACCTGTGATCTGTGTCCCCGCCAGAGAGAGCAGCTTGAGATTGTTGAAAGAGGTGACATGTTTCAACCCGTCATCCGTAATTCGCGTGTTGTCGAGGGAGAGCCACCAAAGTTTCTTGAGTGGAGTGAGCTGTTCAAGGCCATGATCACTGACCCTTGTACCCGCGAGAGAAAGTTTTTGGAGTTCACCCAGCCTTCCAACGACCGTAAGGCCAGGATCAGTGACTTGGGTGTTTTGCAGTTCAAGGACGCCGAGCTCTCCCAGTTGCTTCAGGTGCTGCAAGCCTGCGTCTGTGATCTGTGTGCCAGACAGCGTCAGGGCAGAGAGACGGGGAAATGCTTCCAAACTCTCAAGGTCATCGTCTTTGACATTTGTTCCGCTTAGGTCGATGGATTCTACAGCCGGTTCGCTGGGTGCTCCCACCGGGATGAGAAATGCATACAGACCGCACCGTTCGTCACGATGGCCACCAATCGCCTCAATCCTCGAAAGGGCTTGCTGCTGCTCGCGCGTCAATTCCGAACAGCTGATGCTGGTAACACATAGAAGAGTGGCTGCGACTGGTCGAAAGAAACTCATTGAAACCTCGGTTCGGTTTGCGTGGCCAACCGGTGTCATTCAAGCGCCACCGGCGTCAAACCAACTCCGCCATCGGCTGATATTGGGCGCGCTCGACGAGGTGGCGGGGACGGCCGGTGCGGTCGTTGATGGTGGTGTGGTTGACGTCGATTCCCAGGTTGTGATACAGCGTGGCGAACACTTCCTGGAAGTGGACCGGCCGCTGGGTGACATGTTCGGCCCGCGCGTTCGTCGCACCGATGACTTGGCCGGTCCGCATCCCCCCGCCGGACAACAGGGCACAGCCGACGCGCGGCCAATGGTCGCGACCACCCCGTTTGTTGATCAGAGGAGTCCGGCCGAATTCTCCCCACACGAGGACTGAGACGTCCTGTTCAAGCCCGCGGTCGTGTAAGTCGTCCATCAACGCGGTCAACGCCTGATCAAGCATCGGAAAGTGGTCGCGTGCGTTATCGAAGTTGGTCCCGTGCGGCTGACCATGCCAATCCCACCGTCCGAACGACAAGGTCACCACCCGGGCGCCCGCCTCGACCAGACGCCGCGCGACCAAAAAATCCTCGTTGCGCATCCAACCGGCGTCCCCATAGCCGGCCGGCTCGGTCGATCCGCGGCCATAGCGATCCCGCACGGCGGGCGACTCCTGCTCGAAGTCGAGAGCAGAGGCCAGCCGTCCGGACATGAGAATGTCGAACGCCTGCTGGTAGTAGTTGTCCATTCCATCGATCACGTTGGACGTGTCGAGTTGCCGTCGGAGTTGGTCAATCCGGTCCAGGAGATTGCGGCGGTCGCGAAGTTTGTCGAGGTTCGTGCCGTCGATTGCAAAGCTCTGTGTCCCGGATGCATTGGGGGCAAACGGGGCGTGCCGCAGGCCGGCAAATCCCGCGCGGCCCGGGTCTCGCCAACCTTGGATGCCGATCTTCGGCTGCAGCGCGATGCACGCCGGTGTCTCGCGGTTCACCGGCCCAAGCACCTTCGAGACGGCCGAACCAAAGCACGGCCACCCGCCCGGAGGTTGGTTGAGAGTCGGATGTCCGTGCAGGCATTGAAAGGCCGAGTGCCGGCCCTCGGATCCCACCAGCGACCGAATGACCGCCAACCGATCCATCCTCTGAGCCAGCAGTGGCAAATGTTCGCACACGTCGATGCCGGGAACGCTCGTACGAATCGGCGAGAATTCGCCGCGGTATTCGGCCGGGGCCTGCGGCTTGAGGTCCACCATGTCCTGATGTGGCGGCCCCCCGGTGAGAAACACCATGATCACCGATTTCTGCGACCGGCTGATACCACTGGCCGCCTCAGCCTGGAGTAACTGCGGCAGACTAAGTCCCCCCAGAGCCAGTCCGCCGACCTGTAGAAACGAGCGGCGCGACATGCCGTCGCAGAGACGCAGGTCAGAACCGAGGATTGTGAACATGGGACCGCCTCACAGGTCTTCGGTTGAGACGGGAGAAAAATGGCCAAGCCTCCCGTCGAACACACGTCAGAATCATTGCGATGCAGAGACAACCCGATAACGGTCTTCGAAAATCGAAGGCGGTTCTTCAAGCACGGCAATCACTCGATCGGATGCCTCCGGCACCTTATGCCAGTGTAACCCATTCAGCAACGTTGGGACACGTCTCCCGGCAACCCATTCGTTGTCCGCTTTCCACCGATGAGAGGTCACGTGCCAGCATTACGCTCACCGGGTCCGCCGTCGGCCAGTCGGACGGCCTTCTCCTCGGCAGCGCTCTTCCGGAGATACAGCGGTTCCAGTGACCAGGCATCGCTCGTTTCACCAGCCTCGGCCTGACGCCTGCCGATCCGGGCCACATCAACGGCCTTGGGGATCCATGTTGTCTCCGGAGCCAGATTCGTTTGTGTCGCAATCCGATCCCGGAAAGTGCCGACAGCCGGTCCGGACACGACGCTCTCATCGGAAGCTTCGCTGAGCCATTCCTCGACCGACACGATGCGGACCTCCGCTTGCCGCCTCCATGTAGCCGCATCCTCCCGCCGATACCGACCGACATAGACGTCGCCGCGCTGGGCATCCGCGATCACGTCGACCTGCCGAACGTCGCCCGGCATTCCCTCAGCGACGGCCTGCAAGGTATCAACTCCCACCAGCCGGCACCCCGTCGCAAAGGCCCATGTCTTCGCACAGACGATGCCGACGCGCAGCCCTGTGAAACTGCCCGGTCCCCGGCTGACGGCAATCACGTCGCAGTCCTGCGGGGCGAGACCCGCCTCGGCAAGCATTTGCTGCAGCTCATCGACGAGCGTCCGCGCGTGGCGCCGTCCTTCCTGTGAGAGGCTGCGGCCGGCGACCGGTTCTTCGTCGTGCAGCAGCGCGACGCTGCCGTGCCGGCACGACGTTTCGATTCCGACCGTCCACATCACATCTCATTCCCCGTGGAATCGTCCTCCGCCTCGCTGACAGGGGCGTAACTGTCGTCGAACATTTCGTAGAGAAACCGGGAAGGGATGGACGGCTTCACTTTGCCCCACTTGCGTCGCGTTGCTGCGCGGGTAAACGTCAGCACGTCTTTGGCCCGCGTGACACCGACGTAAGTCAGCCGCCGCTCCTCCTCAATCTCCTTGGCCGTCCCGTCGACCGACCGCTTGTGCGGCAGCAGCCCCTCCTCCATTCCGACCATGTAGACCCTCGGAAATTCGAGCCCTTTGGCGCTGTGCAGCGTCATCAGTTTGACCGCGTTGGCGGCGGACTGCTCGTCCTTATCCGGCTCGTCATCGCGGCCCTCCAGAGCGATGCTGGCGAGATAATCGTCCAGAGTGGGGCCCGCCGTTTGCCGCACGTAGTCACCAATCGATTCCACAAACTCTTCAAGAACGGCCGTCCGCGCGAGCTGTTGCTGGGCGTCCTTATATTGCCGTTCGATCTCGGAATCGTAGTTGATCTGCCCCAGCAAGTCTTCGACATGCCGTTCCATCTGTCGGGGAGATTCTTGAAACTTGCGGCGAAAGTCCACGAACAACTGTTTCAGGCTGCGAAGCCCTTCGCTGGCTTTGGCGGGGAGTGTCCCCTCGGACTGGGCCTGCCCGACGACCTCCCAGAACGACCGGCCCTCGTGGACCGCACGTTCCTGTAGCGAGGTGACCGTTTTCGCACCGATGCCGCGCGTCGGGACGTTGATGATCCGCAGCAACGACGATTCGTCCTGCGGATGAGCGAGCACCTTGAGGTACGCCAGAATGTCGCGAATCTCCTTGCGATCGTAAAACGACTGACTGCCGATCAACACATAGGGTACGTTCGTGCGGCGGAGTTCCGCCTCGAACAAACGCGGCTGTTCGTTGGTGCGAAACAGGATCGCAACGTCGCCCGGCGGCACGTCTTTCTTGTGCATCAGGAAACGGATCTCCAGCACGACCTTCTCGGCTTCGAGTTGCTCGTCCGGGTACTCAATGACCCGCACGTCCTGCGTCGACACCTTATGGGCACGCAGCGTCTTGGGATGACGGCTCCGGTTGTGCCGCACGAGCCGGTTCGCCAGTTCGAGGATGCGGTCCGTGCAGCGATAGTTGTCTTCCAACCGAAACACGGCCGCTTCCGGGAAGTGCGACCCGAACCCGAGGATGTGCCGCACCTCCGCGCCCCGCCAGCCATAGATCGCCTGATCGTCATCGCCGACGACGCACAGGTTGCGGTGCCGCTCAACCAGCGCTGAGATGAGACGGAACTGAATCCCGTTGGTGTCCTGATACTCATCGATCTGCACATGGTCAAACCTCGATTGCTGCCGCGCCAACGCCTTCGGAAACTCGGCAAACAGGCGATCAGTCAGCAGGAGCAGGTCATCGAAATCGACCGCACCGCTGCCCCGCAGTTGCTCCTGATAGCGGCGATATCCCATCGCTGCCAGAAAGTCCTGATCGCTCTCGGCCGCATCGGCGGCGCTGGACGCCCCCACGCCTGCCGACTTCCAACGGCTCACCGCCGATAGGAAATCGCCCGGCCGGAGTGATTTCTCGGTCACCCGTATCTCCCGGAGCACGCGGCGTGCGGCCGATTCCTGATCGCCCCGATCCATGATTCGGAACTGTGACGGATAACCAAGCTGCGAAATCTCCTCCCGCAAAATGCGCACGCACAGGGCGTGGAACGTACAAATGACCGGCTTTGCACGAGAGCCCCGCCCGATCAGTTCCGCCGTGCGGCCCTTCATTTCCCGGGCCGCCTTGTTCGTGAACGTCACCGAAAGAATTCGGTCCGCTGCGACTCCCGAGCGAATCAGCTCTCCGATCCGGTGGGTAATCACGCGGGTCTTGCCCGTCCCGGCACCTGCCAGCACGAGCATCGGGCCGGAGAGCGTCTGCACGGCCGCCCGCTGGACCGGGTTTAGCCCCTGCAGACGGCTGCCGGATTGGCCGTCGCGGGGAATATGCCGGACCGGAGAGGAGGAGCGAGACCGGCCGGCGTCATTCGTCGTCGGCATGGCTTGGCTCCAATCGTCGCGCCACCCGCCGAAACGCCGCGGCCATCTCCTCAGCCGTCTCCCAGCGATCGCCCGGATGCCGGGCCAAACCGTTCATGATGACTTCCGCCAGCTCCGCGTCGATGTCCGGCACAAAAACTTGCAGCGGCTTCGGCGGGTTGTTGACATGCTGCAGCGCGCTTTCGAACGTGTCGCTCGACGGCCACGGCAGCTCGTTCGCGAACATCTCATAACAGGAGACCGCATACGAGAACACGTCGATTCGCGGGTCGGTCGGCTGTCGCATGATGAGTTCCGGGGCCATGTAGTCGGTCGTCCCCGTCCGGTTTCCCGGTGCCCGAAACGGTTCCGTGTTGGGAACCACGAGGCCAAAGTCGATCAACTGCACGTTCAGCTCGTCGTTGACAATCACATTCCGCGGACAGATGTCCCGGTGAATCCAGCCTTGTCCGTGCAGGTAGGCGAGTGCGTCCCCGAGTTGAATTATGAACCGCAGCCGATTCTCGCGCATCGTCGCGTTCTGGAGATCGACGTAATAGCTCAATCCCCGTCCTTCGACGAATTGCATAACCAAATACTGCTCGTTGTTGACTGTCACCCCATGTTCGAGCGTGCGGACAATGTGAGGATGCCGCAGCGTGATCGCAACCTCGCCCTCGGTCGGTTTGTTCATACCCACAAACCGCCGCTCAAATCGGATCGTCTTGGCCAGTTCCAGCACCTTAACGGCGACCATCCTGCCGGTCATCCGGTCCGTGGCCCGCCAAACCTTGGACATGCTCCCCTGGCCCACACGTCCGATCAGGTCGAACCGTTTCGAGATGTTGACTTTCTCGATCCGGGGGCCGCGCCTCAGCAGTTTTCGAAGGAAGTTCATCAGCGTCCCGGACTCAACGTGCCTGACGGGTGAATGTTGACGAGCTGACCTGACTGCGAGCGGCTCTCCCCGATGAAACTCGCACCTTGCCACAAAGGTTGCTGCCTCGGCTCTGGCCGTTGTTCACTGTCCGACCGGAACCAAGCCCCGTAACACAGGCCCGGCAACATCAGGCCGAACAGAAACACGCCGGAGAGAATCACGTGCCGTCCGCTGTTCCGACAGCCTGACGGCGACCGCCCGCGCTCCGGGTAGCCGCGACACCGGCGTCACTCGGCGGGCACTTCACAATAGTCGATGATCCGAGAGACTTCACCTCGTAATTCCGGACGGGCGACGATGCGATCAATGAAACCGTGCTGCAGGAGGAACTCGCTGGTCTGGAAACCGTCCGGAAGCGACTGCTTGATCGTCTCCCGCACGACCCGCGGACCGGCAAACCCAATCAGCGCCCCCGGTTCCGCGACGATGACGTCTCCCAGTGAAGCGAAGCTGGCGGCGACTCCTCCCATCGTGGGATCGGTCAAGACCGACACGAACAGCCCGCCCGCATCGTGATACCGCCCCAGCGCAGCGGCGACTTTGCCCATTTGCATGAGTGAGAGGATCCCCTCATGCATGCGGGCCCCTCCTCCGGAGCCGCTGACAATGACCAACGGCAGACGGAGCTCGGTTGCCTGTTCGATCGCACGCGTGAGCTTTTCGCCGACGACCGATCCCATGCTGCCCATGATGAACGCGGAGTCGGTGATGCAAAATACCAGCGGGCGGCCCCGCATGTAACCGCGGCCGACCAGACAGGCATCGCGCAGGCCGGACTTGAGTTGTTCGGCGGCGAGACGGTCCTTGTACGGCTTCTTGTCAAAGAATTCCAATGGGTCGCAAGGAGACATATCCGGGAACCACTCCTCGAAGCTGTCCGTATCGAGCAACTGCTGAATCCGGACGGGAGAGGGGACGGAGAAATGATATCCGCACTCCGGACAGAGTCCGAGTCCCTGCTCGACCTGCTTGCGAAAGACCGTTGCCGCACACCCGTCACATCGAACCCAAAGCCCTTCCGGAACCCCTCGCTTCTTGCGCATTCGGGGATTCCCGCCGGGCTCGGCTGCCGGCCGCGTCTGATTCAGCGAACTCATGCCGTTGTTTCCTGATGCTCGTCTTGAGCATCTCCTGAATGGCCGCCTTCGCGGCGTATGCCGTCAATCACACGGTCTGCGATCGTTTCTCCAAGGTCTCCTACTGGGCGGCCGCGACTGCTTCGGGCTTCGTCATCTCGATGAACTCCACTTGGGAGTCCCGGTCGAGGCTGCAGGGTGGTGCCAGTCGCGGTTCCTCGTGACGCAGAACGCACTCCAACAGTGTCGCCATCGGCTCAGAACTCACGATGACGAAATTGTCTTTTCGCTTCATCGGCTTGCGGAGGGCTTTTTGGGCACGGACGTACGCTTCGTCGCACGTTTCTCCGCCGGGAGGACAAACCGACTCCGGTGCTTCATTCCACTGTTTGAAGACTTTGGGTTGCTTCCGCTTGATTTCGTCGATGCACAGCCCCTGCCAAAGCCCATGGTCGACGTTGGCCAGGGCCTCGACCTCTTTGACGCTGACCCCCAATGCCCCGCCAATGAGACGCGCCGTGCTCAGCGCAGGATCGTTGGGTGATGTATAGATCTGCTTGACGGAACGACCCCACAGCGCGTCAACGATCCCGCTCACCTGCAGCTCGCCGTCCTCGCTCAGCGGCAGATCGAGCGTTCCTTGCACGCGTTGCTGTTGGTCGAACTCAGTTTCTCCGGGACGAATCACAGCCGCGAAGGGCATGACCGGCCTCCTTTTTTGAATCATGACGCCTGGACGGCAGCGAGGGATCGCATTTCGTCGATCGCTGCCCGATAGTCGGTTGAATCGAAAATCGCGCTGCCTGCCACGTACAGATCCACGCCGGCCGCCGCACACGGGGAAATCGTTTCCGGACCAATCCCGCCGTCAATCGCAATGAGCGTGCCATCACCCGCCAGTTCGTGCAGCGCCCGCACCTTGTCCAGGGCCGCCGGCTGGAATCTCTGTCCCCCGAAGCCGGGTTCAACGCTCATCACCAACACCACGTCGCATTCAGCGATGACCGGTTCGATCGCAGACACCGGCGTGCGCGGGTTGATTGCAATCCCGGCGACTACTCCGGCATCACGCATACGGCGTAACAACGGCGCGGCCTCGGGAACCGCCTCGATGTGAAACGTGATCGCATCGCAGCCCGCTTTCAGATAATCATCGAGGTATCGGTCCGGCTCGGAGATCATCAAATGAGCGTCAAAGGGCAGAGACGTGAGGTCTCGCAACCGCTCGATCACAACCGGGCCATACGACAGGTTGGGAACGAAATGGCCATCCATCACGTCGAGATGCAGAACGTCCGCGCCCGCCGCCTCGAGAAGCTCGATTTCTCGATGAAGGTTGCCGAAATCACATTTGAGCATCGACGGGGCAATCAGCGGCGCTGCTGCGCGCCACCTCTCCCGGAGAGTGTCTCGGCTCATGCAGATGCTCATCAAAGGGAAGCGGATTCTGCCGGGACGGAAATCGCAATCAATCATGGCCGCGACGACCAAGAGATCCGCTCGATCAGCCGGCCAACATGGTCCGCATTGTGGAAACTTCGAGGGCCGCCGTCCAGCCAGACTTGGATTGGCGTCCACACGGAGATGGCCAGCAAGTGGCGCAAGCCTTTTTACTGGCTATCGTTGCGCCATAATCAGCCGACATGGCGACGGCACACAACCTCACCCGTTCTGACGCAAACTGGGGTCGACACGTTGAGAAACCCCTTCTCGTCAAACTGATGCGAGCTTCATCATCAGGTCAGCCGTGCGGTTCGAGTAGCCGTATTCGTTGTCGTACCAGCTCAGCACTTTGAGCAAGTTCCCTCCGATCACCTGTGTCCAGGAGGAGTCGAAGATGCTGCTATAAGGGTTGTGAACGATGTCGCTGGAGACGATGGGGTCGGTCACGTATTGAAGAATCCCTTTGAGGGAACCTTCCGACGCGGCTCGCATCGCCTCATTGACCTCCTCGACCGTGACGTCCTTGCTCATCGACGCCACGAGGTCGGTCACGCTGCCGACGGGAACGGGCACTCGCAGCGAGATGCCCGTCAGCCGCCCGTCGAGTTCCGTGATCACCTTCCCCACCGCCGATGCAGCACCGGTCGTCGTCGGGATGATGTTCACCGCCGCCGCGCGAGCACGCCGCGGGTCCTTGTGAATCTGATCCGAAATCCGCTGGTCGTTCGTGTAGGCGTGAACCGTCGTCATCAACCCTTTTTCGATGCCGAAGTTGTCATGCAGCACTTTGGCCATCGGTGCGAGGCAGTTGGTCGTGCAACTGGCATTGGAGACGCAGGTGTCGCCCGCTTCCAACATGTCGTCGTTAACACCAAGCACGATCAGTTTGGCTCTCCCCTTCGAGGGAGCGGAGATGACGACCTTCTTGGCTCCCGCAGCCAGATGGCTGTCGTATCCCGGCTTGTCGTCGGTCGCCTCATTCGTGAAAAACCCGGTCGATTCCAGGACCATTTCCACGCCGAGCTCTTTCCAGGGCAGATCGCGGGGATCGCGCTCGGCGGTCACCTTGATTTGCTTGCCGTCGACGATCAGGTGATCTTCGCCCGCTTCGACGGTGCCGGGGTAGGGGCCCTGCACACTGTCGTACTTCAACAACATGGCCAGCGCCTGCGGGCTCCCCAAATCGTTGATTGCCCGCACGTCAAAATCGTGCGGCGAGTTGGGATCCTTGGTCCGGTCCATCATCGCCCGAAAACTGATCCGCCCGATCCGTCCAAAACCGTTAATTCCAGCTGCAATTGCCACGATCGTTTCTCCGGTCGTTCCACCTGTTCTGTCGAGGCCAGGACACCGCCCGAATGATCTCAAGGTTGGTCGTCCTGGAACCCCGCACTTCAGCATCGTGCGAGGGGTCCTCGAATTCCGAAGCGAGATTTTAGTGATCCGCTCAGCCCGTCACAACCAAGGGCTGACACGGGCCGGAATAACGGGGCGAATGCGGGAATTTCGGGCGTTTCGGGGGGGGGCAGGTGGTGTTCCATTGATGGCTGTCCATCAACGAGCAAAGGTCCGCCATGTGGTTGACGCGGCGGACGCGCCTGCGGGCGGCGGCTTGTTTGAGGCGGCGGACGATCAGGTTTCGCAGGCTCCTTCGACCGGGCCGCTCCCGATGCTTGGGCCGCTTGCCAACTGCCGGGAGTCGTGCAGGTAATGCGGGTGATTGGCCAGACAATTGCGCAGAACTTCGGCCGCCGCCCAACGGGTGGCACGCTCATGTCGCGAAGCAGCATGAGCATGCAGGCGGGTGAACTGGTCGGCACGTCCGCCCTTGCTTCGAGATGCGGACATGGCACCCGGTCGGGAAACTGAGCTGGTCGAACAGTTCCCGTTTCAGGCCGCTTGTCGGGATCGGCAATTCTCAGGCCGCCGGCATGAAACACGACCTGGTGGTCCGCGACGACTACCTTGCTGAAGCGTCCCGAAACCCGGATAGCGACGCAGGACCCCTCACCCCAAACCGGTCTCGCGGAGTGGTGCAAAATGCGACCCAGCACCAATCGTCAACGAGTGGAATCAAGGGGAATGGTGCACCAAAACGGCACCACCTGTCACCCCTGAATCCAGTTTCATCCGAGAAAAACAGGGTCGTGCGGACATCTCAAGTAGCGGTGGAGGGACTCGAACCCCCGACACGCGGATTATGATCTCGCCGCTCAAGCACCGGATCCCGCTGCTCCGCGCGCACAGACGGCAGTCGCTCAATCGCCGAACCGCTCCACACACCACAACCAGTACAGCCAGGCCAGGAACACGGCACCGCAGCACACGAACGCAAGCACGTCGTCACTTTGATTCATCGGCGACGGCCCCCACGGCCAGCGGGCGTGCCGGCCTGCAGGGACAGCAGTTGCTCCGGATCGACGCCGCGCCCTTGCAGGTCGATCGCAAGCTGCAGGATCCGCAGCGGATCGTTGCCGCCGCGCTCCACCGCCGAACCAGCCGATAGATATTGGTTCAGCACATCAGCCCGCGTGCAGCCCCGCTTTAAGCCGTACTGGCTTAGCCACTTGCGCAGCGAACACAACACCCGGTCCCCGAGCGCCATCCGCCGGTCATGAGCCGCCATGGTTTTCCCTTGCATTCTTGCGCGCTAGCAGACCACGATGATCACTCTGGCGGTCGATCGAATCGCAGCCCCTCAGCGTGCAAGGATGCCGAATGAGGGGTTTTATCTCACCTTTCCGCGTTCTGCGGAACGGCAATCCCGACGCACAATCCATTGAACACCGCAACCGCGAACAGCGGCCTTGCGCCCGGCGATGTCGCCGCGTGCTACGGGGCCGATCCGATCAGCCGTCTCATCAGCTACGGCACCGCCTCGCTCGTGCCGCCCATGCTCGGGCCGTCGCACGTCGCATTCATCACCGACCTCACCCACGGCGGTCGCCCACTCTGGGTCGAATCCACCACCTCCTGCAGGCGTCGGTGTCTCATCAACGGCACCACCACACGGGGTGCCCAGGCCCATGATCCGGAACGACGGATTCAGGACTACTGCCAGGCCGGCGGTCGCGTCGACATCTACTCCCCCACCGACCTGCGCCATTACTCCCCAGCCGAACTACGACGCATCCGCGAAATCCTGATCGCCCGCTTCGTGCGCAACAACATTCACTACGACCTGCGCGGCGCCATCATCAGCGGCACGCGGCTACTCCGCCTGCTCCCCGGTGATGACATCGAACGGCTGTTCTGCTCGGAACTGATCGCCGCCATGCTGGCCGCCCTCGGGCGGCTCAACAACGGCATCGCCGGCCGCTACTCGCCCCAACGGCTCATCCGCGAATTGGTTCGCACCGGCGTCTACGAGTTCTCGCATTCTTACCAGACCGACAAGAAGCCCGTCCAAAAGGTCCCAAGCACATCCGCGGTCGACCTTTCCATCAAACACAGAAAATGACCGACTCCCGCAAAAATCAGCAGTGGCCGATCAGTGCCGCCGTTCTAGCCGCGGTGGTCATCGCCGTCGTACTGATCCTCGCTCCCGCACTCAGCCGCGGCGGCCTGCCGCTCTGCCGCGCGGCTCAGTGCACGCCAGCCACGAGCCAAACACGCCCGTTACTGCTGATCGACCACCATGCCAGCTCGGCAGCCTGCCGTCAGTTTCTCGAAGCCTACAAACGCTCCCCCGAACTCCGCCAATGGCTCCACTCCCGCTATCGGATCCAGTGGCGGAATGCCTTGCCCGCCGCCGACCTGCCACGCTTCTGGCGCGGCTCGCAACTCGTCGCACGCGGCTGGCAGGGAGTGCAACCGCTCCGCGAGTCCCTCAGCCGACCGGCCGAGACCTCCGGCGACCAGCAATCGGAGGCGGGACAGCAGCCGGCCGCACAGCAACAGATCCAGGATTTGCAGACATCGCTCGCTTCCGTTGACAGCCGCTTTCAACAGGCCGACCAGGACTTCAGCGAGCAACTCAAAGCCCTTGGCAACCGCCTCGACCCCACGTTTGCCGGGATCGACGAACGCCTCAATGCAGCCCATCGACAGATCACCGGCATCACGGACGCCAACCTCAGCCTTGTCCGGAAGCAACGATCTCTCGACGAATCGCAACAACATCACGGCAAGGCCCTTGCGGCCATCCGGCGGCAAGTCCGGGAGCGGATCAAGCAGGCCGCCAGCCCCGCCGCGACGGACATCGTGGCTGGCGCAGGAGTATCCCTCCTGCAACTGCTCACGATCGCCGGCGTCATCGGAGGAGGAGGCCTCGGAGGAGGCGTTGGCGGCTGGTTGCTACTCAAGGGCATCCGCTTCTTAGGGCGAAAGTTACTGCGAAGACGATCCAAGGGCGAGGCCAGCACCGGCCACCCGGCCGAACAGCCAACACCAAGCACGCAGTGCGCTGACCAACTCCAGCGCATCGACCGAGTCAACCAACAGATCGCCAACCTTTCCCGACAACGCGCGCAGGAAACGGCAGAGACGGATCGCGGCACAGAAACCTCCCTGGCTCGCATCAGCGAACTCCAACGGCTGGTTGCCGATCTCAAGCAAGAACTGGCCACAGCAACCGAAAACCCGCCCGGAGATTTTGTCGTCAAAGTCGACGGCACCCTCAGCAGCCTGAGTTGGGAATGGGCCTACAAGGCGGCCCTCATCAAATTCGAGGGCCACGCGGAGAAGACGGACGCCGTTCGACAACTCAAAGCGCTCCGCGACCAACATTTCTCGGGAGAAGTCGCCCGAGAAACCGCACCCGTGTAATCCAAGGAACAAGACATGCCGCAAGGCAACCAACTCGAAACGCCCAGCTACCCGTTCAAAAGCGACTCGCCGCTCTGGTACAACGTCGGAGAATGGGGCAAGCGCGGATACGGAATCCCCAACCCGGGACGCAACCAGGACACCGTCAACGAAGACCTCGAAGAGTTCCTCCGCGAAGGCGGCAAGCGGATCAGCGTGATTATGCATTGCCCGCAGACGGCGCTCAGCGACCCTCCGCCCTGGAACGACGTTGAGAAGATGGTCAAGTTTATGAACCGCACCCGGCAGGTGCTGCTCGGGCGAGCGGTCGCCGAAACCGAGACGGAGTTCCGGGGCAAACACGTGCAGTCGCCGCGCCAGCCGTTGCGGGTCTATCCCTGCCCCTGCTTCAACGTCACCAACAACCTATTCCGAACGTTCGCCCGGTACGGATTCGCGGTCCTCTCCGAACTGATGCAGTCGCCCGAGACGGTCAAGAGCCACGACCTGACCGAAGAACTGGCGACCCGCTGCCTCTCCTACGTCGCTCGGCTCCAGAAGCGGATGGCGATGGAATACTTCGGCATGCCCGAGGCCGAGGCGGGCGCCGTCGACCTCAACCTCATCACTAAGCGCGAGCAGTACACGCCACGGGCGCACGGCATGGTTGACGCCGAGGCGTTCGACCTGATCGGGTCCTCACAGTTGTCGCTGCCGCAGCCGCAGGAGCTGGGACCGTTGGCCGAAGGCATTCTGGTCCGCGACTTGCCGCCGACGATCGGCCCCTTCCCATACGGTGCCACGCCGACGAATCCAGCCGGCGCTACCGTGACCGGCGAGCAGACGACCAGCCTGCCGGACCTGCCCGCAAACGCCTGACCCGCCTGCGCGCGGCCTCGCCTCGATTCCCGACATGATCGACCGCCGGCGAGGTCGCGCCTCTTTTCCCATGGAACGATCGATGCTCACTTACCCCGACATCGCCGACCTGGTCGCCGCCGGACAGGCCGCCGCGCAGATTGCGACATCCCTCAGCGCCAATCCTGTGACGGTGCGCGGCATCCCCAAGGCGGAGTTGCGGCAGTGGCTGGCCGAGACCGGCCTGTTGCGGTTCGGGGTGTCCGGTGCGACCGGCTGGATGCGATTGCTCTACGACGCGAATGCAACTGTCGCTCCGATTCTCGACTGGCTCGGCGACGCGCTGCAAAACCCAGACGTGGCCACGATCCGCACCGACCAGTTGCCGCGGGTGGCTGGGGCAATGGATGCGCTCAAAGCGGCCTACGCCGACCCGTCTGCCCCCGCAGGCATTCCCGTTCCGGTGCCAGGCATCGACGCCAAGATCGACTCGTGGACCGGCGGGCGCCGCTATGTCGCGGTCACCGAGGCAGCCGTGCAGGCGGTGATCGACGCCGAGGACCAACGGCTCATGATTGAGGGCTTGCAGGCTGAGTTGGCGGCGGCTCTCAACAACCACGTCTGGCCGGTCGAGCAGTCGGGAGATCGCGCGGCGATCGTCGCCGGGTTGCAGGCGGCGGAGGCTGCGATGACGCCATGACGATCTCCGCGGCCACAACCTGGGAAGTCCGCACAGACGGCAACGACAGCAACGGTGGCGGGTTCGCCGCCGGGGCTTCCGGTACGGACCGGTCGCAGCAAGCCGCGGCGCATGCGTTGCTGACCGTCACCTCAACGGTGCATACGACCACGACGCAGGTCAACGTCAACGCCGGAGACTACACGGTTATCGCGGCAGACGTCGGCAACATCCTCCAAATCACCGGCGGGACCGCGACCGCAGGCTGGTACGAGATCACAGCCGCCGACATCGGCAACAATCGTTGGACGCTTGATCGCTCAGCCGGCACCTCCGGACAAACAGTCTCAGGAAACATGGGCGGGGCGTTGGCGTCGCCGGGGCAACTCGGCAAGCTGATCGCAAATCACGGGGTGAACTACCACAAGTATTGGGTCAAATCCGGAACGTACACTCTCACCAACAACGTCGTGAACACTCCGGGCGGCCCGTTCAGCATCGGGCCGTCGATCAGCATTAGTGTCCGTGGATACGAGACCACACGGGGGGATACGGGAGCCAAGCCGGTGATCGATGCTGGTGCCCAATCTTCACTCACGATCGCATTCGTCGGCACGAACCGTTGGACGGCGTTTGAGAACTTCAAGGTCGACGGCAAGGGGAACGCATCTGTAATCGGGGTCGCGTCCACGTCGTCATCAAGGGACCGCGTTTGTCTCATTGAAGCCGTCAACTGCACCGAGGGAATCAAGCTGGTCCCGATTATCGGCCAAAGCAGCACGACCAATTGCGCGACCGGATTCTCCACGTGCCTCTACATTGATCGGTGCTTTGTGAAAGGCGGAACCAGCGGGATCACGGGTGCCCGCAAAGTGACAGACACCGTTGTCACGGGCTGTTCTGGAGTCGGGATCACGCTCGACGCGAACACGGCGAATTATTCCTGCTCACGTCTCACAGTTCATGGTTGCGGGAGCCACGGAGTGCAGCTTGGCGGCGGAGCGATTGACGATTCTGTCATGACAAACAACGGCGGTTACGGAGTCTACCTCCCGCTCACCTACGTGATGGAGCGAATAAGCCGCTGCTTTTTCAGAAGCAACACGAGCGGACCCATCGGGGGAACTCAGCACTACGACAACAGCTACACCATGCTGACGGCTGATCCGTATACGGATGCCGCATTGTACGATTTCAGTCCGAACGACACGGCGGGCGGCGGAGCGTTGCTACGGGGGGCCGCCATGCCTGTTCTTGGGCAGACGGACAATCGCGACGCGGGGGCCGTGCAGCACGCCGATCCGGCGGGCGGAGGCGGCGGACGCCCCAACCTGCTGAGGCGGCTGCAGGCACTCTCAGGAGCCAGCCTCAATGGCTAACCGACTCACACCAGGCTTGGCCACGCCGTCGGTGCGATTCTTCGCGCTGCGGTCCGATGCGCCGGCGTCGATCACACACACGGAACCCGGGATTTCGATCGGCTGGCGGCGCTCTCTCGACGGCGCACCACTGGCCGGGACTTTCACGACGCTTTCGATCGCCTCCTTGCTCACCCTCACTGATCCGCATGGCGCCGGTGGTCTGATCGTCGTCGACGCGGCGACCGGCGAGCATCGGCTCGACCTGCCGAGTGCGGCAGCGGCCACCGGCGCCGATGCGGTCGACCTCGAAGCCTCCGCCACTGACACCAACCTCGTGTTCGTCGTGCCGCCGATCACGATCGACACTGACAATCAGGCCGTTGTGTCCAAGAGCTTGATGATCCACGAGGGGACGATCGACGGCGTCAGCACCGCCACAAACGTGTATCTCGAAGCGGCGTTGACCTACGCGGACACTGAACTCGACGACTATTTGCTCATCATCCGCGACGTGTCAACAGGCGAAGAACACTCACGCTGGATCAACAAGTGGACCGGAGCGGGCCAAAACTACGCGACCGTTGACGCCCTCCCATTCACGCCAGCCAACGGCGTCGACACCTATCGGGTTTACGGAATTCTCAAGATCACCGCCGTCAACACTGCACCCACCGCCATCGTGCCCGTCATGCGACAACACCGCGTCGGCGATCCCTCCCCCATCACCGTCGCCGCCTTCGTCGGTGCCGACTTCTCCCACCCCTTCAAGTTCGCCGGCGACCTCACCGCCGAAACCTTCACCTTCGCCGTCGAATCGTCACCCGATCGCCTCGACATCGTGGCGGACCTTGCGCCGGTCGCCACCTACGACGCCGCCAAGGACCAGACCACCATCACCCCCACCATCGACAAAGCCAACCACACCGCCGAAGCCATCCACAGCTACGCCCTCCGGCACGTCAGCGGCACCAATGCCCCCATCGCACGCGGCGATTACGTGATCGCCTACGCCCCGGACAATCCTTAAGCAAGGACGCCCAAGTGCCACTCTACAAAGCCCGCATCATTCCCCGTGCCCCCTCTCGCAAAGTTCAGCGGCCGCACACAGCCACGGTCGGCTGCTCGCGGTTCCGCACCGCCGGCGATGTTTTCCTTGCGAGGGCCGAAGCCGACAGCAAATCCGCCGCACGTACGCAACTGCAAAGAATTTACCAGCCTCCCGAATTCGCCATCGGAAAAATCAAAGAAGCCACCCCATGAACCGCCGATTCAGCACCATCACCGCCGAAGCCCTCATTCAGGCCGTCGGACTCGCCGTTCTCACGTTCTTCGCGCTCATCGCGATCAGCCGCGCCTATAGCGGGCCGCCTCCGATCGGCTGGACAACACCCGCGAAGATCATCCGCGTGATCGACGGCGACACCGTCGAAGTCGAGATCACCCGCCGCCTCAACGTCCGGCTCGATGACTGTTGGGCACCCGAATCCCGCACAAAAGACTTGCACGAAAAGCAAATCGGACTCGCCGCCAAAGCGAACCTCGAAGACCTCCTCAACGGTCACTCAGTCACGCTCTACATCCCCGCCGGAGACCGCGAGAACATCAGCGACATTTTCACGTTCTCACGAGTCGTCGGCACACTCTGGACGGACGACGATTCAGCCAGCATCAACCAACGCCAAATTGAACAGCGTTTTGCCTGGCCGACGAAAGCCGAGCAAAAGGCCGCCGTGGAAGAATCCCGCAACCCAAAGCCAAGGAAGGCCAAGCCATGAACGTCGTCTCCGAACACGACCTGCCGCCGGCCGGTCACGAATTGGGCGGCATCCAGCCGGCCATTCACTCGCTCGCCGAACTCGAAACGGCCGTCGAAACGATTGCGCACATCGAAAGCCGGCGGCGCACGGTGCTCGCCGCTTACCAGCAGTCGCTCGCACTCATTGAAGCCCATCGGGACGAGCAGCTCCGGATCGACGTCGACGGCCGGCAAGTCACCCTCGACGACCGCGAGGACGCGCTCCGCGAGGCCGTCGCCGACTACGTCACCGCACATCGCGCAGACGTCTTCGATCAAGGCACCCAGACCCGCCACTTTGCACGCGGCAGCGTCAGCCTCACCAAATGCAAGCCACGGATTGACTACACCGACGGCCAAACCAAATCGCTTGTCGCCGGCCGGCTGATCAAACGCTACGGCCTCGTCGCCAAGCTCACCGCGTTCGCCAGTCGCATCAAGATCGAACCTTTTCTTCGCCTCAAGGCTGAACTCGACGTCGCGGGAATCAAGAAGGCCTTCGAGCAAGGCCAACTCAAACGCCCTGTCCTCACCCGCAACGGACTCCGCTACGTCGACGACGAAGAAGCCGTCGCCGTCAAGACGGACAATCCCAGCGGCCGCAGCCACACTCCTGATCCACAATCATGACACTCAAAAGCCTCAACGAAAACACGCCCATCACCACCGCCTTCGCACTCACGTTGTGCTATGTCTGCTATTGGATCGGAGCCGAAACGTCCGCACAGCGCGTCCGCCTCGAAGCCTCCGAACAGACACAGCGCAAGCTCGGCGAGGTCGTTGAACGCATTGCCGACATCACAGCCGGCAACGCCCGCCGCATCGACGTGATCGAACAGCGCATCCAACCATGACCCGGCCGCGCAAGAAATCCGCCCCCACCCCATCAAAAACGCCGCCCGACCCGTGGAAAACGCCGCCCTACTCCCTTCCCGATGACGCGCAGCAATGGTGGCAACCGGTCGTCGAGCTGCTCCGCTCTCGCGGACGGCTCGGAGACGTGATGCCCCTCTCCGTCTGGCTGTTCTGCCAATTGCTTGACCAATTCTTCCGTGTCACCCACATCCTCAACTCAGAAGGACAGATCCTCGATATCCGCGACGACAAAGGCGTCCTCAAGAAATCGATTCCCGATCCCGCTTTCAACGTGCAATCCAAGCTATTCGACCAGCTCCGACGCCTCGTCTCGGAATTAGGACTCGAAATCAAACCCGGTGCCAAAACGCAACACGACAACCCGCAAGACCGGCCCCCGGCCGACGACGATCGCGAAGCTTTGCTCCGACGAACGCTTCAAGGCTTTAGCCTCTCAGGGGCCGGTCGCGGCTGAGCTGCTCTGCGCGCTCGCCAAGCGGGCACCGGCGCGAGACAGGCCGCTCGAATCACTTGAGCAGCTCATCGAATACATCCGCACGCCGGACGAATTCAACGCGCTGGAAACCCTCATCGCCGGAGCCGCCGCCGGCGACGACGCGACGCAACCCTCCCGCTACGAACGGCACAAAGAACGCGCACGGCAGCGACAGGCCCAGCTCGCCAAAGCGGGCCGCGACATCGGACCGCTGCCGACAGCGGACAACCTCCGCCGCCGCGCGACCTGCAAGAACAGGCTCCGCAGCTATTATCAGACCTATCACCCGGCCAGCTTTCCCCTGGCGTGGAGCGACGACCATCTCAAGGTGATTCGAAAACTCCAACGCACCGTTCTCACGGGCGGGGTGTTCGCCCTGGCCATGCCGCGCGGCAGCGGCAAGACCACCCTGGCCATCCGAGCCGCCCTGTGGGCCATCCTCTACGGACACTGCCGCTACCTGATGCTGATCTGCGCCAATAAATCGAAAGCCCAGAAGGCACTGGCCGGCATCCAGTTCGAGCTGGAAATGAACCCGCTGCTGTACGCCGACTTTCCCGAAGTCTGCTACCCGATCCGCTGCCTGGAACGCATCCACAACCGCGCACGCGGCCAACTCCTCGACGGCCAGCCGACCAACATCGTCTGGAAGGGAGCGCAACTTGTGCTCCCCACCGTGGCCGGCTCCGCCGCCTCCGGCCATGTGATCGAAGTTGCCGGACTCAAAGGCTCCGAGATTCGCGGTGCCCAATTCATCGCACCCGACCTCTCTATCTGGCGGCCCTCGCTGGTCATCGCCGACGACCCGCAGACGCGCGATTCGGCCCGCTCCCTGCTCCAGACCAACGAGCGGGAGCAACTGCTCAAAGCCGATGCGCTCGGCATGGCCGGACCGGGAGAAACCGTCTCGATGGTTGTGCCCTGCACGGTGATCGAAGAAGGCGACCTCGCCAGCAAACTGCTCAACCGCGAACGGAATCCCGAATTCCGCGGCGAACGCATGCAGATGCTCTACGAGTTCCCCGAACACATGGAACTCTGGGACAAATGGTACGAGCTCCGCTGTGAAGACCTCGCCGGCGAAGACGCCGCAGACGACCTTGACGCCAACCTGTTCGAGGTCTCCGATGCGTTTCTCAAAGCCAACTTCAAAGCCATGCACAAAGGCGCCCGCGTCGCCTGGCAGGAACGCCAACCCGGCTGCCAGTCGGCCGTGCACTACGCCATGTGCCTCTACTTCCGCGACCCGCTCGCCTTCTGGAGCGAGTACCAGAACGATCCTAGTAAGGCCAAGCAGACCGACGATGAGTTCCTCAATAAAGACCAACTCGCCACCAACACCAACGGACTCGAACGGCTGCACATCCCCGACTCGTCCACCCTTTTAACTTGCCATATAGATGTGCAATATAAAGTCCTCTATTTTGTGCTCTGCGCGTGGGAGCCGAATTTCACGGGCTACGTCATCGACTACGGCACATTCCCCGAACAGGCCGAGCGCGTCTTCTCTGCAAAAAAGGCGCGGCCCACGTTACGGCAGCAATTCAAAGGCACCAATCTGGAAGGGGCCTGGTGGGCCGGTCTCGACGCCGTCAGCGACCAACTTCTGACCACGGAATACAGCCGCGATGACGGACAGGACATCAACGTCGAATGCTGCCTCGTGGATGCGGCCGACGGAGCCGGCAGCGCCGAAACCGTCAAGAAGTGGTGTCGCTATAACAAGCACAAGGCCATCACCCATCCGGCCATCGGCTATGGCGTTACAGCCACACGGGCACCGATCTCGGCTCATAAGAAACGCAAGGGTGAGAAGCGGGGCGGCGAGTGGCGGCTGACGGCCGGTAAGGCCGGGCGGACGTTGCTCTACGATCCGTCGTTCTACAAGACGATGTGTCACCGACGGCTCGCCACACCGCACGGCCAAGCCGGCTCACTGACGTTCTACGGCTTCCGCGACGGCCGCCCCGTCCGACACGACTTCCTCGCCGCGCAGCTCACCAGCGAGTCCCGCGAGCGGGTGACCCACGAACGATCCAAACGCACGATCGACCTGTGGACGCTGATTCCGGGCCAGACAGAAAACCACTGGCTCGACAACATCACCGGTTGCGTGGTCGGCGCCGAAATGCGCGGCTGCACAACCGCACAGGTCAGAACTGTTCGCAAGAAACCCACTAAGCCCAACTATGAGGTCAAGCTATGAGCACGCCCACCAAGAAGACCACCCCTCGCACCGCCAAGAAGAAGCCGGTGGCATCCAAAACGCGACGCGGACGCCCGAAAGGCGCAGCGACGCAAACGCTGCCCACCGCCCAATCGCAGCTCACACGCTGCCGCAAATGCGGCTCCACGGACCGCACTCCCTACCGCCGCACCACGGAGACCTCACACGCCGGGCAAAAGCACGGCGAATCATACACCCACATCATCCGACGCTGGACCAGTTGCCAAGCGTGCGGACAGGCGCGGGTCGACCTGACGCATGAAAACCGGCTCTAACCGGAAATGACACCCGGTAATTTCCGGTGCTGCCGAAGCAACACCCCACGCTTCGCAGCCGGTACGATGCAATCTGCTTCTCCGCCGTTCGCCCGGCTTCGCGGTTCTCGCGACGTCATCCCACCACCCCCAGCCATGCCCGACAACTCTGCCAAGATTCGGCAGCTCCAGGAGCTGCTCGACGCGGGCATCACCTCCGCCACCGTCGACGGCGAAACCGTCAACTTCAGCGATGAGGAACGCATCCGCCGCCGCATCCGCGAACTCAAGCAAACCCACACCACTCCGCGAAAGCGGCTGCCCCGCTACGTCCCGATCGACCTCCCTTCCGCGTTCAACTGATGAAACGCCTCCTCACACTCGCCGCAATCCTTCTGTCACCGGCCATGCTCGTTTTCTCCGGCACCACTGATGCGCCCGAACTGGTCGCTCCCGAAGCAAACGCTCCCGCGGCAAAGGCTCGCCAGTCCCCGACGGCGCTCAAATACGACGCCATCCAGGAAACGTCACGCCGCACGCTCCCCGCGCGCGACACCCGCAGTGAGGACCGCGTGCTGCGAATCGAACAGCGCGACCGGCTCAACTCCGTCTCCCGCGACGTGCGCCGGAACAACGTCATCGGTGCCTGGATGATCCGCAAGCACCAGGACTTCGTCTCCGACATCATCATCCGCGTCGGCGGCAAAGATGACGGCCTCAAGCGGGACCTCGATCAGTTTCTTCGCCTGCACACCGCCCGCAACCGCTTCGATGTTGCCGGCCGCTTTTCGCTCCCCGCCTTCGTCCGCATCATGGAAGGCGCCCGCACGCTCGAAGGCGATTTCGGTGTCCTCAAGTTGAAAACCGGACACGTGCAAGGCATCGAAGCCGATTCCATCCGCGACCCACGTGATTTCGGCATCGACCAGGAAAACTGGCACAACGGCGTTCGCACCAACCCCAAAGGCGGACGGCACATCGAATACGCCCTCCACACCCGCAACCGGCACGGCGGCTTTGTCTTCGATCGCAAAGTGCCCGTCAAAAACTTCTGGTTGCACGGCTACTTCGATCGCGTGAACCAGGTTCGTGGCGTAACGCCGCTCAGCACGGCCTTGAACGGCCTCAGCTACATCTACGACCTGCGTGAGTTCGTACACGCCAAGGCCCGCCTCTCCTCGCTGCTCGGCTTCAAATTCACCAAGAAACTCCCCGATGACCTCGACGAGGATGAGGCCGGCGTCGGACCCACAACCTACCTCACCGACGAAGAACTCGCCGCCACCACCGAAGCCAAGGCCAAGGCCCGCATCAAGTTCGAGGACGGCATCGCGAGCATCAACCTCGAAGCCGGCGAAGACGTCAACGTCGTCGAGAGCAACACGCCGCCCACGGAATTACTCAACTTCCTCAAGTTCGACGTCATGCTCTGCATGCTGTCCCTCGACCTGCCCTTCAATTGGCTCGACCCGTCCCAGTCCAACTTCTTCGGCGGAAAAGGCGCCCTGCAGCTCTATCAGCGATCGGCCGCCCACAAGCAGGCCGGCAACATCGACTTCGTCCGCTATTGGCTCAACTGGACGCTTAGAGAAGAAATAATTGCAGGTCGACTTTCCCTTCCTAGCGGCAAAACTATTGCCGACCTGCCGCTCGAAGTCTTTTGCAAATCGGTTCCGTGGTGGGACAAGGCCAAGGAATTGACGGGCGAGCTGATCGGCATTAGCGCCGGCATCGAAAATCCGCAGGACGTCGCCCAGGCCCACGACAGCGATTTCTACGAGAACGTCGACCAGACCGCCGCCGCCCTCGAATACGCCCGCGACAAGCTCGAACCGCTCGGCATGAACCTCAACTTCGACCGGCCCGCCCTCACGCCCACACTCAAAGATGAGAGCGGCGTCGATGCCTAACACGACCAACAGCAACGTAGCAACGGAAACCCGCCACGTGCCGGCGGCGGCTTTCGAGTTCACCGAGCCGTGCGAGCTGATCGTCGGCAACCGCCAGGACGACCTGTCCCCCATCAGCATCCTCGCCCGTTCCCCCGAACCAATCGACCACTGGTATTGGGGCAAGCTGGTCCACGATCTGGACGGCATGCAACACCCTGAAAAGATCGCACTTGACTACTGCCACGACCAGTACGAGCCGCTCGGCTTCGGAAACGACTTCCAGGTTACCGATAAGGGCCTCACTGTCTCCGGATCAATCGTGCATCAACACGAAGGCGACATGGCCGACAAGGTCACGCACAAAGCCGGCAACGGCGTCCCTTTCGAAGCATCCATCTTCTTCAGCTCACAACCCGAAGACCTCCGCATCGAATTCGTCCCCGAAGGCGCCTTCGCCACAGCCAACGCCCGCGAGTACGAAGGTCCGATCTATATCGCCCGCGAATCGTTCCTCCGCGGGCTCGCCGTCTGCCTCTACGGCTACGACCGACACACCCAGTCCCGCCTCTCATCCACCGATCCCGATCGAACCATCGACGTCCTGATCCAACACCAGGAAGCCCCTATGAGCACCAAGACCAACCGTACAAAACTCACCGACGACGAAGCCAACCCGGACGCGACGCAAAAAGCCACGGCGACGGCCGACGCTGAAAACACGGGCGCTGAATCCACCGACGCCGAAACGAGCGGCGACGCATCCACCGAGACGACCAAAGACGGTCAGAAGTCCACGTCGAGCGATGCCACCGCATCGGCAGCCGACGACAAAACGACCGACGCTGCAGGCGACGCCGGCACGCTCACGAAATCCGAGTTGAAGGCCTACGTCGAAGCCTTCGGGGCCGAGAATGGCAGCCAATGGGCTCTGGCAGGCAAGCCGCTGGCCGAGTGCCACCAACTCCACGCCCAGACCCTTGAGACCCAACTCGCCGCCACCCAAAAGGAGACCGAGGAACTCAAGCAGAACATCGCCTCGCTCTCCACCGGAGAAGACGATCCCGCCACGTTCTCGCCCGATGCCAAGGACGCCACCACGCACGGCGGACCGCCCGCTCCGACCAGCGAGCTCGCCGCCAACGTCGGCGAGGGACTGGCCAAGCTCTGCGCCGCCAACCCCATGCCCAAAGACTGATCGCCCCCTCTTCCGCCCGCCGACTACACGCTCAACACACGATCCAGGACCTCAACCATGCCCACCCTCACCCTGCTCGACATCGCCAAACGCAACGGCACCGACGCCGTCGTCGGACTCATCGAAGAGACCGCCACGGCCACGCCGGAGATGACCATCATCCCGGCCCGGACCATCAAGGGACGCCGCTACAAGACGAAGGTCGTCACTCAGCTCCCGTCGGTCGGCTTCCGTGGCGCCAACGAAGGCACCGCGACCACCAAAGCCGTCATCGAAAACCGGCTCGTAGAAACTTTCATAATGGCGCCTGTCTGGAAGGGTGATGTCGCCGTCCTGGACGAGCACGAAGACGGCCGCGACGCGGCGATGAATGAAGAAGGCATCCTGCACGTCTCCGCCGCCATGATCACGCTGGCCAAGCAGCTCTACTACGGCGCGGCCAACGACGCCAAAGGTTACCCCGGACTCGTCAATTCCGTCCTGTCCACGATGGAAGTCGACGCCGGCGGTCCGGATACCAAGTCCTCCGTCTGGGCACTCAAGCTCGGACCGCAGGCCTGCCAGATGGTCTGGGGACTCGAAGGCGCCCTCCGTCTCTCCGATCCCCGCCGCGAAACGGCCACCGACGCCAACGGCAACGAATACGACGCCCTGCAGCAAACCTTCGACGGTGCTTACCCAGGCTTCGCCGTGCATAACGTCATGGCCGTCGCCCGCATAAAGAACCTCTCAGACGACTCCAACACGCTCACGGATGCCCTCATGAGCGACCTGATGGAGAAGTTCCCGGAAGCCTTCCATCCGGACGTAATCTTCATGACCCGCCGCAGCCAGTCGCAGCTTCGCAAGAGCCGCACCGCCACCACTGAAAGCGGCAAGGAAGCCCAGACGCCGATGGACTTCGACGGCACGCCCATCCGCATCAGCGAAGCCATCCTCAACAACGAAACCGTCTAACCCAGCCTGACCAGCCCGCCCCCGGCGCTTGCGTGAATTCCGTGACGCCGGATACGTCCCGCCCCCTGCCGGCCGGGCAGCCTCACCTGCCCTGGCCGGCCCCTTCTGACAACTTTTCAGCCGTCCGCGAAAGGCTCAGCCATGTCCGCCGAACACCACACGCATCAACTCGCCGACGCCCAGCTCAGCAAGTCGATCGCCCTGCCGAACGGCGCCGCGAGCGTCGTCACAGCCGCCATTGACCTCGAAGCCCAGGTCGGTTCCAACACCGCCTTTCTGGCCGCCTGCGAACTCAAGCTCACCGCTCCGGTGCTCACCACCGCCGAGCTGCCCGACACCAAAACGATGACCTATATCGTCGAGACGGACAACGATGTTGCGTTCGGATCGCTCAAAACCCTGCACCCGTCCCTGTTGGTGCAGACCGGAGCCGGGGCGGCCGGAGACGCCGCCGCCACCGCCCGCATGCGGCTCCCCTCCGACGTCGAACGTTACGTGCGCATCAAGGCCACCAACAGCGGACTCGGAGACGCCACCGGCAAGACCGCCAGCTTACAACTGCTGTTCTAAGCCCCCAGGACGCCGCATAGCAGCCTGACACCGAAATCCATCCCAAACCATGACCGGCTTCGCAAACGCGATCAAGGCAGGCCTCACTGCCGCCCGAGCGCTCAAAAGCGAGCCGGTCAGCTACGACGACGGAAACGGACCCATCGCCCTCACCGCTGCCGTCGGCTCGACCGCCTTCCGCCAAACCGACCTCAACGGCATCTCCACCCTGCAGCGGACTGTCGATTTCCTCATCGATCCGCTCGACCTCACCCGCGACGGCACGCCGATCATCCCCGACGCGGGACACACCCTGACACGCACAGACACAGCGGAAACCCATGAGGTCATCCCCTTGAACGGGGAACCGTCCTGGCGCTGGAGCGACGCCGGACAGACACAACTCCGCATTCACACCCAGAAAACGGGCGACGCATGAACGCGATTCAATTGGCCGACGCCGTTGTGACCGCCCTCAACGCCGGCTCCTTCTCCGCCGCCTTCGTGGCCGAGCGGCACTACCTGCCCCGCTTCAAGATCACGAAGGGGGAGCTCGCCACGCTCCGCGTCGTCGTCGTGCCCGGCGCGTTCAAGATCGAACGCTTCGAACGAGCCGGCAGCCAGCGTGACGACCAGGTCACAATCGGCATCCTTAAGAAGCTCGACGTCACCCGTACCGCCACCCTCGCTGACCAACTCGCCGAAATCGACCCCCTGATCACGACCTGCGAGGAAATCGCCGCCTACTTCTCTCCCGACGACGCCGGAGCCTTCAGCTTCAACGGCGACGACGGCGAAGTCTCGGCCGTGGAAGCCTCTCCCCTCTATGCGGCCGACCAACTCGAAAACCCCCGCCAGTTCACAGGCGTGATCGTGCTCACCATCGAGCAGTACACGGACTGACCCATGGCTGCCACTAACACCAAATTCGTCGACGCCAAACGGCTGTTTTTCGACAGCCGTAAGGTCATGGACGCGCTCAGCAAAAAAGAGCGGCGCGTGCTCTCCCGTGCCGGGGCCTTCGTTCGCCGCAAAGCTCGCGGCCTGATTCGCAAACGCAAGAAACCGTCCAAACCCGGCAGCAGCCCCACCAACCAGACCGACCGCTACAAAAACTCGATTCTGTTCTTCGCCGACCTCAAGGACAGGTCGGTGGTGATGGGACCGGTCGCCCTCAACAACGTGTACTTCAACGGAGACGGCCGTCCGGTCCGGGGCACCGTGCCCGAAATCCTCGAAACGGGCGGCGCAATCCACATCCTCGAAGTCCAACGTTTCCCCGGCTCCGACCGCTGGCAGCGAGCCGACCTTCGTTCGCGACGCCGGCTCGCCGGACGGCCCACCCGCCTCCGCAAAGTCGAAATCAAACCCCGCCCCCACATGCAGCCCGCCTTCGCGGCCGAACTCCCCAAGTTCCCCGAACTCTTCCGGGGAGAGCTGTAACAGCGTCCGTTGTCCTGACGGCAGACCGTCGCCAACTCAAAACCTCCCAGAGATCACATCATGGCACTCACCGGCAAAGTCAAACTCGGCAAGGCCCGCAAACTCTACATCGACGTCGACGGCGACATCGCCATCCCCACGTGGGTCGAAGCCGGCAAGATTCAGGGACTTTCCAAGTCGTACGGCCACAACGTGGCGGAAATCGAAGAGCGCGATGTCGAAGACGTGACCGTCATGCTCGGCCACAAGACTCGTGAGATCAGCTTCGAACTCACCGTCCGACCGGGAGACGCCGTCTACGACGCCATCGAAGACGCCTTTGAGAATCAGACGAAGATCGGCGTGGCCGTCTTCTCAGGCCCCATCGCCACATCCGGCGAACGGGGTTTTGAAGCTGAGGCCTACGTCACCGACTGGTCCGACGACGAAGCTCATACGAATTCCAGCGTCTCCATCACCCTCCGGCCGGCGGCCGATTGGGACACGGCCCCCGCCTTCGTCAAAACCGTGTAAGCCCACCACCACACCGTCAGCCCTCTCCGGGAGCTCGATTCGCATGTCCGACAACACATCCCCCGCCTCTGCCAGACCGACAGCCGGAAAGGAACAAAAACCCGCTCCGGAAGTCCGCACACAGCACGTCTTCGACCCACAGACCGGAAAGAAGAAGCCGTTCCAGGTCAAGATTGTGCGCGGCGGCCGCAAACGCCCCGAAACACGCTAATCACTGCCAGACTCCGCAATCCGTATTCCGCCTTCCCCCTTTCGACATCCCGCCATGCCCCGTTTCACTGACGCCGACGGCCGCGATTGGCTCGTCCAGTTCACCACCGTCGAAGCCAAACGCGCCCGCGAAGAACTCGACGTCGACTTGTTGGACGTCGGCAGCGAGCAGCTCTTCGACCGCCTCATCAATGATGACTGCCTCATCGTCGATGTGCTGCACCTCTGCTGCCGTCAGCAGTGCGAGCAGCAGAACGTCGACGCCGTCGGCTTCGCACGCGGTCTGCGTGGCGACACGCTGGATGCGGCGACGGAGGCTTTCCTGGAGGCGTATGTCTCTTTTTTCCGCAAGCACCGCAGGGCGGTGCTTGCGGCGGCCCTGGCGAAGACGGACACGTTTCTCCAGAGGAATGCCGAGCAAGCGGTGCGAACGATCAACAGCGACAAGATGGACCGCCTTCTGAACGCCAAGCTGGCCGAGATGGACCGCTTCTTCGAGAACAGCCTCCAGCGAGCCGAAGCGCACAACTCTGGCAGCTCATCGCCGAATGGTCCGCCCTCGCTGGAGTCGGTCCCAACGAACGCATCACCCTCCGCGAGCTGACTTGGCGGCTGGACGCCGTCCTTCGCCAACGCTGGCAGGAAGTCGCTTGGCTCGCCTCCTGCATCTACAACGCACAGCCCGGACGCAAACGGCCCGTCAAACCCGACCGCATCAACCCCTACCAAGGCTTGTGGGCCACCGAACGCGAAGACGAAGACGACCTCGACGACGTGTTTGGCATCCCCGACGAGCCACCCGACGAGTAACCCATCATGGCAGCAGGCAGCGCTATCCGAGCCGGACGCGCGTTCGTCGAGTTGTTCCTCGACGATTCCAAGATGGTCCGTGGCCTCAAGAGTGCGGCCCGCCGACTCAAGATGTTCGGCGCTTCGGTCCGGTCGATCGGTGTCGGCTTGTTCGTCGCCGGCGCCGGCATCGCGACTCCGCTCATCGCCGCCACAAAGCAATTCGCCTCCACAGGCGACAAACTCGACAAGATGTCAAAACGGACCGGTTTTGCAGTTGAAACTCTCTCGAAACTCGGCTTTGCGGCGGAACAGTCCGGAGCCAGCCTCGAGCAATTTGACCGCGCGGCAGCCGCCATGGCGCGATTCGCACTTCAGGCCGATCGCGGACTGTCGACGGCCACGGACGTGCTCGACAAGCTCGGCATTTCAACCAACGACTTCCTCGCCAAGAGTCCGGAGGACAAATTCTTGCAGCTCGCCTCAGCGATCGCTGATATCGCCGATCCGACGCTCCGCGCCGGTGTGGCCCTGCAGGTCTTCGGACGGCAGGGCCGCGAACTGCTCCCCCTGCTCAACGGCGGATCACAAGCGATCGCCGAACTCATGGCCGAAGCTGAACGCCTCGGCCTCGTTATTTCCACGGAGGACGCCGTCGCCGCCGCTGATTTCACAGACGCCCTGCAGGAACTCTGGTCGCAAATCAAAGCCGTCACCTTCGCGATCGGGGCTCCCATCGCGAAGGCGTTCACCAGATTCATCCGATCGAACCAGGACGCCCTGGCCGAAGTCATCGCTTGGACAAAGGAAAATGGCGATCTCGTCAAAGGCATTCTCAAGCTGACGGCCGGGTTGCTCGCCTTCGCGGGCGCGGTCGTCGCCCTCGGCGCGACGATTCAGTTTACCGGTTTTGCTCTGGCCGGGTTCGTGACATTAACCACGGCCTTGGGCGCGACGCTGGCCTTCATCGCCGCCAACCCGGTCACGATCGCACTCGTCGCCGTCGGGGCCGCCTTGGCGGGAGTCGCCGCCTACGTCTTCGACGCCGTCGTCGGTTTCGAACACCTGTCTCTGGCCCTCACCGATTTCGCCGGGTTCTCGGCGCTGGTCGCCGGGCGGTTCCAGCAGGCATGGATCGACGCCGTTGCCCGAGTCTCCCAAGCCGCCGTCCAACTGCGCGGGCTGATCGATCCCACGCTGCCAACACAACAGATATTGTTCGCGATCGAAGTCGCTGCCAACTTCAAGAAGGCGGCAATCGAGCAGCGGATCAAAGACGCGCAGGCCGAAATCGATGCCGCCGCTCCCGACTTCCAACGGCAGCTCCAGCAATTGAATAAAGCCGGCCAAGCGACCGAGGCGCTCAAGCAACGTTCCGGACTCCAGGGCACCTTTAGCGGCGATGCGCGGCAGTTCCTGTTCTTTCGCCCGCCGCCGCCAGACCTGAACGAGTCGAACCTGCCCCAGCAACAGCTCCACCAACTGCAGAATATCAACAACGGCATCACACGCCTCGAAAGTGCCGTCGAGCGCGGCCTGCAATTCACCTGATCCGGCAGAAGCCCACACCAGAACATGGCTGAACTCATCGGACGGAAAGCGAAAGACGGGCAGGGTTCCACCCGCTCCCGCAGCTACTCGGTGGTCAACGCCACCACCGAGAGCGCGGCGATCGGCCAGGCGCTCACGCAATTGACCAGCGATCTGGGCGGCACCACCCTCGACGGGCTGGCGCTGATAAGCATCGCCGCCGACGAAACCGAGGTTCCCAATGTCTGGCAAGCCCGCGCCGAGTTCGGCATCGCCAAGGGCATCGAACAACAGACTCAGTTCAACACCAGGACCGGCTTCGAATTCTCTCAAGAGACGATCCGCGTTCGGCAGTCGATCCAGACCACACGCTACGGCGTGCGGCCTCCCAACCACGGCAACGCCATCGGCGTCAAGCACGACGCCAGCGGCCGCGTCACCGTCGAAGGCATCGATGTGCAGGCCAGCTCGTTCACCTTCTCTAAGACCAAAATCTATCCGCTGTCCGTTATCAACACCGGCTTCCTGGCCGACGTCGGATCGATCGATAAGCACTGGAATCTCGCGCCGTTCGCCGGCTTCGCCGCCGGAGAAGTGCTATTCACTGGCCTGACAGGAAACCAACGAAGCGATAGCGAATACGAATGCGCGTTTCGCTTTTCGCGCCGGCCAAACGACAAGGGGCTTGTGATCGGCGGTATCTCGGTTCCGTTCAAACGCGGCTGGGACTACCTCGAAGTCTTGTGGGAGGAAGTCGCCGACGACGCCAATGCCGCAATCGTTCCGCAAGCACGGGCGGTGTACGTCCACCAGGTACTCGAAGGCGCAAACTTAGGATTCCTCGGGTTGGAATAATTGCCGTTTTTGCAACACTCAAAACACAGGAGACATCACCATGCCCGGACAAGGACGCGCACAATTCGCAGCGTTTCAACTGCCATCGGGCAGCGTCGTCAACGAGGACATCAGCGAACTGACACTCCTCGACGCCGACAAGCTGCAGCACCTCTACAAGCCGGGCACGAACTTCAGCCTGGCGATCGCCAGCACGCCGGTGGCCCGCGAGGAGATTCTGTTCGTCGCCGCGACGGCCGGCGTGATCCGCGCTTTTCACTGTCTGCTGAACGATTCGGGCACAGCCACCAACGTCGATTTCGACCTCAAGATCAACGGCGTGTCCGCGCTGTCGGCGGCCGTCAACTACGTGCACGGCGACGGTGACGGCACCGTCAAAGACGGCACGCTATCCACCACGGCGTTTGTCGCCAATGACATCATTTCGATTTCGCTCGCCGTCACGACGACGACCGGAGCCCAAGGCCCCTTCGCCTGGGCCGAAATCGAAGAACTGGCGGCCTGATCGCACGATGAGCAATCCCGGCCGAGTCGCCTCCGGCACGCCCGTCGGACGCCTGCTGAAGGCGTCACGCATCAACTACGTCCTGGAAGCGGCCGAGCTGGCCCACCAGCAGCCGGCCGCACAGCCGCCGCGCAGCGGCGGATTCTCAGGCACCGTGCTGGTCCGCAACGACAGTGGCGAGGACCGTAGCCGCTTTGACGTCCTCGGCATCACGAGTGTGGTGATCCAGCCGAACCAATCCGACGAGGCGGAACGCTCATTTCTGAATGCTCAAATCCTCGTCGGAGACACCCCCGACACGGACCGCGACGGCACAGGCCGCATCGCCATCCTGCAGGCACCGTGCAAGGACGGCAAGATCGCTCCGGCCGTCATGAGCAGCCTCAGCGTCGTGCGGCTGGACCTGCAGGACTCAGACAAGCACACGTCGGCAGCACTGATCGACGGCGACGCATCGCAGCTCGAACCGGGCGGCCCGATCGTGGTTGTCTGGCACGATCCCGGGCCAGGCACAAAGTATGGCCTCGTCAACCTGGGCGCCGGTGAAAGCTGCGGCATGAAACACGAGTACTCGATCGACGGCAACCCAACGTCAGGCTATCACGAATACGAGTACACGCTCGAAAAAGCCGGCACAGAATATATCGCCAACGTGCAGGTCGACTGGAACGAGACCAACACGGCGCTCCAATCGAAGTTCCTGGCCGCCTTCCCGGCCGTCGACACAAAGGACATCACCGTCAGCGGCGGACCGCTACCCACCGTGGCGATCTATGCGACGTTCTCCGCCAGGCTCAAGGTGACCTGGCCCGTCGTGGACATCGACAACACGCTCAACAACACCGCAGCCGTCAAGGTCCGAGAAAACGGAGGCGGCTGATGGGCTGTTGCTGCTACGGAATCCCGGTCGGCTCCAACACGCCGACGAAGTACAACGCCTGCTCGTTCACGCCCGACGGCGATCTGCGGTGGGCCAAATTCTGGCCCGGCTTCGCGTCGATGTTCAGCCAGGTCGATCACGGCGGCCATCGCATCATGGGAGTCGTCGACACGGAGTTGCTCACCATCGGCCGACTTACCACGGGTGCAGAAATCAAGATGTCGTCGATCGGACTCTCCCACGGCGCCGAGGTCACAGCGATCACCGGCACGGGAGTCAACTATACCGGCATCCTCATCGGGTTTAATGCAACGGTGACTCCCGGCTCGTTTGCGGTCACCTCGACGGCACTGGTTTTTGCAAGCTGGCGGCTCAGCGGCACCAGTTGGTACGCGCAGCGCTATGCCGTCTTCCCGGACGGGACCGCCACGCTGCACGAATCCACCGCAATGGACGTCGGCAGCACCCGCGTTTTTAAGTATTTAGGGACCACGGCCAGCGGATATGTCGTCGGCCTCGTGTCACGAGGCGCCGCCTTCGGCAGCACGGCAGCCACCGAGGCATCGGTGCTGTCGGCAGCCGGCCAGGAGCGGCTCTACTCGGAGACGTTCGGGCTGACGTCCTTTGCCAATTCAGAGCGATGTGTCGTCAGCGATGCGGCCCTGTACTGCGCGGTTGGGGGCGGGACCAGTTGGCACTGGAAAAAGCTGCTGTTTCCCGCCGGAGATTTCACCGCACTCACCGCCGACGGAGACTACGGTCCGCCCTCAAATCTTTCCGTGTTGATTTCGGCGGACGACACCCCCAGCTATCTGGTCCGGGGCGGTCCAGACGGCACGGCCTACGCGGTGGCACGCATGGACGTGGCCGGACCCGATCGATTTGACTGGGCGCGGACGGTGAATGAACTCTATCCGGACCCCGCCGGGAACGTGTTCCGGGACAGCGTGCGGAATACGGACGGCGAAAGTTTTCTGACGGAGCGCGGTTTCGGGCACGTCCGCATCGCCGCCGTCTCCGCAGCGGGAAGCGTCTCCACGTTCCGCAAAATCAACGGCGTGCAGGACAACTTCACTCTCAACCAGAGTGATCCGTACGTGCAATCACCCGCAGCCGGTGTCGTGCTCGCCTCCTGGAACAATCCGCCGATCGTCGGCAATGCGGAACCGATCTACCACGGCGCCAAGTTCACGGCGCCCGGCGGCGAACTCAAACGGCAATGGGAGTGGCGGCACATCGGCCACCTGGCACACTTCGACTTATCCGGAAACTCCTACTTCGTCGGACCGACGAAACCGGCCGGAGCCCTCGAACGCGTGTTTGACGGCACGATCACGGAAGCGTGGCGGGACATCAGATCGCTCAAATGGGGACTCCGTTGGTCCCCGGCGGTCGGCAGCAGTGCTGTCGCCGAGGAAAAGACGATCCTGTGCACTCACCTGTCCGGGATGGGAGCATCCAAGCGATTTCGCGGCACACTCGACACATCCAGCACCCCCGCCACCGTCACCCAAGTCTTCAAGACGGCTGGCGCCGGCAGTTGGATACCGCCCACCGACGTCACCCAAGCCACCTTTCGCGTCTTCGGCTCGGGCGCCGCAGGCGGTGGCGGCGCGATCACCGCCACTCCCGGCGGCGGCGGCGGCGGGGCCGGCGGCTACGCCGAAGGCACGATCAGTGTCGAGCCGGGTGTCCCGGTCTCCTTCACGGTCGGCACCGGAGGCGTCGACCTGCCCGGCCAGCAGCACGGCGGAGAGACCTGGGTCAAGGATGCCGGAACACTCAAAGCCACCGGGGGGACCGCCGGCGTGGCCGGGGGCGGCGGCGGAGCCGGCGGAGGCGGCGGGATCGGCAGCGGGAGTGCGGCGACGGCCAGGGACGCCGGCGGCGGGGGCGGCGCGGGCGGAACGAGACCCGACACCGGCGGCGGTGGAGGGGGAGTCGCTGGCGAGACCGGCGACGGTGGCGGCGGTGCCGAGGGCGAGCTCGGCGGTGCGGGCGGTGCGGGCGTCGGCTTTCTGACCGACGACGGCGACGGCGGGGCCGGCGGAGTCAGCGATACCAACGGCAGTGACGGCGGAGTCATTGGCGGTGCCGGCGGCGGCGGGGGGGGCAACGGCGACGGTATTAGCGGCGGCACGGGAGCCGACGGAGCGGTTGTCGTCGAGTACCAGCAGGCGGTGATCGTCCGCCGGTCACTGGACGTGTTTCTCACAGACTTGGCCGGGGCCTACACGATCGATTTCGTCATCACACGCTCATCCGACAACGACGACCCGGATTACTACATGGAAGTCCCCGAGGCCAGTGCGTTGCAACAGTCGATCCTGGCGGCAACGGGATTCGACTATCTCGACGACCTGATCGGCGAAAATCTGCAAACGCCGGCCGGATTTTTTGAATGGCTCGGCGTCAACAACGTCGACCCTGCGAAAGGCACCGAAGACGTCGGCCTCCGCTTGCAACTGTTCGATTTCGGCATGCTCTGACGCATGACACACGGGCCGTCAGCCACGACGGCTCGTTCCCGCCCTCCGCAAGTCGACGGCAGCGGCGCCGTCACCGAAATAGCGAGGATCGCCCGTCGTTACGGCCGCCGGTACCTCCACGCCCAACAACACGCCCAACGCCCCGGACCGGCAAGCGGGCGGAAAGACCCCCACCCGGCCAA
>JAJDEI010000030.1 GCA_029259845.1 Planctomycetaceae bacterium | reverse complement strand
CGGCCCAAACCATACAAACTCCTCCAGCAACCACGACAGAACTACAAACGAAAAGCCGCGTAACGACTTACAATGAATTAAGTGCCATTCGTGCCTGACCCCAACGTGCACCAACGTGCAACAATCCGCTCGTGCACCCCGTTCAAGTCTCTGTCCTCGCGATGGTTGCTATTCTTGCGAGGCTCACTCAAGATTCAGGCTCCCTGCCGTTCCGTCAGTGCCGGCCCGTCGCTAACGCTCCGGGCTCGGATTCGGCGGACGTCCACTCCCTTGAAACTGACGATGATCGCATGGAACAACCGCGCATCGGAACGACATACGAGGCCGCGTTCACTGTCGAACCGGAGCAGACGGTTTCCTTCCCCGGCTTGCCGGCGGTCGTCGCCACGCCGTGGCTCGTCTGGCATCTGGAAATGGCCGCCCTGTCACTGCTCGCCCCGTACCTGGACGAAGGGCAGATGAGCGTGGGGACCCGCATCGAGATTGATCACGTGGCGCCGGCACCGGAGGGAACGGAGATCACCTGCCGCGCGAAGGTCATCAATATCGATGGCCCGTCGGTCAGTTTTCACATCGAAGCGTCTGACGCCCACGAAACGATCAGCAGTGGCTTGCACAAACGGCACATCGTCGATGTCGCCCGCATGGCCCGCCGCATCGAAAAGAAAACCGGCGGTGCGTGACGGCGCTTGACGGCCTGAAGCCGATCAGCAACGGCGTTTTGATCGGTGGCGACGATCACACGACTCGTCCCAGCGACGCGATACATCTTCCCAATCAACAACACGTCTCAAACCACGGAGCAGACTTCATGATTCACGTCATCGCGACCATCGACGTCACCGCAGGCCGCCGCGAGGAGTTTCTGACGGCCTTCCGGGAACTGGTGCCGAAGGTAAAAGCCGAGGACGGCTGTATCGAGTACGGTCCGGCCATCGACACCGACTCGGGGATCCCCGCCCAGCAGCGCAAAGGGGACGACGTGGTGACCGTCATTGAGAAATGGGAGAGCGTCGCAGCGCTCACCGCCCATCTCGATGCGCCTCATATGCAGGAGTACCGCGGGCAGGTGAAGGATCTGGTCAAAGGCATGACGCTGCATGTCCTGAAACCGGCGTGAGTCCCGCCCCGGGGCCAAGGGGGGGGGCAAATCCGCAAGCGATGGGCGGACCCTTTTGGGTGAGGGTGCCGAGCGGTCGGCGAAACGGTCCGCGTGGCGGCTGTCGTTTCTAGTTGGCATTGATTTGGCCGTCGACGGTGACGTGGCGGTCGGCGACGGCCAATCGCCGGTCCGCGAACAGCCGGATGGCCTCCGGGTACGCCGCGCACTCGGCGGTAAAGACGCGGGCGGCGAGGGTGTCCGGAGTGTCGTCGTCGGCGACGGGAACGCAGCGCTGCAGGATGATGGGACCGTGATCGTATTCGTTGTCGGCGAAGTGGACGGTGCAGCCGCTCACCTTGCAGCCACGGGCGAGGACCGCTTCGTGAACATGCCGTCCGTACATCCCCTGTCCGCAGAAGGCGGGGATCAGCGCCGGATGGATGTTCATCACACGGTGCGCAAAGTCTTCGGGGATTTCCAGCCGGGCGAGGAACCCGGCGAGCGTGACCAAATCGACGTCCACGTCGCGGCAGACATCGAAAATCGCGCGGCTGAACGATGAGACGTCGGCATGGTCGCGGCGGACAACGACCTGACAGGGGATGTTCGCTGCACGGGCTTTCTCGATGCCGCCGCAGTCCGCGCGGCTGGCGACGACGACGGCAACTTCCGCGTCGAGCTCGCCGCACGCGATCTTCGCCAGAAAGTTGGCGAGTGTCGTCCCGCCGCCGGAGATGAGCACGCCGAGACGAATGGGTTGATGAGCCGGTGCGGTCATGGTGTCGCCGTCACGGTGTTAAGGATTTCAGAAAATCGGGCGGTTGTTCCGGCAGAACCTCGTTGGCCCGCTCCTCGCGGAGCCGGCGACGACGACGTGCGGAGAGAAAGAGCACCGCAGAAACGGCAACGACAACAGCCGCAACACCGACGTACAGTTGCAACGGCGATAGTGCCCAACCGAATCTTGCGTCCGGCGGCGGTCGCCAGGTCATCGTGCGGGCCAGAATCATGG
This sequence comes from Planctomycetaceae bacterium, assembly GCA_029259845.1. Classification (GTDB taxonomy): domain Bacteria; phylum Planctomycetota; class Planctomycetia; order Planctomycetales; family Planctomycetaceae; genus JAHBXU01. Next base: position 8,836 of record JAJDEI010000030.1, on the reverse strand, counting down.
GAGCGAAGCGGGTCTTCCGGTCGCGCGACGGATAGGTCCGCAGCTTGAAGAAGTAGCCGGTCACCGACACACCGTCGATCAACTCCTCACCAATCGGCATGCCTTCCGGGATCTCGGTGCAGATGACGGTCGAAGGATGTTGTTGCGAATCGTCCGTGACGAGCCATGCCTCGTAGAGCGTGTCGATGCCCTCGTCGTTGGGACCAGCCGGGTAGGTGACGAGGCGGATGAGATGCCCGCTGAGCGTGACGGGCTGTCCTCGATACTCCTCCGGATGCTCAATGAGATCGGCGAACAGGGGGAATTCCGCCTCGGACCGATCCCTGAAGCGTGGCGATGATTGCCAGCGTTGCCGCTGCAGTTCGCGGGCGGCGGCATTGAGTGCCGGCAAGGGGACGCGGCGGACGTGAGCGAGGATGCCGTAGTACGCAGGCGATTCGTCAAACGACAGGTCCGTGCGGTCTGTGACCGTCGTCAGATCGACCGTCGACCGATCAATTGTTGACCGATCAATTGTCGACCGATCAATTGTCGACCGATCAATCGTCGCCGGGGTCGAAGCGATGTCCCCGTCCTCAGCGCACAGGGCACCGGACAAGAGGAGTGTGAGCGTGAGCAGAAGAAACAGGGATCGCATTCGCCCATGTTACTGCGTCCCGGCGCCTGTGTGAATCGGTGCGGCGACGCTGACAATCGGTACGGGAAGGGACGAACGACGCCCGGTGTCTGGGCAGATGAATCATGCCGGGAACCTCGTTTGGAGCCCGGCGATCAAGGACGGCCGTTTCTGATTCGAGACACCAGGGTCCTGCGCATCTTCCTGCGAGCCGTTCGCGAACTGCGACGATCGGATTCAGGCGGCGCGACGACGGGACCGATTGGCGTCCGTTTCGAAACGACGGACCGGTTGGTCCGACGCGGAACGACTTTGAAACGGGAGCGTCACCGGGCGCGTGTCCGTGGCATCGACCGGCCGCATTTCGTCGTAAACCGTCCGGAGCCAGTGGTCGACGGATTCCCGAACGATGGCCGTGGGCGGTGTCTGGCTGCCGGACCGCAGTGCCGGTTGCCAGATTCGCCGCCACAGCCAAAGGTGCCGACGGCGGGGCGGGCGTCTTTCTGCACGGGCCTCCGATCGGAGGTACGCCTCCGCAAGCCGGGCGGTGAGCAACAAGGCAGCCGCGCCGCAGCAGGCGAGGAACAGCTCCGCCAGGACGACGGTCGCCGCCGCCGCGAGCGGCCCTTGGGCCCCGATCCAGCCGACACACAGCCAAGTCACGCTGACCGCAGCCAGTGCCGTGATGAGCATGACTGGCACCGAAACCAGACGGCGTTCCTGCGGTTCTCTCATCGGGCTCCTCCCTGGATCGGTGGGTCGTGGATCGGATCGAAGGGTCGTGCTGCCGTCCTGGGACTGCGTACGGCTTGGCGGGCAAGTTGCCGCCTCAGCCATGTTTCTAGTGCGAACTCGCGACTCGTCCGCACAACAACGTGGGTGGCCCAGCTGTGACGGGACCGAGGGATTCGTCAGATTCGCGGTTCCCTGTCTTCAACCGCGAATCGGGCGAATGCACCGAACGGAATTCCTCGTCCTTGTCACCAAGGCCATCGTTCTTCCATGACATCCGCCCGTTCCGTGATTCTTATCGTCTGCTTTCTGGATTTGGTTGCGGCTCAGCCGCGCAGGGGTGTTTCCTGGGAGCCGTGGGGGTTTGCATTCGGGCGGGGATTATGGCCGTTTGCGGCCCGCAGGACAATGGGAGTTTGCGGAGCACAGGCCGTCAGTAGCAGACGCTGTTTCGCCCTTGCGCCTTCGCTCGGAATAGGTTCTCGCGGGCCTGTTGCACGATCTCGCCGACGGTCACCGGCCCCTGTCCGTTCGCAAAGCCGACGCCAATGCTAATCGTCAGCCGGGCGGGGCCCCGCGAGGTCAGAAATGGCTCGGTCTCGATGAGGCGACGGAAGTCCTGGGCGACACGGACGGCCTGTTTCAACGGTGCCTCCGTCATCGCGAGGGCGAATTGCTCTCCTCCGATCCGGGCGAACAAATCCTCGCCGCGAATTCGAGAACAGACACGGTTACAGAAGCTTCTCAAGCACTCGTCGCCGACGAGATGCCCGAGTTGGTCGTTCACCCGGCGAAAGTGGTCGATGTCAAACAGCAGCAGCGCGATCGGCCGCCAGTGACGCAGCGCACGCAGCAACTCGCGGGCGAAAGCGTCGTCGAAGTACCGCCGGTTGTGCGAACCGGTGAGACCGTCGACGGTCATCATCTCATAGACCGCTTCGCAATACTGCGATTCGAAACGGTCGGCCGACAGATACTTGAACAGATGGTTGCCGACCCGGATGCGGTCCCCCGCCTCCAGGATGTGCACGCTGATCGGTTCGTCATTAACGAATGTCCCCTGTGCGCTTCCGCAGTCCTGGATCAGCGACTGCCCATCGGCTCGCTGAATGACGGCATGTGCCGGTGAGAGGCTGTCGTCACAAAGCCGCACATCGCAGTGCGGGCCGGCCCCGATCAACGTTTCCTCCGCGGCGAGGCCGACCAGGCAATCGGAGGCCCGCACGGGGAACAGACGCAACAGCGCGGGGCAGACGTCACCGCACACCGCCGGTCCGGCGTCCGTCCCCTTCGCTTCCGGAGTCGCAACGATGGTCATGGTTTCGAACACGCCGGGTTTGCGGCTGTAACTGCCTGCTGAACGACGGTGATCAGCAGTTTCCCAAGCTAACCTATGTCACATCTGAGGACTCCGCAAAAAAGTCTGGCGCAGCGGCGGGGACGACGCCCCCATGGGCGGCCCGACGGGCTCAGGTGTCACGACACCAAATTCCGGCACGATCGGCACATGCCGTCGGCGCGTTGCGCGCAGCAGGCAGAAACAGGGAAATCGGCGACCCGCCCGCCCGTTGAAGCCGAATCAGGGCACCGCGAAATTCCCGGGCGGTCGATCACCGGGGCGTTTCGATCGGGTTGTGCAGGTTCCTCCGATCGACACCGCCCGTTCGGCAGAATCATCGGAAAGATCATGACGCGAACCGAGATTCGCCGGGGAGCTTGCTCCGCGATTCGACGGCAGCGCGGCGACGACCGACGGTCCGACTGATGATCCGGCGATGCGCTCGCCCCCAGCCGACGGCGTTTCCGTCCGACGATGACGTCCGACGATCGCGCCGGACGATCACTCCGGACGATGGTGTCGGACGATGGTGCGATGTGTGCCACGCGGATTGGCGGCTTCCCGACGGCAACGCCATCGGCTTGGAAGGCGATGACGATGTGCAAATGCCAACCCGACCCTGAACAACGAGGTGACAAATTCGGCTGAGGATTCCGGGCTTGTCATCTCCTTGAAGAAAAGGGCACGGAACCGGTGCCGCCTCAGCCGATAATGGAACGAGGGGGGCCATCATGCGCGACCCCGCAATTCCGCCGAAACGTCGCAAGGCCCTTTCAGGGCGCCTCTTGTGGACAGGCCGGGCGGGTCCTGATGACCGAATTCGAGAACAGGCGATCTTCCATGCCCAGCAGTGTCAATGTCCTCGCACTGGTCAAGGACGGCGAACGGTACGTGTTTCTCTACGACGAGAAGAGCGTCTCGGTTCTGCTGCAGACACTCGGTCGATACGCGGCTGATCCGGAACTCAACTTCAGTTGGTACGACGCAGCCGTTCTCAGCCAGAAGGTTCGCCGTCTGCAGGGATCCGACGACGGAGACGACAATTCCGTCCCCTTCCGCAAGTCGGCGTGACCGTTGCGCTGTTTTAGCGGTCAGGTCTTAGCGATCGGCGGTCAGTGTCTCAGCAATTAGCGACCGGGAACCCCGTCCATCGTGCAGACCGCGATCCCCGCATTCCTGCGATACCTCCGGATCGAACGCAATTCGTCAGAACAGACGATTAAGGCGTATCACGACGACTTCGAGAGTCTGCTCGCCTACTTCGGCGACCGCATCGGCCAGGTGCCGCGCCCGGCAGATGTGACGATCGACATGCTGCGGGGATACGTCACCTATCTGCACGACTGTCAGTACGCCCGCACCACGATCGCGCGGCGGCTCGCCTGTTTGCGGAGCTTCTTCCGGTACTGCTGCCGTGAGGGGATCACCCAGACGAACCCGGCGAAGCCGCTCCGCACGCCGCGCGTTGGGCGAAAACTGCCGCACTTCCTCACGACCGAGCAAGTCGCCGTCCTCCTGGAAGCACCGCCGGCGAACGAGCCAATGGGACTGCGTGACCGGGCCATCCTTGAGACGCTCTATTCGGCCGGCCTGCGCGTAGCCGAACTGGTCGGCATCGGCGTCAACGACTGGGACCGCGGGGCGAATATCCTGCGCGTGCTCGGTAAAGGGAAGAAGGAACGCATTGCCCCGGTCGGCAAGTACGCGGTCGCCGCCCTCGACCGCTGGATGGAAGTCCGCACACCGGACCCGCGTGCCGCTGCGGCCCAGCGCGACGCCATGTTTCTCAACAAGTACGGCCGCCGCCTGACGACCCGCAGCGTCGGCCGCATGCTGGACAAGCACCTCCGGCTGACCGGTCTCGACAAGATCACCTCGCCGCACACGCTGCGGCACAGTTTTGCGACCCATCTCCTCGACGGCGGCGCCGATCTCCGCAGCGTGCAGGAGTTGCTCGGCCACAAAAGTCTGACGACGACGCAGATCTACACGCACGTCAGCACCCGCCGCATGCGCGAAACCTACGAGCACGCCCACCCCCACGCCCAGCGCACCGGGTAACGCCGATTCCTCGGAACTCTCCACTCTCTTGAGAATCGTGTGCCCACCGCTTGCGGTTTCGCACAACCTCTTCGCATCCGACGACTCTCCGGTGATGCGACGCGGCAAGCCCGCCTCGCCACGATGAGCAAGTCGAATCCCGGAATATCGCGATCGGTCTCTTGACACACGATTGTACTGTTGTTTTAATACAATTAATCAATCAAGTCGCGAGTGACACATCGTGCAGATTCACATCTCTCCTCACGACGGCGTGCCGATCTATCAGCAGATCGTCAATCAGGTCAAGTACCTGACTGCCTCCGGACGCCTCGCCGCCGGCGAGCAGCTCCCGCCGGTCCGCAAGCTCGCCGAACAAGTCCTCGTGAACCCCAACACGGTCGCGCGGGCCTATCGGGAATTGGAGCAAGCCGGGGTGCTCTCGACCCGCCGCGGTGCCGGCGTCTTTGTTGCGGAGGGCGTCTCCCCCCTCAGTCGCCGCGAGCAGAACCGCATCCTCAACGAACGGCTCGACCAACTGCTCGCCGAGGCGCGGCAGATGGACGTCGACATCGAAACACTCGCCAAACTCCTCCGTCAGCGAAACACGAAGATGGGAGACGGAAACTCATGACCGCAGCGAAACGACCGCAGCGTTCGACTCCCCAACCGACGGCTTTTCCGTCGACCGACAACATCGTCGTCGGCTCGGGAGGGGACACCGCCCAGCGTCAATCGGAGGGTGGCTGGGGCGATCTGACGCGTGGATGGTCTCTCACGCTCGTTTTCTGGGGCTGTGTAAAGTCCAAAGGACGCGACCATCGCCCCAGATGCGAAGTGCTTTCGACAATTGCGCGAACGGAATCTCGCCCCCGCCACCCGGGCGTCTGCTTGGGAGGGGGAACCGCCAACCGCAGATCGGCATCCGATCACTATCCGCCCGATAACCGCCCCTCCGGTATCTCTGCCTCCGGGAGACACGCACATGCCTGACACAGTCATCAATGTGGAACATCTCACACGGCGGTTTCGTCGCACAACGGCTCTTGATGACGTCTCGCTGGAGGTGCCGGCGGGGACGGTGATGGGGCTCGTCGGCGGCAACGGTGCCGGCAAGACCACGCTCATCAAGCACCTGCTGGGACTGCTCAAGGCCAAGACCGGCTCGGTACGTGTATTCGGACTCGACCCGGTGACAGACCCGGTCGGCGTGCTGGGCCGCATTGGGTATCTGTCGGAAGACCGCGACCTTCCGCAGTGGATGCGGGTCGATGAACTGATGCAGTTCACGCGGGCCTACTTCCCCCAATGGGACGAGACGTACGCTGCCCAACTGCGGGAGATGTTTGACCTCGATCCCAAGCAGCGGGTCAAATCCCTGTCACGGGGCCAAACGGCGCGGCTTGGACTCTTGACGGCACTGGCCCACCGTCCGCCGCTGTTGGTCCTGGACGAGCCGTCGTCCGGGCTCGATGCAGTCGTCCGCCGGGACATCCTCGCCGCCATCATCCGCACGGTCGCCGATGAAGGCCGCACCGTGCTGTTTTCGTCCCATCTGCTTGATGAAGTCGAACGCGTCGCCGACCGCATCGCCATGCTGCACAACGGGAAACTGGTCCTCAGCGACGAGTTGCAAACGCTGCTCGACGGTCACACGCGACTGACGCTGCGGTTCGCGGAGCCGTGCGAGTCGCAGCCGTCACTGCCTGGTGCACTCTCCTGCGATGGGGAAGGGCACGAATGGACGGTGATCTGTAACGGCCATGTCGCAGAACTCCGCACGGCAGCCGAGAAACAGGATGCAACGATCGTCGAAGAAGCGAAACCGTCACTGGAAGAAGTTTTCGTCGCCCGCATTCACGGCGGCAGCCGATCGGACACGCCGGCCAATTCTTGAATGAGGCACCTCCATGAGCACCGCTCTTGCATCTCGGCCGACACCGGCAGTGAACTCCGGCGCGGTCTTCCGCGGACTCGCCCTCCGCTTTCTGCGGCATGGTGCCGGTGTGCTTGCGGCGGCGGTTTTCATCCTCTGTGGCTTGCCGGCGATGATGTACGGGTTTCTCTGGATCGTTGCACCAGACACCGCCTGGTATCTGGGAGACGATCCAGTCATTCTGCAAACGATCTTCCGCATCGTTGAATGGTTCGTCGTGCCGGCGTTGCTCTTGTGCGAAGTCACCCACGTTCGCCCTCTGTACATCCTGCCGCTTACGAGCCGGCAGATTCTCCGCGCGCAGCTCGCATTGGGAATCTTGGCGATTGTTGCACTGCATCTGTTCAATGTCGTGTTCTACCGCGTGGCGTTTGGGGCAACGCTGCCGCTGTGGGGGCCGTTGATGATCCTGATTCCCGCGGTGATCGCCGCGGCCGGGTTGGCGGCATGGCTGGCCGACTTTCGCTGGTGGCGGCCGTTTGTCGCAGGAGCGGTCGTCATCGGTGCGGGCAACGCGGTGGGAAACCGTCATCTGCTCGAGTGGCTTGGTGGGACACCGGTCGATCGTTCGGCGGCGTGGCTCACACCGACATCGGTTGAGTTCTTCGGAATCATGTTGCTGGGGGCGGTTGGTTATTTCCTCGCCCTGCGCGGCATCGAACGGGATCGCTGCAGCGAACTCCGCGCTTGGCCGGATCTCGACACCCTGCTGCATAGCTTTGCAGCCCGTCTCAGCCGTCTATTGAGGTCGCCGGTGACGGCTACTCCGTATCGCTCCGGGGTGTCCGCCCAGTTCTGGTTCGAGTTCTGGCAAAAGGGCCTCATCCTGCCGATCATCGCGACCTGTTTGGGTGGTCTCAGCATGATTGGTGCCTATTATTCCCCATATGTTTGGCTGGCAGGATTCGCCGATGGGCTCCCTGTAATTCTTGCGACCTGTTTTTTTGTCGGAGGCGTGATTACCGGGCTGACCAATCTTGGCCGCCAAGGGAAAGCCAATGGCATGGCCATCGGCGAGTATCGGGCCACTCGTCCACTGACGGACACACAGCTCGCCTCCGCCTTCCTGAAGGCCGCGCTGGCAACCGTATTCGCAACAGCCATGATTGGTGCGGCCTTTGCCCTGATCGCATTCGGCTGGTCGACGTTCGAAATATCCGAGCGCGCATTGCTGATGTCGCGTGGATTCGGTGACTTACTTCCGAAGCTCCCGGCCACCGTCGCGGTAAGCTGGTGCCTGTTGGGACTGGCCGCGTCGATCGCGATGACTGGTCGCGCCTGGGTGATGATCCTGCCGTTGGCGCTGGGGATCGGCGCTCTCCTTGATGGGCCGTTGGTCGAGCGGCTGCCGATGTCACGCGCCGGTCTCGAGTTCCTCACGCGGACTTTTGTCTGGGCGGTTGTGCTGTCGATTGTTGCCGGCTCGATTGCCGCGTACGTCATCGCCTTTCGTCGAAAACTGGTCTCTCTCCGGACCGTCTCCATTGGCGGTATTCTTTGGGCGGCGGTCACCGTGGGATTGCTCAATCTTGCGGCTCTCCTTGACGAATCACAACCGATGACGCTGGAGGCAATCACGATCTTCGCCACCTTCGCAGCTCTCGTCGTGGTGCCGTTAGCGACGGCACCGCTCGCGTTGTCGTGGAATCGGCATCGGTGAGGGGACGGTGCGTTCGCGAATGCGTCCCGTTTCGTCGCATATTTCACACGATTCGTCGTGTCGTTCGTCACGTTTAGCCGCACATTTCAAATGTGCGGCTAAACGTGCGACCCACGTACGGCGAAATGCAATCGACTCGTTCGCGTGTCCCGAATCGTGATCTCCGCCGATCCGGCCTTCCCAACCGGGATCGTTCTGCAACAATAGGCGAGAGCGTCTGCCGTGCGCGAAATCGTGAATTCTCAAGATTCCCGATGATCCGGCGAACTCTCTACCGCGTTGCCTGTTGTTGTATCCCGCGGAAGATTCGGGGTCAGGCACCTTTTTCGGTCATCACGTCATTTGTGTCGGAGACCGCTTCCCGCCGAAAATGGTGCCTGACCCGAATGGCACTTAATTCATTGTAAGTCGTTACGCGGCTTTTCGTTTGTAGTTCTGTCGTGGTTGCTGGAGGAGTTTGTATGGTTTGGGCCGGCGCTTTCGCCGGCGTGGTTCAACGCGGTCGGGGCGATT
>JAJDEI010000290.1 GCA_029259845.1 Planctomycetaceae bacterium | reverse complement strand
ACGAGCACCTCTGGATGCTCAAAGCGGCCCTCGATGAACAGCACCAGGACCAGCAACTTGCCCCCGGAGACAAAAGCCCGCTAACGTCAACAAACCCCCAGCCCACCACCACCACTTTCAACTATGCCTGGGACCTCTTCGGAACTCGCCCATCGCCCCAGACGCGAAACGCGATCGACAATTGCGCAACCCAAATCTCGCCCCAGCCACCCGGAGAGCGGGCAGTGAATCGGGGCATGGTCCTTTGGTGTCGGTTCGATGGCAGAGCCGTCGGCTTGGGAGTTTGGCGACGAGCCGCAACGCACCGTGACCCGTCCCCATCCCATCACTCCATCACCCCGCAACTCCTTCACCCCCAGACTCACACTGCCTTATTGCGACAGAAGCGATAAGACGTCACGCAGCTCGTCGACACTCAGTTGCCGGTGCAGGTTGTCCGGCATGATCGATTGCGACGTCAGCGTGCGAGACTCAATCCGGGATCGGGGAATCTCGAACTGCTTTCCGTCGGTGGTCAGGAACCGCTCATTCTTGCCGTCGTTGGAGACGCCGAGGGACATGCCGGTGAGCACTTGGCCCGCGTCCGTGACGACCGCCCAGGGAACGTAACGCGGACCAATCTCCCGACTGGGGGTGAGGACCGACTCGGCCAATCGGCGGCGGCTCGTCCGTTTTCCGATCGCGGTCAGATCGGGACCGACATCCGCGCCGCGGCCATCGAACCGATGGCAGTTGGCGCAGCGGGCCGTCCCTTGCCGGAAAAACACCCGCCACCCACGGTCGGCGCTCCCCTTGCCCTCCAGAAGAGACAACCATGCGTCGGTGTCGCCGGGAGAGGGGGCCGGTGACGCATTTTCTTGTGCGTCGGCTGTCGTTTTTTCGACGGGAGCGATGCCCGCGCGGACGTCGTTACGGATGTCGGCCGGTATGCCCGGGTTGTCCGCAATGGCACGCCTTGCTTCCTCGGCGTCCGGCCGCCGGCTGATCGCCAACGTGCGGCCCGCTTCTTTTCGGACTGACACGTCTTGGGACTTCGTCACCAGCGCAACCAGCAGTTCGACTGTCATCGCCTCGTGATCCGGCGGAAGGCTCTTGAGTGCCAGCGCCTGGAGCCGGGGCCGCAAATGATCGCTGAGTGCCGCTACGAGAGCCGGCTCGCCCGCGATGCGGCCCCGTTCGACTTTCCCGGTGTCGAGCCATTCTCTCGCTGCCAGCACCGCCTTGAACAACGCCACCGAGGTTAGATCATCGTCGAGTAGCGCGTCGAGCGATGTGCGAAACTCGGCCAATCCGTCGCCGGCGATCCAGCGGACCGCATACAGACGGACGGAGGGGTCGGAATCGGCCAGCGCGGCGGCAATCAGCGCATCCCGCCGGTCGGCAGGCAGCGCGCTGCGGCTGGCGGCTTCAAAAACCGCGAGCCGCTGCCGGGGATGGGTGAGGGCCGACAGTTTTGCGGGCGCCAGCAGCGGTGAGTCCACCAATGCCATCATGGCCGCATGGTGCAGGAACGGGTCGTCGGAGGTCATCGCGTCCCAGTCCGGTTTGCGGCTCACCCGCTCCGCGAGTTTCTCGTCCGCGCTGAGTGGCGGCACGCTGTGTTCGGGGGGATCCTCGGTCCAACGGAGCCTCCACACGCGGCCTTTTCCATGGACGTTATAGCTGCGAGACACCCAGTCGGTGAAATAGAGCGACCCGTCCGGGGCAATGGCGAAATCAACCGGCCGGAACTGGTCGTCTCCCTGCACGGCCACCTCACGGTCCGCACTCACCGACGCTCCACGCGGTTTGAGAGTGAACCGTTCCACGCGGTGTTCGCCCCAGCTCGACGAATACAACCGTCCGTGCCACAGCACAACCCCCGAAGGGGCCTCGCCCGTGCCGGCCACCATCGGCAGCGTGCCCGGCAGTTCGCCGTCCCAAGCCTGCAGCGGATGCCTGCCAGTTCGTCCGTACCGGAACTGGTATCCGTAGTCGCCCCCCTCAACGATATGCACCAGACGGCAGGGCGGACTGGCATCCGGATCGTTGCCGACCGCAAAAACCCGGCCGACGGAGTCCGTGCAGATTCCGAACGGATTCCAGAATCCGGTTGCCACCTGATGAAGGCCGCACCCCTCGGCTGTACACCGATAAATGTTTCCCCCTTCGCCGCCGCCAGTCAGTTTGGTCCCATCACTGCCAACGAGCGTGTAATCCTTGCCAAGATTCTCCCCAAGGCCGAAGTACAGATGTCCCGCGGCGTCGAAACAGAGCCCGCTGAGTCCGTTGTGCGGGTAATCGCCTTCGGTTTCCAAAGTCGCAATCACTTCCTTTGCATCGGCCCGGCCGTCGTCATCGGTATCACGCGTCCGGAAGATGTTCCACCTCGTGGCGACGTAGATCCAGTCGTCCGGGCCGCGCCGCAAGCTCATCGTCTTGATGATCCCGTCGAGGAACGTGCCGAACCGGTCTGCTTTCCCGTCGCCGTCGATGTCTTCCAAGATGCGGATCCGGTCCGTCTTCGGCCCCGCGTAGTCGTCGGGCGGAAAGTGAGTGTGCGACTCCACGACCAGTAATCGCCCGCGATGGTCAAACGTCACGCCGATGGGAGTGACGATGTCCGGCTCCCGGGCGACCAGTTCCAACGTCAATCCGGGAATCAGGACCTGCGGTTCACCCGCGACGGGCTCCGCGGCATGGCCTGTGATGGCCATGGTGACCAGGAGCATTGACGTCACACAAAACAGAGCGGAATGGATCATGGGCGTGTCACAGTGCATCGATTAGGGGGAATCGTGAGGCACGTTATCGCAGCAGGATCGCGAAAGCCCCACCGGCCAGCTTCACAATAGCGACGGAGCCTGCTGGTATCGACCGTGTCATCTGTCGGAAGGGGACGCTTGCTTTTCCGGTTCCTTCGCGAGTGACTCAAACGTGCGACGGGTGGCGGGGCGCTGCAGAAATCTCCGGGGGACTTTCCGCGCCGATCACGGGGGCCGTGTTGCCGTTTCGTATACCCTTCTCGGCCCCCGGACGGGTCCAGTTTTGGCCGTTCCACGTCCCAACGCGCCCCCGCCACCCGCCGTTTGTACCGACTGTGTCATCCGTCAGAAGGGGACGCCTGCTTCTCCAGTTTCTTCACCAGCAGTTCAAACGAGCGAGCTTCCGGAAAGCTTGCCTGCCGGTCGATGATCAGGGGCAGCCAGCGGTCTTTCGAGGAGATCGAAATCCAAGGTGCATTCACTTGAGATTGCCCCATGAGCGATCGGAACGGCTGGGGAAGCTTGTCGTGACGGTCGGCCGCCTCCAGATCGGCGAGAGCAAGTTCGCAGGTTCTTCTCCGCAGGAACCCGGCCAGGTGCAGCACCAAACTTTGCCGCTGTCTGTCCAGCTCCATCTGCACGACATAGCAGCGACCGTAGACCCACATTCCGCCGGCAAACAGCACGCCCAAAGTAAGAACGACCCCTGCAAACGTTGCGCGGTGGGGCCAGGGAGCGAGCATTCCGTCGTATCCGTCGGCCGGATTCAGACCGTATGTCAGGTAGATTCCCCGTGCTGCCCAGGCGGCGACGATGAGGCAGATAAGCGAGGCATACTGAACGAGCCGCACTCGCCACAACCGGGACGACGAGTCGAACAGCGTCATCCGTGCTTCGTGCTGAGTCCGCATCTCGGCTCCCTCGGGGTCTCAATTAACAAACCGGCCAAGGGAATGTCCAAAAAACCGAGTGGTCTGTCAGTCGTGGATTGTGGGATGCGTGACGGTTCGGGAGCCCGACAACGGCGGGTGGCTTCTGTCCTGACGATCCCTCAAACAAAGCCAGGCAGCGCGGCCAGCCCAAATTCCCCAGTGATCGCGAGTATTGGTCTTTTTGAAAGTTTCTGGTGGCTGGGTTTGTCGTAAGTCGTTGATTGCTGGGACGGCGAACCGCGATGCTGTCCGCAACAGCCGCCGATCGTGTTGTCGTGAAGGCTTTGGGGCTGGGAGGCTCGGTTCTCGCCGGTAGCATCCGGACAGGTTTGTTCGCCAGTGCTATCGTAACAAGCACGGCAAGCGACACGCCTCTTGGGCGCTCGCCGAATCGTATCGCACGGCGCGGGGACCGCGGCAGCGGGTGGTGGCCGATCTCGGCCAACTTGACGAAGCCGGACGGCTCGGCGTCCAGCAGGCGGCTGATGACAAGGCCGCCGGCGATCGTCAACCGACGCTGTTCGATGAACCCGAACCGCAGCCGCAGTGGGTGGAGGCCAACACGTCGCAGGTTCGCGTGGAGAACTGTCGGCAGTTTGGTGGGCCGTGGCTGGCCCTTGAGCTCATCCGCCGGCTTGGTCTGGAGGAGTTCTTGGCGGACGTCATGCCGCGCGGGCAGGAGACGGTGCCGTGGTCGGCCAGTGCGTTGATCCTCATCATTGCGCGGCTCGGTGAGCCATCGAGTGAGTTGTCCATCGCCGAGCAATGGTCTCCCCAAACGGCGCTGCCGGAGTTGCTGGGAGTGCCGAGTGCGCGGGCCGATGACAATCGGCGGTATCGCGCCCCTCGAGCAGTTGTTGCCGCACAAGGAGGCGTTGGAAACGTTCCTCAAGAACCGGCGGGGCGAGCGGTTCGATCGGGAGTACGAGCTGCTGCCGGATGACATCACCAGCACCTATTTTGAAGGTCAGGCGGCAGCCAATCCCCTCGCCCAGCGTGGCGACTCGCGCGGCCAGCGCGCTGACGGCAAGCAGGTCTGCCGGGGTCTGGCCGTCTCGCGCTGTGGCATGCCAATTGATTACGAAGTCTTTGCCGGGAACACCGCCGAGGTGACCACCGTTGAGCACATCGTGGAAACCAGGGAACGCCGCGATGGCCAGAGCGATCGCATCGGGGTCATGGGCCGCGGCATGGTGTCCGAAGAGAAGCTCGCATTTTTCGGTTCATCCGCAGAAGCTGTGGGTTAGAAACGTTTGATGGTTGGAGCTGACAGCTTCAGTTGGGGCTCAGCAAACGGGGCTCGGGTGATGTGTTGAAAAAGTGGTAAGACGAAAATGCATTCTGTCAGTAGAGGCGTTATT
>JAJDEI010000289.1 GCA_029259845.1 Planctomycetaceae bacterium | reverse complement strand
GTTGACCAGCAGCCGCCGCACGCCTTCGTTGGCGAGGTCGGCGGAAGCCCCCATGGTCGTCGTGAAGGAGCGGCCCGGTCGTCCGTCCGGCAGTTGGAAAGGTTTGGTCCAGGCGATGGGCATCAGCGGGTCGTTTTTTTTGCCTGCGACCGGCTGCGCGTCGGTCGGCCTCATGCCGTAGAAGGGGTCGTTGGGATCGAATTCGCCGGCACGGGCCACGACCTGTCCGAACAGGAGCGGTTGGGAGCCTTCGGGAAGAGGAAGCCGCACGCCATAAACGTCTGTCGGTGCCCAGATGTCACCGGCGCCGATGCCGCGCAAAATGGGCTGTCCTGATGCGCCGGGGGCCGGCATCCCGCGGGTGCTTTCGTGTTTGTGATGGCCATGATGGCTGATCCACTTTTCGCCGAGCACGAGCCGGCCGAAACCGTCCTTCCAGGCGGGGCGGTCTCCGGAGTAGCCGTTTGCGTAATGAGACCAGGATTGGCCCGGCTTGGGATTGAAGGCGTGCGTGGCTGTTCGCATGCCGATCACCGGCTTGCCGGAGCGGAGGAAATCGTCAACGTGTCGCATCTGGTCGTCCGGCAGGTCCCGGAATCGGGTCATGATGATCATCAGGTCGGCCGTGTCGAGAGCCTCCAGTCCGGGGATGTTGTGCGTGTTGTTCGGGCTGATGAAACCGGTCTGGGGATCAATGGCGAACAGGACCGTACAGCGGAACCCGTGATGCCGGGCGAGGATTTTGCCCAACTGAGGCAGGGCTTCTTCGGAACGGTACTCTTCGTCGCCCGAAATCAGGACAATGTGTTTGCCCCGTCCCGGGCCATCCGCACCTTCGTAAACGACCCACGGGCCGTCGCCGCCTTCGCACAGGGACGTAAACACCAACAGCAGAGCCAGGACGGGTGAGAGCGAACCGATGGCGGGAGGGCGGGGGAAGTTCATCAGATCGTCACAGATGCAGGGATCAGCGGATTCGCGACGGGGACCGGCGCCTGCCGCGGGCGATTCTCTCAGACTACCGGCTTGTGGCGTGTCCGCAAAGCCTGATATGTCCGATCCGCCGAAGAAGGGTGCAGGAGCGGATTGTTGCACGCTTGGGTCAGGCACCATTTCGTGGGAGGGCGGCGTTGACAAACATCCCGAGTTCTCGTCCCCACGAATTGGTGCCTGACCCCGACTTCTCCGCTGACGCAGCCTTGCAACAAGAACTTACTGCACCCGCCGAAGAATGCGGGCGGAGGGATTACTCCCTGTGACGGCGGAACGTCCTGCGGGCCAGCAGAACGAACCGGTCACCCGGCAAAGCCGGCCACCCGCGATGATCTGAAACCAATGTCTTGAGGAGGTGAAGGCAGGACACGAGTCGCGGAAGGCACCCGGTGTCTCACTTGATGAATCGTGCCTTGAAAGACTCTGAGACGAGATTGGCCAAGGGCGGTTTCCCCAGATTCGAGACACCGGGTGTCTCGACACATTTTCATCCCCTGTATGGCTTACGAAGCTGTATAGCTTACGAAGCGTTCGATCAGCCGGCGAGGTTTGTTGATGCCGGAGGGTGTTCGGAAGAAATTGTTTCAAGGCGGCAGCAAAAGTCAACGGGTGATCATTGCCCGGTTGTGCTCGTCTTGCGTAGCCGGATGCCGGTGCGGGAGATCGCCGGAATGCGGTCTGTCGAGCCTGAATCGCAGCGAGCAACGGGTCGCCGGATCCCGTGTCCGGAGAAACCGCCCGGCGAACACTTCACTTCGTTGACGCGTCGTCTGGCTTGCCGTTAGGGTAGTGAGTCCTGCCGCTCGCCGAGAGTTGTTGTCGGTCCGAAGCGGCAAGTGCGGAGTATTTGACGGATGCACCGGACGCGGGGAGACTCCCCTTGCCGCCGTTCAGGGCGATCCGGGCTATCGATCGTCCGTCCGCCCCGGATGCTCTCGCCGATCGTCGATTTTCGGAGTCCGTTGCGCTCATGTTTCAGCCGTTGGGTCAACTTGTCAGCCGCGCCTGGCCGGTGATGCTGGTGGGCTGGCTCGTGCTGATCGGGACGGTCCTGATGGTGGCGCCCGACTGGTCGGCGGTGACGGTCGACGGCGAATTTGTCTTTCTTCCGGAGGACTCGCCCAGTCGTGTGGGTGAGGAAGTCTATCGCCGCGCATTCCCCGACAGCCTCACGGGAAGCATCACGGATGATTCGCCGGTCCAGCTCAACCCGCTGGGCAGCACAATCGTCATCATCGTCCGCCGGACCGATCTCCCCGGCGGGCTGACCGAGCACGACCGGGAATTCATTGAGAGCAAGCTCCGTCCGGAACTGGAGGAGATCGGCCGCACGACCGGTTCCGGCTATTACTCTTACGACGGCCAAGTCGATGTGCCGGAGGAGGGCGACACCGAGCCGATCACACGGGGCGTCTGGACTTGGGAAGATCACGAGATCGGCCTGCTGCTGACCAGCGAAGATGATCGGGCCACGCTGATCCTGATGGAGCTCAAGACGGAGTTTCTCGATCGCAGCAACTCCCTGCTGATCCATCGCGTGGAACAACTGGTGGAAAAGGTCACCAAACACGAGAACTGGGGCGACTACAAGATCGCGGGATTGGACTTGGCGATCAGTGGATCAGCGACTGTCGGCCGAGACATGTTGATGGCCGAGCACGAGAGTGCCGCCAAGACCGAGTGGTTTACGAAGACGCTGGTGATCATTCTGTTGTTGGTGCTCTATCGGGCTCCGCTGCTGGCGCTGATCCCGCTGATCACGGTGGGGATGGCCGTCGAGGTGACGATCCGCTTGTTGCGGCTGATGGCCGGGGAAGGCTGGATCGGCCTGTTCCACGGCATTGAGATTTACGTCACGGTTGTGGTGTATGGCGCGGGGGTCGACTACTGTCTGTTCCTCATCGCCCGCTACAAGGAGGAACTCGAACGCGGATTGTCGATTCCCGAGGCGATGGCGACCGCCGTGCACCGGGTGGGCACCGCGCTGGCCACCAGTGCCGGTACGAGCATCTGCGGGATCGGCATGATGATGTTCGCCGACTTCGGGAAATTCCAGCAGGCCGGATTCGCGATTTCGTTCGGGTTGTTGGTCGTGCTGTGTGCGTCGGTGACGTTCACGCCCACGCTGTTGCTGTTGTGCGGCCGGTGGGCGTTCTGGCCCGACATTCGGAGTGAGACGATCACCCCGGGCGCCGCATGGTGGCCGCGCTTCAGCCCACTGTCCCATCTGCACCAGCAACAGTGGCTTGAGCGCCTCTGGAAGAAGATCGCCGACGCTTTGCTCGAACGTCCTGCGATGATCCTGTTGTCCTGCACGGCTGCGCTCGTTCCGTTCGCTGTTGTGGGAGTGATGTACCACAACCAACTGAGCTATGGCCTGCTGTCCGACCTGCCGCAAAATGATGCGAGTGTCGTCGGAGCGAAGGCCATTCAGCGCCACTTTGCGGCCGGGATCGCCGGGCCGACAACCGTCCTGCTTCACAATCCGGACCTGGAGTTCCCCCCCGGCGTCGCCGCCACAACACCGGGGGAAAACTTTGCCGAAGCGCTGACGGAATCTCTCCGCGCGCGGATGGCGGAACTTGACATTGCCGACATCCGCAGCCAGAAGCATCCGCTGGGATCGATGGTCCCGTTGCCCGACCTTCCAGTCTTGGGCGGGAGACAGGTCCTGCGAAACCAGGCACTGAAAACGTACTTGAGCGGCAAGGGAGAGCTTGCCAGGGACGTGGTCCGGCTCGATCTTGTGTTCGACATCGATCCGTTCTCTCGCGACAGCGTTGCTCAACTGACGCATGCGGAACAGGCAATCCGCGACGCGCTTCCCGATGCCTATGCGGTCCTGCTGAAGGATCGCTGGGAGGATGAGCAGCTTGGCCGGCAGTTGGACGAAGAAGCTGACGATGATGCCGATCTCACAGACGAGTCGCTGGAGAGCGATCCTCCCGTCGAAGAGATTCGCGCCCAGGCGGAAACGATGGCGTCGAAGACGGAAATCTGGAGTGTCGGTCCGACGTCCGGCATTCGGGATTTGAAAAACGTCACCGACAGCGACCAGGCCCGCATCTACACGCTCGTGGTGATTTCCGTTTATCTGGTGCTGATCGCCTTGCTCCGCAAGCCGGCCATCTGCGCGTATTTGATCGTGAGCGTGGTGTTTAGTTTTTTGGTCACCTTGGGCGTCACGGTGGCCGTTTTCTGGATGCGCGACCCCGCTTCATTTGCGGGTCTCGACTGGAAGGTGCCCATTTTCCTGTTCACCATCCTGATCGCGATGGGTGAGGATTACAATATTCTGTTAATGGCGCGCGTCGAGGAAGAGCAGCGGACCCGTCCTCCGGTCGAGGGAGTCCTCGCAGCGCTGACCAAGACCGGCAGCATCATCTCCAGTTGCGGCATCATCATGGCCGGGACCTTCTCGACGCTGATGGCCGGCACACTGCTCGGCATGGTCGAGTTGGGCTTCGCGCTCGCCTTTGGGGTGCTGCTGGACACGTTCATCGTCCGGCCGATTCTGGTGCCGGCCTACCTGGTCCTGCTCCACAGCGGACGCTTTGGACGGCTCGGACCCTGGTTGGGAGCGAGGATCGCGCCGCAGTTGCCGCCCCGGCAACAGGCCCCGCCCGAAGAACGAGAAACGATCGCGACCGGGGCTCCCGGATCGGCTCCGAATCCGCTTGCGGATTAGCACAACCTCTGTCGGGGGCAGGGAATCTAATCATCCCGCGAAACCGCAAGCGACAACGCCGGTTGACTCGCGGATCGGGAATCAGACGATTCGCGGATCCCTATTCCGGCTCGACACGAATGACGATTTGTGTCTCAAACGTTTCACCCGGCGGGAGCGTTCGCCAGCCGGCATCGATGCCCTGCGGCTGCAGGTTGATGGCATCTGTCACGCAAGTGTAAGGTTCCATGCAGACGGCATCCGCCCACGGGGGCGTGAAGACAACCAATTCCCGGAAGAGCGTCGGAAACGACTGCACCATCCGCAGCCCGGCCCGCGGGTCGCTCACGATCGTTTCGATGATATCCCCCTCCGCCCGCAGGTCGGTCAGCACGTTGTCCAGCGTTCGCCCGGCGAGCGACGCACCGCTGCGGAGGTCGGTCAACTCACTGACATCAGTCAGCGCGCCCGTCGGCAGGCAATCGTCCAACACCCATTCCCGGTGAGCCGGTGCCTTGATCAGACAATCACCGACGCTGCTCTCCGCTCCCAGCGGCAGCTTGAAGTACGCATGCGTTCCGAATCCCCAAGGCAGCGGCACCTCGTCCGGGTTGGTGATCGTGACGTCCATCGTCAGCGCCGCTCCGGCGACACTGTACCGGACATCGATGATGAAATCGCACGGCCACGACTCCGCCAGATCGGGAGCATCGACACTCAACTGAAACCGTCCGGTCACCGAGTCGTCCTGCTGGCCGACAACCCGCCACGCGCGGTCCAGGCAGAATCCATGCAGCGTGTTCTCATGGCCGCCGGACAACGGCAGCCCATACTCCCGTCCGTCCCATGTATACCGCCCGTTGCGGATGCGGTTGGGAAACGGAAACAGGATCGGAATCCCATCATGGCTCGGCGCCCCGGCTCCGTCCTCAAAGCCCTCCTCCGCCGAGATGACGTCGACACTCCGTCCCACAACCTCAGCCACAAACTGAAAGCAGTTAAACCCCCGCCCCGGCGCAACCGTCGCCCGCGAGCCGCAACTCTCATCACGAATCGTGACAATGCTCATGGAAACTCCTCATCGAAATGTGCCCGTGGGGCAGGCTTCCAACCTGCCACCGGGCAAACGAAACGTCCTCCTGCCGGACCCGATTGTGACGTCTCGGCACCGACACACAAGCGTCCGTGAGTCAGGAATCACACGAAAGCAGGGCACTCGGTTGAATATCTACCCCACGGTGCCCGGCGGTGTTGCGGTGCCTGATCGCCTCACGCGGCGGCGTTTTCGGTGCGGAAGTGGCCGTCTTCGGACACGTCCTCGAACTGCACCGTCAGCCGCTTGGAGATGCCCGCCTGTTCCATCGTCACGCCGTACAGGCGGTCGGCGGCAGTCATGGTCCGTTTGCGGTGGGTGATGATCACGAACTGCGTCGACTCGCGGAACTCCTGGACGACGTTCACGTAGCGGTCGACGTTGGCTTCGTCGAGAGCGGCGTCGACTTCATCGAGGATGCAGTAGGGACTCGGTTTGCTCTTGAACATGGCGAACAGCAGGGCGACGGCGGTCATCGTCTTCTCGCCGCCGCTGAGCAGCGAAATGCTGCGGAGTTCCTTACCGGGCGGACGGGCAACGATGTCAATCCCGCACTCCAAGACGTCGTCCGGGTCTTCGAGGATGATGTTTCCTTCACCCCCGCCGAACAGCTTGCGGTATAGTTCCTGAAAGTGCACGCGGATCGACTCGAACGTTTCGAAGAACATCCGCTCGCTCTCGACGTTGATGCGGCGAATGATGTCCGCCAACACCGCTTTCGCCTGTTCGAGGTCTTCCAGTTGCCCGGCCAGTTCCGTGTACCGCGACTCCAGTTCGTCGAGGTCCTGCAGACTGTCTGCGTTGATCGAGCCGAGGGCTTTGATCTTTCGCCGCAGCCGCCCGATCCGTGCTTCAATCTCCGCCCGTGCCTCTTCGTCATCGGGTGGAGCGACTTCGGCGGCAAGAGGAACGTCGGCAGACGTTGCACCGGCTTCGTCGGCGGACAGGTCGGATTCGAAGCCGCGGTCAGTGGGGACGACCTCTTCGACTTCGCAATCGGGGACCATCTCGGTGTCCGCGTCGGGTGACGACAACTCCGGCTCGGTCGGCGCTGAGGGAGTCACAGCCGTGACTCCTTCCGCCACGAGGTCAGTCAATTCCAGTTGGAACTCCTCGCGAATGCGTTCTTCGAGTGAAGCCAGTTGATGGCGGAGGTCCCGCGACCGCATTTCGATGCTGTGGACCGCGTCGCCCTGTTGCCGCCGTTCTTCCCGAAGAGAATCCTGCTGCTGCTGCAACTGTTTCCGGGCCGCGCGGCAGTCCTTGAGCTGCTGCTGCCGGACCCGGCTTTCTTCCGCATGTGCTCCGTCTGACAGGTAAAGTTCCGCCAGTGCGGACCGTGCCTGAAGGACCGAGCGGACTGTCTCGCGAAGCTTGTTGCGTGCCGCCACGAGCTGCGCGTCGGCTTGATTGGTCTGCTGTCGCCGCTGTTGTTGGTCGCCCAGCAGCCGCATGTGAGCCGCCTGGAGTGCCGACAAACGCTCTTCATGTTTGGCGAGTTGCAGTTGCTCGGCGTTCATTTCGCTTTGAAGCTGCTGCAGCTGCTCCTGCACAGATCGCGCGATCTCCTCTCGCTCGCCGATCTCCGCGGTGAGCTGTCCGAGGGCGAGGTCCTGCGAGGCGAGCGTTTCCTGCAGCGTCGCTTGTTGGTGTTCGATCTCCTGCTGTTGCGAGGCGAGCCGCTGCTGTTGCGTGCCGGCGGCGTCGATTTCCGCCTGCACGCGGCCGCATTCGGCCGCTTGCGAGGCATGCTCCGATTTGCGGACGGCAAGCTGCTCCATCCGTTCATTGAGGTCCGCCTGCAACGCCTGCAGGTCGCTGTCCGATGCCATCAGCGATTCGTCAATGACGTCGAGCCGTTGTTGTTCCGTATTGATCCGACGGTCGAGTTCCTGCAGCTCAACGCGCAGATGCCGCAGTTCGCTCTTGCGGGAAATGACGGTCACCTCATTCGCCGCATGGCCGACGTGCAGGGTTCCGTCCGCATCGACCAGTTCGCCCTGCCGCGTAACAAACCGGCAGCCGTGTCCTTCGCCGGCAGACAGCCGGACGGCGTCGTCCAGCGTTTCGACGATCCACGTGTCCGACAGCAGATGCGCGCCAAGCCCGGGGACAACCGAACGGCTCACCAACCGGTCCGCGCGGCACACCACTTCCGGTGCGTCGCGGAGAGAGTGCGCGCTTTCAGGGTCGCGGCGGGAGACATCTTCAGCAGGAGGTCTAAGACTGTGTGCCACGGCTGTGTCAGCCGTGCCAACGTTGGGACTCGCACTGGTTTCTCGCACTGCCGAGACGGCAGTGGCACGTGGAACGGAGTTTTTCAGCGGGCCGTTGGGACTCTTTACATCTTCGCGACCCGCCAGTTCCGACTGACGCTCGGGCGTCAGTTCGACAAATCCGACCCGTCCGTCCACATCGGCGACGGAACTGTTCAGGAACGCGACCATCGGACCAAGATCGTCGATCACCAGCAGTTGGACGCGCGCTCCGAGGGCCACTTCGAGCAGCGGAGCGTCATCAAGTTCCGTCTGAAGCAGATCGCCCACGTTGCCGCGGATGAGATTCCAGGGCGGTTCGGGAGACTCGGCCGCCCGTTTCAAAATGGCCCGCACGCCCAGATTCAATCCTTCCTGCCGCCGCTCCAGGTCTTCGAGCAGTTGCCGGCGGGCCAGTTTGGCGCTCCGTTCTTCTCGCCAGGCGGCGAGCCGTCCGTCGGATTCACTGTGGGCCCCTCGCAGCAGGCGTCGTTCGTCGCGCGCCTGATCGATGCGGTCTTGTGCTGCCGCGGCGACGTGCTCGGCATCACGCAGCGCCTGTCTGCGCTCGGCAAGTTCCGCCCGGCATTCCTCCAGCGCCGCGGCGAACGACTGACAGCGCTCGCCCAGTTCGTGGTGTTTGGCTGTCGCCGCTTCCTGGCGGGACTGAACGGCAGCCAGTTCACGCTCCAGGCGGGCCCGCTCTTCGAGCCGTTCGTCGCGGTCGGTTCGCTGCCGGCCGATGCTCTCCCGGGCTTCCCGCAGCCGGTCGCCGAGGTCGTTGATCCGCTGTTCGCGATCATCGAGTGCCTGTTGCTGTTCGGTGAAGTCCGACTGAAACTGGCCGAGGCGACGGGTGCTTTCCGTCAAATCGTCTTCGACCGCCTGCGACTGGGTCCGCAGGACGTGCCGTTGGCGGCGGAGGCGTTCAATCTCCTGTTCGAGTTCCGCCTGTTGCGTGCCGTGGTGCCGAATCGTCGACTCGTGCCGCGCGATTTCCTCCCGTCCGGAACCGCGACGGCGTTCAATCTGTCGCAGCTTGTGTTCCCAGTCGGTCACGGTGGCGTCAAGGTCTCCGAAGCTTTCGACGAGCTGGGCGAGTCGGGCGTCGGTCGCCGCCAGATGCTGCTCGAGTGCTTTGGTCTCTGCGCTGCATCGAGCCAGTTCCTCGTTGGCACGTCGATAATCATCCGCGGCGAGCCCGGTCCAGAGTTGTCGCAGTTCGGCGGCCAGTTCGCGGTACTTGGCCGCTTTGGATGCTTGGGAGCGCGTGGCATTCAGCCGGGCTTCAAGCTGGTCGACGATGTCCTGCAATCGCAGGAGGTTCTGGTCGACCCGTTCGAGCCGCCGCTGGGCTTCAACCTTGCGGGCCTTGTAGCGGCTGATGCCGGCCGCTTCTTCGAAGACCACACGTCGTGTCGTGGGATTTGCCTGCAGGATCTGGTCGACCCGCCCCTGCTCAATGATGCTGTACGCCGCGGTCCCGGCCCCCGTGCCCATGAAAACTTCGCGGACATCCTTGAGGCGGACGGCGGCCTTGTTGAGCAGATACTCCGAGTCGCCGCTGGCATAGAGCCGCCGGCCGATCTGGACTTCCGCCGCATCGAGCGCGAACAGCCCCTGCGAATTGTCGAACGTGAGCGTGGCTTCGGCGAACCCGCTCGCCTTGCGTCCGGCGGAGCCGCTGAAGATGACGTCCGACATCTCCTTGCCGCGCAGGCTTTTGGCGGACTGGTCGCCCAGAATCCACTTGATGGCATCGACGACGTTGCTCTTGCCGGAGCCGTTGGGGCCCACCACGCAGGTGATGCCCTCGGCGAACTCGAACGTGGTTCGATCGGCGAAGCTCTTAAAGCCGAACAGTTCGAGGGACTTGAGCATACGGGAACAGGGCCATCAGAGTGCAGGACATGGCAACGCATCCAGACACCCGGTGTCTCAACTCGGGAGTAATGGTTCTTTGTGGATGCGACTCTGATTCCGAGTCATGGCCGGACGTTTCCATGCAAGACACCGGGTGTCTTTCGCAAACAGCATCACGCGGGAACAGAGCCATCAGGACGTTCATTGTCGCCACAGCACGCGTTGTCAGCCGAACGCCGGCCGGGAATGTCCTTCCATCAAAATCGGTGAACACCCTCAGGGCTGCCGTGCCTCATTCGTCGTAGGCGGAAAGTTTGGAGAGGATGGTGTCCAGGCTCGGCAGTCGCGGCGCCGGCTTGGCCGCGTCGGCGGACGTTTCCTCGGCGGCTTGTCCGGATTGAGGTGCGAGTTGTTCGGCGAGTTCCTTCGTCTCCTTGCCGTCTCCGCCGGTGATGCTCGCCGATGCGTCATTCCCGGTGTCGTTGCGTTCGGTTGCGTCGTCCCGGGAAGTGACGTCCCGGGCTTCGGTCTCCCGGGTTGCGGTTTCCCGGGTTGCGGTTTCCCGGGTCTCCGTCTCCTCCTCTTCGGAGACATCCTCGTCGGTCTGGGGGAAGATGTCGGGGCTCAGGTTTTCATGCCCGACGCGGGTCGAGCGGCTGCCCGAAGTTTGGCCGCCGTCCGGCCGGTAGTATTGGCGCCCCGCCTGGGGCAGCGCGTCGATGGCGATTTTGCCCGGCAGATTATGCTGGCGTTCGGCCTGGATGAGCATCTGCACGACGTCCGGATAACTGGCCCCCAGGTCGACGACGGTGCGGATGACCTCTGCGATCTCGGGGGAGGCCTCGATCCGCCGGCTCTCCTTGCCGATTTCGTGCCGGCTGACGACCACGTGGTCCTGCCCGGTGGGCGATGTGACCCAGATGTTCTTTCCGGCGTTGATCGCCAGCGGGGTCTTGAATCGCTGGTCCTCGCCAAACAGCACCAACTCGGTCTTCTGGCGCCGGGTGAGATGCACCAACGGGGGTTGTTCGGAGGGAATCAGATGCATGGTGAACTGCTCGTTCATGTCTTCGGCACGCACGGCCGGGTCGTTCGGATTGAGCGTGGTGAGCGTGCGGAAGGCCCCGTAACGTGTCTCGATACTGGGAGATTGCAGCAGGTCGATCAGCGGCTGGTAGGCCTCACCGCCGTCCAGCGCCGCCATTGCGGCGAAGGCGTGCACGCGAAACGCGCGATCTTGAGACGCCGCTTCCGCCAGAACCCCGATGCCGTCGTCCGCACCCAGATAGGCGAGCGCCATGGCCGCATGGAAGCGGGATTCGAGCGTTGATGCCTGCAGGCCTTCCTTGAGGAACGGAATCGCCTCACGGCCGATCGCTTCGAGCTGCAGGGCGGCCTTCTCGGCAGTCGGCCCGCTCATCAGTTCCTGTTGCAACCGTTGTGTCCGCAAACGCCGTTCCACTTTCGTTTCGTTAAACGCGATGTTCCGGACCACCTCCAGGTATCGGGGAGTGTTGTCCTTGTACCGGGGATGGACTTCGAGGTCGATGCGTGAGTCGGCACGGAAACGGGCCAGCGGGCGGCGAATGCCATAGTCGTCGTAATCGTAGAACCGTTTTCCGATCCGCTGGGTCATCCGGTTGGCCATGCGGACGCTGCGGTATTCGCTGCGGAGATGAATGGCGAGCGGCTTCTCGTCCCGCAGACAAACCGCTCCGGCAGGGATCGTTCCCCGCATCACGCCGCTGACGTTGGACTTGTCGCCGGACGAATCAGCTGTGATGAGGATGGGACCTTCGCAGCGGGCCAGCCGTTTGCCGGACATCACGCCGCGCCCGGGCACGACCTGTTTTTCCCACAGGTCACATTCCATCAGCCAACCGCCCGCGAGACTGGTCGCTTCGCTGCCATCCGGAAGTCTTACCATCTCTACGTCAAACTTTTCGCCCTTCTCAACAAGTGCCGGCAGGTAAGCGCGGACGATCACCATCGCCGTGTAGGGTGAGCGGAGCACGGCGTTGGGATTGTCGATCTGTATCCGCCGCATTTCGTCGAGCAACTCCTTGCGGTGGTTCGTGCTGGGCGCGTCGCCGCCGGTCCCGTCGAGTTGGGTCACCAGTCCCACGCCTTCCAGGATGGTCATCTTGTTTCCGCTGATGGCCGTGTAGTCTTTGATTAGCGAGCGGCGGCCGGCGGCCCGTTCCTCATCGAGCACCCGTGACAGCGAGTCCTCCTCGGGCTTGTCGTCCGGGCTTTGGAAACGGAACAGGTTCATGTCCTGGCAGCCCGCCAGAGTGGCAAGGCACAGCCCCAGCGACAGGCACCAGAGACGCAGGGAGGGACGCATCATGACATCAGCTTCCTGGAAGAACGGAGCATTCCGTCGAACCGCCCGGCGGCACGCCTCGCCGTCAGTCCGCCTCACCCGTTTCCGAGGGTGGCAGGCCAAGGCGCGAGTCGCACCGTCCAAATGGGAATGGCGAATGGAAATGGATGGTTGTGCAGAGAGAGGGGCGGGAGAATAGGAGCCGCTTCCGAGCGGGGTCAAGGGCGGACACCGGCGGCTGGCCCCCGGCATCGGCCACAGCCTTGAAATCGACAACCGGGCCAATGAACTCAGGCCGATAATGCCGGAACAACCCGTCGGCGCCCAACGGATTCCCGTGCCGAGACGCCGGTTGAACCCCGCACGGAGTCCCGTGCAGGGCCGCTCGTGGGGCAGCTTTCCAAGCTCCCGCTGCACAACATTTACAGGACCTGAATTAATCGCAAGTGATTCTGCCAAAGAATGTTGTGTCAAAAACAAGGGATGTGGGTCGGGTCGATGAATCGTCCTAAGTCGTGCTGAATCGACCGTAAATGTAGTGCAGCGGTTTTGCCGCTGGTGTCCCTTCTGCCGGCAAATATCCCGAAGAAGCTCGCCGACCTCGCTCCTCCGCTTTCCGATGAACAATCGCAGCCGAGATGCGGGTACGATCACAACGCTGTGTTTGCAGTCCACTTTACGCGGGACTGCCCCGGCAGGCTTTGACACGGGCCAATCTTCCATAACGATCCTCCTTGGCCCCAGAGGCCTCTCCCCGGAGATGAAAGCCAGATAACGTCCCCTCACCCCGCAAGCCGCCACCGCCACTTTCAATTGACACTGGGGACATCGTCTCGGATGGTCTTGGATCGCTCTTCATCGGGATGTCTGATGGCTGCCAGGAACCGACCCATTACGTTCCTGGTCGGCCCGCTTGCCTCCCTGCAGGGTGAATATCCTCGTCCCTCTTCCGATTTGCAGGACGGCCCTCAAGCCTTGAGTCGTCCCCGGCACTCGAACCGATGGGCGGGAGGAATCTTCGGAAGCGTGTGTGAGGCTTTCCTGCTGCGATGTACTTACGTATCCTGAATCACTCGCCCTCGCCGAAGACCTTTCCCAATGCGAATGCGAGTTCAGAATGGCGTTTCATCTCGCCGGGATCTGCAAAGTGTTGGCCGAATCCGTTAACTCAATGGGGTCGACATTGCGTGTATGGTTCCGGATTACTGATGGGTGCTGCGCAAGGTGACTCGTGAAGCTGGAAAGACTGATGACGTTCTTCTCGACGAACCCGTCTGCGAAACTATTGCGCGCAAAACATTCGGCGCATGTCATCTTCTTTCTGCATGAGCATTTCAAGGTCGCCGGAAACATGGCGACTCCGCATGCGACGCTGCTCCTACAACTCAATCAGTACCTGGAACAGCGCCACGAAACGGATCCCGACATTTTGCAAGACCGCGCCGAGACATACTTGACCCAGTGGTCGACTGGTGACACCCGCTGGCTGCAACGACACTACGACGCCGAACATGCCGAACCTGTCTACCAGTTGACGCCGCACACGGAAGACGTGTTGAAGTTCCTCACCGACGTCCTGGATCACACGATCGGATTTGTCGGCACGGAATCGCGGCTGACCCGCATCATCGAAACGCTGTCCGACATCGTCGTTCGCGGCTCCTCGGATCCCGACCGTCGCCTGCAGTATTTGTCCCGGGAGCAACGTCGAATCGAGCAGGAGATTCAATCCATCAAGTCAGGCGAGGCCGTCTCCACCCATAGCCCCACGGCGATTCGAGAGCGGTTTGCGGATGCCGTCTCCGACCTCAAGTCCTTACAGGGAGATTTTCGCGCCGTTGAAGAGTCGTTCAAGAGCATCACACGCGACGTCCAAAAACAGCAGACCGAATCGGTTGATTCTCGCGGCAAAATCCTTGGCTTTGCTCTCGATGCCGAAGATCGCCTGAAGGAAGACGACCAGGGGGCCAGCTTCCAGGCATTCGTGCAACTCGTCCTCTCCGATTCTCAGCAAGACGAAGTTGAACGGCTCATTGCACAACTTGACGAAATTGCTGAGTTGACAGAGCAATGGGAGGGCAAGAGACATCTGAAGGGGATGATCAACAGCCTTGCTGCGGAGGCGGAAAAAGTCCTGCGCACCACGCGGCGTCTCAGTGCGACGTTGCGACGATTGCTGGACTCACGAGCCAGCACCATCCGCCTTCGTCTGGCCACTGTTCTGCGTGAGATTCAAGGGGCGGCGGTGAGCCATGCCGAATGCCCGCCGGACGTCGGGCTCGACGTGTTTACGGACCTGGACTTGCTCAATCTTCACCAACGCACGTTCTGGGAGTCCCCCGTTGACTTCCCTGATTTCGAACTGTCAAACGAAGATCCGGACGAAGACGATCGAGTCGTGGCGTTCCGGCAATTTGCGGAAATGCCTCATCTCAACTGGGGCGGGATGCGGGAAAAGATTGCCGGAGTTCTTCAATCCGCAGAACGAACGACACTGCCTGAACTCCTGCGAGCTTATCCTCCGACGGCAGGCTCCATCGAGGTTTTAGGATACATCCAGTTGGCACATGACGACGGACACGAAGTTGACGAAGGACACCCGGAGGTCGTGTCGATCGGCGACATAGACGATGACGAAGACCCGAAGTCCTACGAGATTCCGCGAGTCGTCTTTCTGTCGGAACGTCTGCGTTCGCTTCGGAGCCACTTGGCCGCCGGGAGTGTCGAGCCATGAACGAAAAGCCGGAATTTCGTGAACGAGGCATCGCCGCCGTGCGACTCCTGCAAGGAGTGATTGACGAAGAAGATGAGGAAGTGTGGGCGATCCTGTTGAGCAACGAGTCGGACCTGACGGACTACTTCTGTCAAGTTGGACTCACATTGGTCATTGATCGTGGGGAAGGACTTGCCTATCTGCGGCAGTTGGGCAATGACGAAAGAGCCGACGGATACGAGCGTTTGCCGCGACTGTTTCGCAAGACTCCGCTCGGATATGAAGCAACGCTCCTGTGTGTGCTCCTGCGAGACGAGTACCGGAAGTTTGAAGACGAAGACCTCGACAACGAGCGGTGTGTCGTCGATGTCGACTCCTTGTTCGACCTTTGGAAGTCATTCTTTTCCGCCGCTTCGGACGAAATCACGAGCCGCAAGCGGTTGACCACGGCGTTGAACCAACTCGACAAACTGAAGTTTGTGCGAAAGCTCAAATCGGATGCTGAGTCCTGGGAAGTACGCAAGTTGCTCAAGGCTCGAATTCCCATCGAACAACTGGAGAATCTCCGTGATCGCCTGATGTCTGGCAAGGGCAAATAGGAAACTCAGCCCTTCCCGGTCATCCTCGTTCCCAAGCTCCCGCTTGGAAACACACCTTCGCGAAGCTCCGCTTCACAGGCGATAAACCAGATCATTGCAGCACCTCTGTTCCCCGATCGCAACTGGAGAGCACGTTACGGATTTCGCACTTCAGGCAGTGACGGTGCTACTCACCCCAAACGACTGAGCCTGCCATGGAACATCTGTTCGACATGCGTCCCGAGCGCCCCGGCTATCGATTGCATCGGCTGGAGGTCTTCAACTGGGGAACCTTCGATAGCCAGAAGGGACAGGTCTACCGCTTTGAGCCCGAAGGCAGAACCTCGCTGCTGGTGGGGCACAACGGATCAGGCAAATCGACACTGGTTGATGCGATCCTGACATTGCTCGTCGACAGCCGCACGCGAAACTACAACGTCGCGGCTGGTGCCAAAAAGACGGAGCGAACACCCAAGAGTTACATCAAAGGGGCATTCGACCGGACGGCTGACGAAACTCAAGTGAGCGTCGTCAGGTTCCTTCGCCCGCAGGGCAACTACATCACGGCCATCTCGGCTGTGTTTCGGGACGAACACCTGAAAAAATCGTTCACGCTCACGCAAGTTCTCTATTTGAAAACGGACGGTTCGGATGCAAAAGTCTACGCCATCAAGGACGGCGACCGTGAATTGAAAGAGGAACTCACCGGTCTCCAGATGTCCGATCGGGTCTTGTCGCATTTCAAGCAGCGGGGCTATCAGACGACCAGAGCGTACGTCGAGTACCAAGGCTGGCTCACGAAACGCACACACATGCGCGGCAAAGCCATCGACATGTTCAACCAGACCGTGGCCGTCAAGGACATTCAGAGCCTCAATACGTTCATTCGCCACCACATGCTGGAAGCCGACGACTGGCGCGACAGAGTGCAGAAACTGCTGACCCATTTCAACGACCTGAGTCTCGCACATCAGGAGTTGGAACGGGCAAAGCGACAAGAGAAATTGTTGGCTCCCATTGAGGAATTCGGGGCCGAGTATTGCCGGCAAGCCGAAGATTTGGAACAGCTCGAACAGCAGATCGCAGCGGCGTGCACCTTCTTCCCGATGCAGACCATTCTGATCTTTGAACCCGAAATCGCCACGCAACAAACGCACGTCACCACCATGGCGACGACGATCAAGAGGCTGGACGAACATCTCCGGGACAAGCGCGAGGCCGTGCGGCAACTGACCAACGAACTCGAATGGGCCGGCGGTGAACGGCTCAAGCAAATTCCCGGCCTCATCAAGCTCGAAGAAGCCCATCTTCAGCACAAGCGACGGACGTTCGATCGCTTCCACGAGAACCTCAAGGTCTGCCGAATTGAGGAAATTGTTGGTAGTCCTGAGGTCTTCCAGCAGGCCCGTGAACGTCAGCGAAAGATCGCCCGGGCGTCTGCCGAAAAGATTGCCGCGCTGAAGATCAAGAACGAGGAGACGGCCGGCACGAAAGGCACGATTGTCAGGCGATTGCGCGATGAGCGGGCGGAACTGGAAGTCCTGCAACAGCGACGAACAAACCTCCCGGCACGATTCACCGAGTTACGAAGCGGCATCTTCCGGGACTTGCAACTTGACGAGCGCGTGCTGCCCTTTGCCGCAGAATTAATCGCGGTGTCGCCGGATGAGCGGCGATGGGAAGCATCTGCGGAAATGGTCCTTCGCTCATTCGCACTCAGCCTGCTGGTTCCCGAACGGTTCTATCGCCGCGTGCGGACCTACGTCGAAGGGAATCGCATGACCGATGGCCGCGGCCAGGGACAGCGCCTCGACTACATCTGCGTGGGAAAGACGGAAGAACCGGACGGTGATCGAATCGGCCCGCAGTCCCTGTTCACGAAGCTGCAGTTCAAGGCTCGTCATGATCTGACGCCGTGGGTGAAGGGCCAAGTCCTACGACGATTCGACTTTCATTGCTGCCGGAGCGTGGAAGAATTCAACGACGTTCGCCGCTTCGCGATGACCGAGAATCGCCATGTAAAATTCCATGCCGAGAGGCATCAGAAAGACGACCGTGCCCGGACGATTGACCCGCGTCATTTCGTTCTCGGCTGGGACAATACGGAGAAAAAACGTCGCATCGCCGAGCGGATCTGTGAGTTGGAAGCAGAGCGGCAGGTGTTGGATCACTCGATCGCCCGTTGCGACAAACAGATCGACGACCTTCAAGGCAGCCATCGTGCGGCGACGGCGGCCCTGGAAGTGACCGACTTTGATGAGATCGACGTGAAGAGGCATCAGGACGAAATCGCCGCCTTGCAAGCGGAGAAACAGCAGCTCGAAGAGTCGAACGACGCGGTCAAGTCCCTCCGTAAACGGCTGGGGACAGCGGAAGCCGAAGAAGAGAGACTCCGCAACGAACACATCGAACAACTACTGAACAGGGGAAAGTTGGAAGATGAGATCAAGCGAGTCAGGCGAATGGTCGGGTCATCGCGCGCTGAGGTGCAGGCGGCGAAAGACTCGGGAGAATTTAATCGGCACGAAGGCCTGTTCGACACGATTCGCGAGTCAATCGGCGAGCCAGCTCTGTCAATCGAGAATTTTGAGCAGCGGCGAAGATCCTGGGAGACGTCCACCCGCCGGCAGATCGACGAACGACGAAAGCCCCTGCAAACGGCGGGCGAGAAACTTATGGTTGCAATGGCCCGGTTCCTGAAAGAGTTCCAGGAGGAACAGGATGATCTCGATGCATCCGTGAAAGCATTGGAGAGTTTTCTCGCGATGCTTGAGCAGCTCCGCCGGGAAGACCTGCCACGCTACGAGAAAAAATTCAAGGACCGGCTCAACGACCAGGTGACCCAGGAAGTGGCTCTGTTCAACACGGCACTCCGGCAGGAATGCAAACAGATCGAAGAGAGAATTGCACAACTCAACCAGGCGCTCGCCAGTGTTGAGTACAACCCCGGCACGTCGATGCAACTGGAGCCGCGGCAGGTGCACGATCGCGAGATCGACGACTTTCGACGCTCGCTGAGTGAATGCCTCGATGGCTCGCTGGAGCATACCGACGAAGCCAATCAAGCCCTTTTCCTGCGGGTCAAAGCTCTCGTCGAGCGACTCGGCGACAAGGAGGGAACCCGTTGGCGAAACAAAGTCATCGATGTCCGCAACTGGTACGACTTCGCCGCGCAGGAGATCGAACGCGAGTCACAAGACAGACGAAGCTGTTATGACGGCAGTTCCGGACAGTCAGGAGGCGAAAAAGCGAAACTGGCCTTCACCATCCTCGTCGCAGCGCTCGCGTACCAGTTTGATGTCGACCCCAGCGGCAACATTCCCGGACGATTTCAGTTCGTCGTTGTCGACGAGATGTTTTCCAGGGTCGATGACCAGAATGCCCGGTACGCACTCAAGCTGTTCCAACAGTTCGGCCTCCAACTGTTGATTGTCGCGCCGCTGGATGCGAAGGCGAGAGTCACCGAACCGTTCGTTGATCGCTATGCACTTGCGCAAAAAGATCCTGTCACGAATCATTCGCAGCTCTACAGCATGACCGCTATCGAGTATGAAGAGGTCGTCCAACAGTTCTCAGGAAACGGTCGGTCGAAATCCAAACGGCGATTGGTCGCGAAGTAGGGCCTCGTCAGGCTTCATTTGAGGGATCGTCAGGACAGATGACGCCCTCCGTTGTCGGGCTCCCGAATTCTGGTTTCACCCTCAATCTTCGACGGACAGGCCACCAGACTCCCCAGATGCCGTTCATTTCTCCAAGAGAGATCGCCGACAAAGCAGCCAGCGCCTATCCCCGGTTTCTGGCGGTGTGGATCCGGGGGGAAGGCGACGCTTTCTTCCCCTACCGTGTTCGCACTCGGCTCACCCCGGCCCCGAAAGATCCTCAAGGCACAATCACGGCCAGCGAAAAGCTCCTCGCGAATTCGAAAACGCAGCGTGGCTGGGGATATACCGTCCACCGGCAGCAGGTTCGTTCTCGAGACTTCGGCAACAACCCGTTCCCCAAATCAATCACCATCGACACGCGTGATGACCTGCTCAAGCTGGCTCAGGCAACCGAAGACTTTGTCGCGACGAAGTTGGTTGCCGAGCGCGTCAGACATCATTTTCCCCAACTTGAGGAGTGGCTCATCAAATCGGTCCGATCACTGTCTTCCGTTGCCGAGCCGCTCGACGGCCTGATTCGTGTCGCCCAGTATTTCATCGACAATCCCTGGCCCAATTGCTACGCCCGTCAGATTCCCGTCTCGGTCGATACGAAGTTCATCGAACGCAACAAGTCGGTCCTGCACCAATGGCTGGACCTCCTCCTCCCCGATTCGGCCATCGATATCAACGAAACGAAGTTCTCCCGCAGATATGGACTTCGAGACGGGCAACCTCACCGCGGCATCCGCCTGCTCGATCCCCAACTTACCGCGGAAGTCGGCATTCCCTCCGGCGAACTCTCCTTGCCGTTGCGATCCATCGCAGAACTCACCGTGCACGACATGACGGTCTTCATCGTTGAGAATGACTTGAATCTCCTCACCATGCCCCTCTTTCCTCGTGGTCTCGGAATCCGGGGCGAGGGAAACGCCGTCACGCGGCTCGAACGTCTCAAGTGGCTTGCCACCAACCGCGTGATCTACTGGGGCGACATCGACATGGACGGCTTCCGAATTCTCTCACGCCTGAGAAACCTCTTTCCGCATGTCGAAAGCATCATGATGGACTGTCACACGATGCAACTTCATGAACAATTCGTCGTCGAAGGCAATGACTCCCGCTTGCCACCCCCGACAAATCTGACAACCAGTGAGGTCGATGCGTACGACTTCTGCTCACAACACAACCGACGTTTGGAACAAGAGAAGGTCCTGCAACCATTCGTCGATCACCTGTTCGCGAAACTTCGCGACGAATAAGTTACGTATCAACGTCCCCCAATGTTTCTTGCCGCCGGTCGCCGCCATGGGATGCCCGCCTTCGGCCGGTCGTCAACTTGTTCTCCAACGAAGCATACTTCTGGCGACTCACAGCCACGATTTCTCGCCTACTCAAACACGCATCAGCGGGGTCCATTCTCCGCGCCGAAGTGGGTCCGCTTTGCACAGTCCGACACGCCGACGCAGATTCGCCCTGATTCAGACGGTGCAGGATGCGGCGTCGGAACACGTAGTCGAAATGACAACAACAGCTCCTCGGTTTTTCCGACCCGAAGTGCGTCTGGAATGCCCCCAATTGTTGTACCACGTGCTATGAGAGTTCGGGTTGGGGAATCAAGGTGTTGTTTTCCAGGGGGCGGCCCCCGTTTGTCGAGCTGGAGCGGAGGTCTGGCTCGCGGCAAACGCGCTGGGAGTCTGGTACCCCAGCGAACGGTGCGGACGGCAGTCGTCGTACTCAATCTTCCACACCGCTGTCAGGCTTCGGGCAGCCGCCAGGTTCTCGAACTCTTCCCGTGCCAGGAACTCGTCTCGCAGGCGGCTGTGGAAACTCTCCGCATAGCCGTTCTCCCAGGGGCTCCCCGGTTTGATGTACATCGCTTCGACGTCCAGTTGGCCGAGCCAGCGCCTGATGGCCGTCGCCACGAACTCCGGACCATTATCGCTGCGGATGCACTTCGGAACGCCGCGCATCGCGAACAACTCGGAGAGCGTGTCCAGCACATCCTCACTGGTGATGCTGCGATCCCCATTCAAGGTCAAACACTCGCGGGTGTATTCGTCCACGATCGACAGCCACTTCAGTTGCGTTCCGCTCGTCGTGTGGTCGAACACAAAGTCCCAGCACCAGACGTCGTTTTTGTGCCTTGCTTTCCGGCGGTGACAGCCGTTTTCGCTGGTTCCCAGACGTCGCTTCTTCCGCTTCTTCTTCGGCACTTTCAGCCCCTCCCGACTGTGGCATCCCAGGACGATTACGGACGGATTCGGCGTGCTCATCGAGATGGGATGAGCCTCCGGGAGATTGGGCGGCGGCTTCATCATTCGCGGCGAAAGGTCCGCGAGGTTCTGCGCGGCGCGGGTCAACCGTGGCAGTATCCGCAGCGGCA
>JAJDEI010000288.1 GCA_029259845.1 Planctomycetaceae bacterium | reverse complement strand
GGCGGCTGGGGGGCCGGTCGGTGCTGGTGACCGCGGCAGCGATGACGGCGGTGGCCACGCTGGGCGAATGGCTGCAGGCGTCCTCCATGAACGGGATCAACTGGTCGATGACGGCGATTTGCCTGCCGGCAGCCGTGACTCTGTTGGCACAGTGGGCCGCGCTGGTCACGCCGCTGGGGGTCTCGGCGTTGCTGTTCGGCGTGAACTTCCTGTGGCTGCCGGACCGTGCGCAAGTTGGCTGGCGGCGCTGGTCCGGACCGCTGCTGGCGGTCTTGCTGTTGGCCGGAGCCTGGGGAGGCGGATCACGGATTGCGGCAGCGGTGACGGTGCGGCCGTTGGCGTTTTCGGCCCTGCTGGCGCAGCCGCACCAGCGCGGGGGAGACGGCCTGTGGCGTCCGTGGCTCGTGCTGGACCGACTGACACGGGACAGCCTGAAAGAGGACGGGCCGGCCGATCTGATCGTCTGGCCGGAGACATCGCTCAATGAAAGTTGGCACCCGCAGGCGACGGACCAGCCGTCGGAGCCGGTCACGGAAAGCGAGCGGTCGTTGTTGACGCTGCAAGATTTTCAGCGGTTGTATCAGCCGACGTATGGGGCGGCGTGTCTGGTGGGGGTTCCGTTGGTGAAACGGGTGATGATCGAGAAGTACGGATTGCCGGTTCCGGAGGCGCGGCGGGTCAACGGGGCGTGTCTGGTAGATGCGGGGGGAGCGGTGGCCTGTCACGAAAAGCTGGTGCTTGTGCCGGTGCGGGAGGGGCTGCCGGCCTGGCTGGACACGCCGTGGGTGCGTGCGAAGTTGCTGCCGTACTACAAGCTGGAGGCGACGCTTCAGCCGGGGAAGACGTTTCGGTTGCTGACGTTCTCGGCGCAGGACGGCCGCACGGTCCGGATTGCTGCGTCGGTCTGTTACGAGTCGCATTTGCCGTGGCTGCCGCAATTCCGTCCCACGAACGGAGCCGATGCCGTCGTCCATCTGACATACGACGGGGACTTCAACGGGCATCCGGGGTGGACCGACCGGCAACTGCTGGCGTGCCGGTATCGGGCGATCGGGTCGCGGACGTGGAATCTTGTCTGTTCAACGTGGGCCGGGAGTGCGATCATTGATCCGAGGGGCCGCATCGTGAGGCGGTTGCCGTCGGCGGCGGGGGTGTTGCGGGCCGGGGAGCAGGGACCGGGGGGTAGTGAGCAGGCGGCAGGAAGTGTGGTTCGTTGAGACAACCTGGGGAGGTGAAGTGATGCCCGTCAGAAAAATTCGCGGTTTTACGATTGTGGAACTGCTGGTGTCGATGGCGGTAATTGGCATTCTGGTCGCGCTGCTGCTGCCGGCGGTGCAGATGTCGCGGGAGGCGGCGCGGCGGGTGACGTGCCGCAATAATCTCCGGCAGATCGGAGTGGCGCTGCACAACTATCACGACGCGCATCGGCTGCTGCCGCCGGGGAGCATCTGGAGCGGCCGCGGCGAACCGTTCGGCGCGGGGCTGCTGCCGCTGGGGGCGTTTGATCGTGTGCCGCTGGGAATCTCCCCGGCGAGCGAGCCGGACCGGTTGTACGCCAACTGGGTCATGCTATTGCTGCCGCAACTCGAGCAGACGCCGCTGTACGAGGCGTTCGATCTCAACCACCCGGTCGACGACGACGCCAACCGGGTGGCGCGGCGGACCGGTCTGGCGGTGATGAAGTGCCCGAGCGACACATTCGGCGACACCGTTTATGAGCGGGCGTTGCAGGATGGAACCCGCGGCCATACTTATGCGCGGGGGAACTACGCGCTCAACATCGGACCCAACGCGCCCTGCTTCCTGTTTCAGCCCAACTGCCCGCAAGGGTTTCATACGGGGACGAATGACCTCGTCAACACAAACGCCACGCTGTGGGGCAGCGGCGTCGGAGGCTTCAACGTCTCCGCTCGGTTTCGCGATTTTCCCGGCGGGCTCTCCAACATGGTGGTGGTCGATGAGATTCGGGCGGGGATCGACCCGATCGACCCACGTGGCACCTGGGCGCTGGGGATGGTCGGTGCGAGCATGACGGCGGTTCATGCCTTGGGTCCGATGCGGCAGGAGGACGGCATCGTCGCTTGCACGCCGCTCACACTCAGCCTCTCCAAGACCGCGTTGGAACGAATGGGGATGCCGTGCACCGACTCGCCCATTCCCTCGGATTTCGCCGCCACCGCCCGCAGCCTGCATCCGGGGCTGGTGCACGCGCTCCGCCTGGACGGCTCCGTTCACACGGTCAGTGAGAGCGTCGACACCGAAGTTTGGATACGATTGCACGCCCGAGACCCGGACGTCCTGCTGAGTGCCGGCAATCCCTGACCACCGCCGGCACGTGCGTTACACGGATGCCGCGCTCCTGTATCATCGCTGCATGGCGACGACGGCGATCACAGGGCGGGGGCTGGCCGCTACGCTTTGTGAATGCGGACATTGCACGGAGCACAGGTCGGTGCTGTGGGGCGTCCGTCTGCATCCTCGGTTCTGGTGGTAACCGTTCACGGGTCGGACGGCTCTTGCTCGATGATTCGGGGTCAGGCACCATTTTCGGCCATCGCGTCCTTTGTGTCGGAGACAGCTTCCCGCCGGAAATGGTGCCTGACCCCCATCCCGTGAACGCTTACGTTCTGGTGACTCAACCTTGGAGAACATCTTATGCATGCGATGGTCCTGCTACTGGCAACTCTGGGTATCGGCCTGGAGCGGCCTGATGTGGAGTTCAAGGTCTTTCAGTTCCCCGCTGATCAGATTCCGCGGATCGACGGCGATGCGGCGGACTGGGCGGTCGTTCCAGACTCCTACGCCGTCGGTACTGACCAACTGCGGGAGACGGTCATCGGGATCGGCGACGCCCATGACCCGGCAAATCTGGAGGTGTCTGTGAAAGTCGGCTGGGTCGAAGGGCAGAATCGGCTCTATTTTCTCTACGAGGCGAGCGACGACTACTGGGATTTCGCCAGCAACGACCTGCACAACGACATCTTCGAGGTCGTTGTCGACGGCGACCTGTCCGGAGGGCCGCTCATCCGCCAGATGCACCCCAACGAGCGACTGCGCGGCAAGCTGGATACGCACTTTCGGTTTCACGGCGTGCATGCCCAGAACTACCACATCTTCACGCCCGCCGCCGGCAAGGACTGGGCGATGGTGTGGGGCGCACAGCCCTGGGCTAAGGACCTGCCGTTCGCCAACGCGGCCTGTCGGTACAATTTCCAGCATGGCGAGAGCGGCAAATTGACGCTCGAATTCTTCATCACCCCGTTCGACTACGCTCCCCCGGACCCGTCGCGGGCGGTCGCCACACAACTCGAAGAGGACAAAGTCATCGGCCTCTCCTGGGCCGTTCTCGACTATGACGACGAAAACGCGGAACGCTACGGTGGGTTCTGGAACCTGTCGCACAAAACGACCATGTACGGCGACGCGTCGGATCTGGTTGCGTTCCGGTTGATGCCGGTTGAGGCGAACCTCCGCAAACCGGTCGAGGCGAACTGGTCGTTTGAGGTCGTTAGCCGCGAAGACCGTGTCGTCGCATTCCGGGACCGTTCGTTTGCCGACATTACCTCCCGGCGGTGGGATTTCGGCGACGGGACCTCCTCCAGCGAGCAGCATCCGATACATCGATACGCCAAAGGGGGCGAATTCATCGTCACCCTCTCGGTGGAGGGCCCCGAAGGCAAGGCACATCGCACGAAAATCTGGGACGTCACCCTTCCCTGAGGACGGGTGCAGAGCCAGGTGCCGAAGATCCCTTCCTTCTCGAGATTCCGCCGGAGAGTGAGCACGTTTCATGACTCGGATTTCGAAATCCGAATGACGAAGGAAGACCGCATTCCGCAACACGAACAGCCGAGGCCAAACGCACCGAGACGTCTGGGCCCACGGACGGAATCGTCACGGCAGGACGGGTCGGCAGTCCGACGTGCGACGTGAGTTTTCGGATCCGGAGCGTGGCTGGGCCAACTGATATCGCTCACCCGCTCAACAGGCGACGCCATTCCCGACGACATCTCGACTGCGCCGTCCCGGCTCTCCCGTCCTGGCGCGCGACTCGCCACCGCAGCATGCCCGAACAGCCTTTTTCCGTGCCGACCAGCAATCACCGCACGTTTCAGAAATCGCCGATGAGGTGACACCCAACTGACATTCGGTCGCGCGACATCGAAGCTGCCAGATGCTTCTCAGCCTATCGAGGCTGCTGCTTTTGTGCCTTGATCCGCTGCGCCTCTTTGCGGCTCTCGCGGTCGGCAAACGCGATCGGCAGCGGCAATCGGCGGTTCCCCAGCACGAGACGGGTCGCCGAGAGGGCCGTCGACAGATCGGTGAGATGTCCGGGAGAAACGAAAAACGGACGGTTCTTCGGACCGGCTTGGACAGCAAATCCGACTGGCTCATCGTTGTGCACGATCCGTTGCACATGCAGTCCTGCACACTCATCGGCAAGCTCTTCGGTGCACTCGTTGGCATCGACCCGGCCGCACAACAACTTTTTCCCCACACCGATTGTCGGCGTACCGGCCGCCAGCCCAAAACACGAGGCACTGCCCGCGCGGCGTGGATGCAGAATCCCGTTGCCGTCGACGAATGTGACGTCCGGCACACGATCCGCCGACCGCACGGCCTCGAACAGCTTCAGCAGAATGGGCAGTTCCCGGAAGGAAAGATACCCGCTGATGTACGGAAACGTGACGTCGGCCCGCACGCTCGCCGACCAAACGAGCTGGCACGACGGCACGTCGACCAACACGAATGCCGCGACGGCCTCGGTTCGCGAGACGTAGGAAACATCGACGCCGCCCACATGCTGGGGAGTCCGCTGAAGAGGGACCATCCGCAGTTGGCCGGGGATGCGCTGTTGCAGTTCGCACAAGGCGGCGAGCGGTGCTGATGAGCGGAAGGCGTTGAAAGAGAATCGGCTGAGGTCAACGCGCCCGTCGGCGACGTTCACGCCCTCCTGCCGCAGTTTCTCGGTTTTGTCCGCACTGTGCCGCGTGACGTACAGTCCGACATCGCCTGTCGACCGCACAACGCGATGGCACGGGCAGCCGTCGTCATGCGGATGGGCAGCAAGGTATTCGCCGACCCACCGCGCGGCCCCAATGTCCCCCAAGGCCCTCGCCAGTTCCCCGTACGTCGTGACCCGCCCGCGAGGAATCTGCTTCAACAACCGTTGTAACGCATGCGGCAAATCCGGGATGCTGTGAAGCGGCAACGTCGTCAGCGACGCGCCCGCCGCCGATGAATCACACGGTCCTGGAGGCGTCGCCGTCACGCTTTGATCCTGATCCGGCCATCGCCCTCAGCGCTCCGGGAATCAATCCTTGCGATT
Organism: Planctomycetaceae bacterium; assembly: GCA_029259845.1. Taxonomy (GTDB): domain Bacteria; phylum Planctomycetota; class Planctomycetia; order Planctomycetales; family Planctomycetaceae; genus JAHBXU01. The sequence goes on along the minus strand of JAJDEI010000288.1, from coordinate 17,138 downwards.
GATCCGCACGCCCAGCGATTTGAGTTCCTCGACCTGCTGCCGGGCCGATTCGCTGAGTGCGTCCACGTCGAAGTACAGGTTCCAATAGGGAGCGAAACGCTGTTCCCCTTCGACGTCGTTGATGGCCATCTGAACAAGCGGCCCAAGGTCGGTGATCGGGTTTCCTTCGAGAAAAGTGAACCTCAATTCGGTCAGCCCGGCGAGCGGGGAGAGATCGGAGACCGCGTTGTGACGCAGGGCGATCGTCGACAACCAACGCAATTCGCTGAGCGGGCTCAGATCGCGGACCTTGTTGTCATCCAAGTACAAGGAGCGAAGTTTCCCCAATTTGGCGAGCGGTTCCAGGGATGCGATCTTATTCCCGCTCAGGTACAACGACCGCAGATTCTCAAGTGTCTCCAGGCCGTTCAGCTTGTTGATGAAGTTGTTTTCCAGTTGCAGGTACTGCAGCTTGATCATCGTGCCGAGCGGGGAGACATCCTCCGCATGATTCCCGGCGACGTCGAGAAACTGCACGTTCTTGAGCCCGGCCAATGGTGCCAGGTTCCCAATCTTGTTGTTCGCCAGTTCCACCTGCGCCAGATTGGTGCACTTTTCCAGTCCGGACAAATCTGCGATGTCCCGGCCCTCGGCTTTCAGGAAGAAGATTGTCTTGAGATCGTCCGCGGCGATTTCCGGTTTGTCGATCTGCTTCTGCTTGAGAATCTCTTTAATGACGGTTCGCAGATTCTCGTCAGGAAAAATCTCGTCCGCCACCGACTGCGATGCGACCGCCAGCATGGCCACGCAGCACGCCATCCGAAGAATCCACGACTCTCGAAGCACCAGCATCTTGTTCTCCCCTGCACTCTAAGTTGAATCGAGCGGCACGGTCTGCCGATCTTGCTTGTTTCGCCGCCGATGACAATCAGATGGTCAGTTTATACGTCCGACCGATCAGTTCTCAACGCTGGCCCGCCAACTCCGCGCCACGGGGGGCACTCGCTGCTTGGTCATGGGGCAAATGGACATGGGGGCCGTCCGACTGACAGGGGGGCGTCCGACTGAGGAGAATCGGCTGCGGGTGACTCAGCGTGGCCTCCCACCTCGCAACGGGCCGAGAAAAGCGAACACCGTCCGTCGCTCATCGTCACGGGCGCGGCTCTGATGGCAGGCCGTCGTCACCCATTTATGCGGTGCGTAAGACTCTGCGAGCTTGTGAGTTTTCCGGTGGAAACACCCGGTGCCACATGATGTCGAAAAACGTTGAGGATATGAGCCGACAGAACAAGGCGATTCGCGTCCTTGCTGATTCGAGACACCGGGTGTTTGGTCGCGCGCTGGGAAAGAATCACACCCTCTGTGGGTCGGCTCTCGCTTATCCGCGGCAGCCTGTTCGACCTGCGTCACCCACGGTCCGTCAGGGAGTGAGTTCACCGTCGTCGTCGGTGCCGCCCAGTTTTCGGTTAATCAAGTCGACCATCAACCGCAGCTTGCCCACATCGCGGCGGTTAAAATCGAACGAGATGCGGGGCAATCCAACGAGATGTTCGTCGTCCTCCTCGAAGGGGTGCGGCTTGCACTTGTCGATCCGGCCCGATTCCAGGATCGAGCCGAATTCGTCATTGAGCCGCTCCATCAATTCAGCCGTCGGCTCCTTGTGAAGCCGCAGGACGAGTTTGCCCCGCACATACCGCATGCTGTTGTAGACGCAGTAAAAGTCCAGAATTTCGTCGACGGCCGCCTCGACGTCGTCCGTCACACGAAACAGGGCCATGTCCTCCTGCGAAATCAGGCCGTTGGCAAGCAGGTTCTCCTCGATGAACCGCTTCCAGTTTTCCCAATACGTGCCGCCCGGCGCGTCGACGAGGACGATCGGCATCAGGTCCCGTTTGCCGGTTTGCACAAGCGTGAGTGTTTCAAATCCCTCGTCCTGCGTGCCGAAGCCGCCGGGAAACAGCGCAATGGCGTGCACCTCCTTCACAAACAGCAGCTTGCGGGTGAAGAAGTACTTGAGATTGACGAGCTTTTCGTCTCCTTCGATGACGTAGTTCGCCTCCTGCTCGAAGGGGAGCATGATATTCACGCCGAAGGACAGGTCGGCCCCGGCACCGACGTGCGCTCCTTCCATGATCCCTCCGCCGGCCCCGGTGACGACGAACCAGCCTTCTTCCGCCATGCGACGGCCGAACTCCACGGAATGGATGTACGCAGGATGGTCCGGAGGAGTCCGCGCCGAACCGAATACCGTCACTTTCCGCTGCTTGCGATACGGCGTGAAAACCTTGAATGCGTAACGTAACTCTTTAAGAACCCGCGCGAGAATCTTCAGATCGCCCCGCGTTGCGCCGTCACGTTCGAGCTTGTCGGCGGTTTCCTTGATGTCTGCGATCAGCGACGCGGCCCCGGCAAGGACTGGAGCGTGCTCGGTCGGCAACGGGTCCGCTTCAGAGACGTTGGGCCGGGTCCTCTGGAACTTCCTTGTCATGACCTCAACCTCACCGGGTCCGGCCGATTGGAATCGTCAGCCGGGCCGCCATCATTTCCTCGATCGTTCGTTGCTGGTTGCTACGGTTGTTTGCGTCCCCAGAGTCCCACTCGCCCGCGCTCATACTCGCCCGTCTGCGCGATTCGGCCTCCTCGGCTGGCCTCCTCGACCGGCCGCGTCAGGCGCCGACGGCATCGAGTGCCGATTCACGGTCGTCGTAAATCGCCCACAGTGTGTCGAGGGCGGTGATCCGAAGTAGCTCACGGGCCATCTTGCAGCAACCACACAGGATGATCTCGCCGCCGCGGCTCTTCACGAACTTGTGGCATCGCAGCAGCAGCGCCAGGAACACGGAACCGAAGTACCCCACCTCGCTCAGATCAAACACAACGAGCGGGACTTTCTGGTCGGCCAGCGGGGCCATCACCATGTCGGCAGCCTGTTCGATCAGGTCCCAGCTCATCGCCTCGATGTTGCCGGTGGGCAGGACAACGACGGCGTCGCCATGCCATTTGATCTGAAAGTCAGCGGGTGTTTCTTCCATTACTCAGATTTCCTCGGACTCCGTCGCCAGTCACAACCGGCTTTTGCGCCGGACGGCCCCTGACAACTTATCGTCGATCCAAGATGACCACACAAGGGCTGCGGCGCCAATCTTCCCGATGGTGTGACGTCCCGCTCTGGTGACAGGCCGATTCAGCCCCGCAGAAAAACAGGCAGAGAGAGCGAAGCTCCGGCTGAGCCGCGTTTCGGGGTGACACTCGAAGACGGTCGCTTGGCAGGAGACATCCGCTCTACGGTGCGTTGAGTCTCACAGTTGACTCTCAATGGTGGGTTAAGTCTCGATGGTGCGTTGAGCGACGCCGACGGCGAGCGGGGGGTGAGCCCCGAAGGATACGGGTCACGCGCCTCGCCTTCTTCAGCGGCTCCGCGCCTCTCCGTGGTCCTTGCGACAAATTGGTTCGCAGAACGCGCCGGACGGATGGGCGGGGATGCCTGCACCGCTCGGCTTGGCACGTCTGCATCAACGGGTTTCGCCGTGCAGGGTCCCGGTGAGGGGACGGCGCGATCTTAGACGCCGTCGCCGGAGCGGCTCCGCTGCGAGACGGCCGTGTTCTCTGCGCTCGCCGGGGCCTGGGCCTTTCGAATCGCGTCGACTGTCTGCGCTCCCTGATGCAGCTTCTGGTCCGTCGGCGGATTGGCGTTCAACCACTCGACCGCCTCCTTCAGCGTCTTGACAGGAACGGCACGCGGCGGATCGTATTGCATCACGCCATTGACCATCGTGAGGACCTGTTCGTAGGCACCCTCCACAAGTTTGGCATGAGTCCGCAGGGACGCACTTTCGACTTGTTGGCGGAGTCCCCAACCCTTCTCGAGCTCCCTTTTCTCTTTGGGGTTGAAAGCAAGGTAAAGGTCCATAAAGCAGCGACGCCAATACGCAAGGTCCGGGTTCTCGTTGTACTGGACGGTCATCTTGCCACTGAGTTTGACGATCTCGTGAGCGATCAGCCCGACGTTGAAGGAACTGTCGAACTGGATCTGCGAAAGCGAGCGTGCCGCCTGAGTCCGCAGATGCCACGGGAGCGTCTCGTTGAGCATTGTTTCCCAGAGGGCATCAACGACCAACGGCTGCTGGATTGCGTTCCTCGCCTCGCCCACCATTCCTAACGTGTCGATGAGCCGCCATTCATACCACGATTGCCCTTCGGTCGGCTTCGCGTCCACCGCTGCGTGCAGTTCATCCACCAGCACCGTGGTGACGCGGTCACGCATTGAGCGGGGCAGTTTGCCGTCATTGAGAATCCGCCCCAGTCCTCGCAAGGCGACGACCTTGACGGATGTCGGCTGGTCCGAACTCTGGACGGTTTGAAGCAACGGCTCGGCTGCGCCGGCATACGGGATTGCCGGAACCCCATTCTGGCGGTCGGCGTTTTTCTCGTTCAACTCGCTGAGCAGCAGGCCGGCGTTGAGTTTGACGACTTCCGGCTGGTCCGAGAGGAGTTCCGTCAGGTATTTGACTGCCGCGCTGAGCGCGATGGCACGTGTTCGTGGATTCGCATCTCCGATGAATCGGTCGATGTCATTCACCAGCTCATGGCGGAGGCTGGCGATTTGGGCCCAGTTTTCCGGAATCGTCAGGCGATAGACACGATTCCGGACACCTTCGCGGATGAGCTCTTCCTCCGCCTTGCTCGGATTCTGGATCTTCCGTGCCGAGGAATACGCAAGCTGCCGCACTTTCACGAACTGCTTCTCTTCCTCCAACGTCATTAACGGGTTCGGCGTAATGTGGTTTCGCTCAGCAAGATTCGGCTTCTCTTGCGGCTCTTCTTCCGCCGCCCGATTGCGGTCGAGTTGCGCCGGATAATCAACACCCCGTCGGCCCTTATCGCCCTTTGCAGCGACGAGCGGGGACGACGTCCCGGCGACGGCCAGCAGTGCCAACAGCAATGACACTCGCAACTGCGGCGTCAAGCCGAGGGGCGAACGTTCGCGTGAGGGAACGTGAAGCAATCCGATCACCGGGGCTCCCTTTGGTCAGACGTTTTCGTGGTTGATGTTGATGCCGGATCGGAGTGCTGCAACGATCCGGATTCGAACAGTCACCCGTTCGCGTGACTGGACTGACAGGTCACACACGATTCACCGATCGGACCGAACGGAAGGTCACATCCCCTGTCGACACCACCTGTCGATACCACCGCGAACCGAAATGTCACAAATCCCTGAATCAAGAATCGTTGCCCGGACAACCGTCGGCACCCGGGCAAACTGTTGGCGAACGAATGGTCCGCCCCTATGATGTCGCTGTAAGACTGATGTCAGTGCTGAGATGATGTTGATGCAAAACTGATGTCGATGCAAGACGAAAGTAAAATCCGGCTGTTTCCAGAGCGACTGTCCGCAGAGCGCGGGCGCGATGAGAACGATACACCGGATTCCAGCCTGCGACGTCCCTAAGCTACCACCTCTTTTTGGTGCCTGTCAAGCAGTTATTGCGGTTTGTCGCCTGTCCGGAACGACCGCTCACGGGCGGAAGTCGTAGCCGGGAAGCGGTTCTCTAAGTCTACACGCTCTCCGTTCAGACGCGAACGCTCTTCGTCAAGTTACCCGGAGAATGTCGATCGTGATCCTGCTTTATCGGGATGACCAGTTCTTGAAGCACGAAACGGGAGCGCATCCGGAATCTTCCGCACGACTGGAGGCCGTTCATCGCGCCATCCAGGGGGCCGGCTTGCTGGAGCGGGCCGTGCTCCAGAAGTGCTGTCCGGCGGGTGACGCGATCCTGCGCCGCGTCCATTCCGGACAGCACATTGTTCGAGTGCGGCAACTGGCGGAACACGGTGGCGGGCGGCTCGACCCGGACACGGTTGTCTCCCCACAATCGTTCGATGTGGCCCGTCTCGCCGCCGGCGCGGCCGTTGCCGCCGTCGATGCCGTCCTGGCCGCAGAGTCGGCGCAAGCGGTCTGTCTCGTGCGACCCCCCGGGCATCACGCGCTACCGGATCGCGCGATGGGCTTCTGCCTGTTCAACAACATCGCGATTGCCGCCCGGCACGCGCAGGCGGCTCACAGCGTCGAGCGGATCCTGATCGTCGATTGGGACGTCCACCACGGCAACGGCACACAGGACGTCTTCTACGACGACGGCAACGTGCACTTCTTCTCGGCCCATCGGTTCCCCTTCTACCCCGGTACCGGCGACAAGAACGAAACCGGCACCGGCAACGGACTGGGAGCGACTTTCAACCTGCCGCTCCGCTTCAGCATCTCACGAAGGGAGTACAAAGCCGCATTCGCCGATGCGCTCGACACCGCAGCGAAGCGTTGCCGGCCGCAGCTTGTGCTGCTCAGCGCCGGGTTCGATGCCCACGTCCGCGATCCGGTCGGCTCCCTCGGATTGGAATCCGAAGACTTTGCCGATCTCACGCAAATGGTCCTCGATGTTGCCGCGCAGCACTGCAACGGACGGCTCGTCAGTTTGCTCGAAGGCGGATACGACGTCGACGCCCTCGCCGAATCCGTCCTGCTGCACCTGAAAACACTCATCGAACAGTAGCCCAGCACCCGCACGCCGAGCATGGTGTCGCGCCTCCCAAACCAACGGCTTTCCCGCCGACCTGATGCCCTTGACGTGGGATCGATGGTTTGAAAGCGGTTTCAAGAACGGGAAGGCCATTAGTCATCGGAAAACTTCTGACGGCATATCCAGCCAGTCGACGCCGAACCGCCGGTCCGTCGTCAAAGGCGTCCCTTCGTCTCAAGAGTCGTCGGCTTGGGAATCCGGAACGCGTGAAAATACCCGCACGTCGAGCGTTGGGATCACGGAGCATCGGGGTCTCGATATGGTTCTCGGACCACCCGTAATCTCCTATAACGTATGCCATGTCCACAACATTGAACTTCAAACAGGAGCTGACCGGCTGCTTCGGGCAGCCGGTTGCTGAGAATCCGACGCAGGTCATGATGGAGGCGGCGTACCGGCATCATGGGCTCGACTGGAGATATCTGACGATCGAAGTCGCGCCGGACGACCTCGCCGCGGCGGTGGCCGGCGCGCGGGCAATGGGATTTCGCGGCTTTAACTGCACGATCCCTCACAAGGTTGCAGTCATTGAACATCTCGATGGCATGGGCGAGTCGGCCGCCGTCATGGGGGCAGTGAACTGCGTGGTCAGGCGGGGAGATCAGCTCATTGGAGAGAACACGGACGGCAAGGGCTTCGTCAAGTCGCTGCAAGATATTGTGGATCCAGCGGGCAAGCGCGTGCTCATTTTCGGCGCCGGGGGAGCCGCGCGGGCCATCGGCGTCGAAACGGCACTCGCCGGCGCGACGCACATCACCATCGCCAACCGTTCACGGGAGCGGGGCGAGGAACTGGCCGCGCTCTTGAACGACAAGGTCCCGGCAGAAGCGTCCTTCGTTCCCTGGGACGGCCCGGTCGCCGTGCCGGAGGGGACCGACATCGTGATCAACGCGACATCGATCGGCCTGTTCCCCGACGTCGACGCGCGGCTCGGCCTCGACGTCGACTCGCTGCGAGAGGGAATGGTCGTCGCCGACGTGATCCCCAACCCGCCACGCACCCATCTTGTGCGGGATGCCGAGGAGCGCGGATGCCGTGTCATCGACGGGCTCGGCATGCTCGTCAACCAGGGCACCATCGGCATCCAATACTGGACCGGCACGGACCCCGACCCGACGGTCATGCGCCAAGCGCTCGAAGCGGTCTTCGGCTGATTCCCCTGCCCCTCGTTCCCCGAAACTCTGTTTCGCGCAACTCATCACGCGGTCGCAGCCGCTCAAACGGGGACGAGAAACGGAGTTTCTCGAAGGTGCGTTCCCAAGCCGGAGCTTGGGAACGAGGGCCTTGTCCCGGAATGATGGGACGAGAAAGGATTCGCCAAGCAGATCACGGCGAGTCACGAAATCGGCGTCTCAGCAGGACGAACGGCTCTTCGAGCCCGATGAGCCGCGCTGTTACGAGGTACGACACCACCGAGGCTGCGAACGGGCCGAGCAGTGCGACAAGTCGGCTAACGAGTGAATCATCGGACGGCAGCCATCTCAGCACAGCGGCGCAGGTGACCGCCATCACGGCAGTCGCGAGGACGGAGCGGATCGCTGCGCGTCGGATGTCGGTCAGGTTGAGCAACCCGGTTTTTCGCTGATACGCCGCCGCGGTCGCCACAAACTGCACGATGGCGGCAATCGCCGTCGCCAGTGCCAGTCCCGCCCCGGCAAGCACCCACAGCAAGGTCAGATTAAGGACCACATTAAGGCCGACTGCCCCCATTCCAATTCGCATGGGAGTCCGGCGGTCGCCCAAGGCGAAGAACCCGCGGTGAATGATCAGCAGTCCGACGGAGGCCCACACTCCCACACCATAGGCGGCGATACATCGTGCGGTGAGGGCCGAGTCGTCGCTGGTAAATGCTCCCCGTTCAAACAACGCCACAGCGATCGGCTCCCGCAACAGGATGAGTCCCACACTGGCGGGCAAGCCGATCGCAAGCGTCAGTTTGACGCCCAGCGTGAGCGCGCGGCCGACCGGCTCCAACTCGCCTCGTTCCGAATGCCGCGACAGGAGCGGAAACAGAACCGTTCCCAAGGCGACGCCAAACACGCCCAGCGGAAACTGATACATCCGTTGGGCGAAGTACAGAGCCGATGCGGTTCCCGCTTCGAGCGGCCACGGAAAACCGCCTCCCGCTGCTCCCGCTGGCAGTGCGGGTGTTGGCGGCGGTGCCGCCAGTCCCCAGGCCAGCAGACTGTCGAGGAGCGAATTCAACTGAGTCACGGACGTCACCAGAATCACCGGGACCATCGCCCGCACGACTTCTCGCACAAGCGGTGCGGCTCGCCGCCATTGTCGGGTGAATCGAATTCCCGTTTCCCGCATGGCAGCCCAAACGACAAGCAACTGGCACACGCCGGCAACGACGACACTCGCGGCGATCCACTGGATCTGTCGCCGGGGCTCGCCAGAGAACGCCGGCACCATGGCGATCGTCGCGATCCACACGACGTTCAAGATCACAGGGACCAGTGCCGGCCATGTGAACCGTCCCAGCGACTGCAAGACCGCACCGAACTGCGCAGCGACACAAATGAGCACCGCGTAGGGCAACATCTCGGCGGTGAGCAGGACCAACAGCCGCGCGTTGTCTCCGAGCGGCAGCACGAACAGCGCGACCGCCAACGCCAACTCCGCGATGACAACCACCGCCAGCAGGGTCCCTCCGAGTGCCAGCGTGCCAGCGGTGACCAACCGGTCGGCTCCGGCCATCCCCTCCCGCTCATGTTCCCGGACAAAGACCGGTAGAAAGGCCGCTGTCAACGCGCCCTCTCCCAGCACTCGCCGGACGAGATTGGGCACACGAAAGGCAACGGTGAACGCATCCATCATCGGCCCGGCCCCGAACAGGGCGGCCATCGCCATGTCCCGCACGAGACCGAGAATGCGGCTGCCAAAGGTGGCCACGCTGACAATCCGAAACCCGGAACCGATCAAGCGGTCCTGAGAACGCCGGGGATCCTCCGGTTCCGCCACTTGCGTGTCTCTTTTTGAAAGCGGGTCTTGAGCGGGAGGAGGATCCAGTGCGCCCATGAAGTGTCGGCCAACGAAAGGGTGAAGGCATCGCCGCGCCGCCACTGTACTAAAAACGACCACAATTCGCGCATCTCTCCGCGGTTGGGATGCACCCACGATTCCCGCTCCAATGTGACGGACTCCACAGACCCGTTCCCGAAAATGGACGATGATGATTGCATCAAGGGATACTGAACGGCCCCCCTCAAGGGCTACTGGATGTGCGCTGCAGTGGGCGGGCGACGTTCGCGCTCCATGAGCGATCCCGGTCGGCAGTTGAAGGGTGTTCCTGCCCGTGATGCGAATCAAACGGCATCACGCGGAATGCGGCGATCATGCCAGAGGGCACTCTTCGCTCGACCGGCTCGCCTGTCATAACCGGAAAAATTGCCGCGACGCCGACAGGCGTCGGGACATTGGCGGGAAGCACCCTTCCGACAATCGCGGGGAGAAGTGCGACAACTGAGACCGTCGATACTCGAATCATCGTTGTTGCGTTTTCAATGGTCCCGCGCGGTGTGTGTGGACCAACCAGTGCTATTGGTCCCCTCGGTTGTCCCTTGGGAGGTTTGCATTGCCCATGCGTCTCCGTCCGGCCACGAATCGAATCCGGCTTGCTATTCGCGGTTTCCGGCGGGGTGCCGATCGCCCGGTAACGGCGTTGAGCCATCGTCACTCTCACCGGGGATTTCAGCTTGCGCTCGCGGTGCTGTTGGCCGTGCCTCTTTTCTCCGGAGAAAGTCACGCCCAATCTGCCCCGTGGTTCGATAGCTTCCTGGTGAAGTTTCCTGAGGCATTGCTGATCGAGCGGGAGCCGTCACCACTGCTCGTTTCCGCCGCTCCGATGCCGGTCCCCAATACGGAAAATGCGGGAAACGCCGGTTCGTCGTCTTTCCAAGCGGAGGACTCTCTGCAGACGCCGATACCCCTGCACACGCGACAAGCGGTGCAGCACTCTCAAACAGCTCCCCTTGAACAATCCGTACCGGTTGCCGATTCGACGTCACCGCGATACATGTTCTCCGAAGGCTGCCGTCATTCAAACCGCGAATACTGGCAGATTCTGCCGGACGGCGTCCTGTACCCCTCTTACCTGGCTGGCGAAAAAGAGCCGCGGATGGGGGTCGCCGTTTTGGATGAGAAGGACCGCGGACCGATTCTGGAATCAACAATCGGCGGACGGCTCGGATTACTGCGGCACGGAACCCAAGGACCGGTCCACGCCCAGGGGTGGCAATGGGACCTGGAATCGGCTGCCATGCTGCGGCAGGACTTTGACGAACAACTGGACGTGGAAGCGACCGACTTCCGGATCGGCACCGTCCTCACCTGGAAGCGGGGGGCGACCGCGGTCAAGGGGGGCATCTACCACTTGAGCTCCCATGTCGGCGATGAGTTCCTGCAGAGAAACCCGACCTTCCAGCGCATCAATTACTCCCGGAACGTGCTGTTGTTTGGCGTCCGCCAATCGGTCACCGCCGAGTTGATCGTCTATGGTGAAATCGGGTATGCCGTCACGAACGATGGTGGTTCCGAGCCGCTTGAGCTTCAGTTCGGGACCGAATACAGCTCTCTGAAGGCCACCAATCCGACGGGCGCCCCCTTTGCTGCGATGAACGTCCATCTTCGAGAGGAGTTCGACTTCGGCGGCGGGCTGAACATCCTCGCCGGTTGGGAATGGCGCGGACCGGATTCGAATCGTCGCTTTCGCGCAGGTGTCCAGTATTACACCGGCAAGGAAATCCAGTTCTCCTTCTTCGACGAGAACATCCAACTCATCGGCGCTGGGATCTGGTACGACTTCTGATCGGTGGTCGGAAGAACGCGAGCCACGGGGAACGATCCGGACGTATTCGCTCCCGATTGTCGCTTGCGGTTTCGCCCGCCCCCGCTTCGCCCTCCCCCCTGAGACGAGGGCCCTCACGAGACAGGCGTCTTGGGCCGTCTCAGAATGGCGAAACGATTGGCGTGTTCGTCATCGGGAAGGGCATGTGGGCCGGATCGGCGTTGGGAATTGCCCCGGGGGCCGCCATTCCGGTCGGCTGTGGTGTGGGGGCGTATGCGATGTTCATCGACGGCTGCACGAACCCGGTCTGCTGAATGATCTGCTGAGGCACCGGTCCCTGCATCACGGGTTGAGGCAAGCCAGGGGACGTCGACGGGGCAAAGCCGGAATACGTCGGCTGCGGAACTCCCGAGAATGCCTGTTGAGGAAAACCGGAATACGTCGGCGGAACTTGCTGCGGGAAGGCCGCCGCCTGAAGCGGCGGCTGCGAGGACGACATCATGGGCATCGCCATGCCTCGGGGCGGGTAGGCGGCCATGTAGGCTCCGGCACCCCGCTGACGACCGGATTGCAGACTTGCCAACTGTGCCCGGACTTCCGGCTGGAAGGGGTTCAGCGACAGCGATCGTTGATACATGGCAAGGGCTTGTTGCGGGCGACCGGTGTCTCGATAGATTTGTCCGAGTTGGGCCATCGCCCGGGCATGGTTCGGCTTCTGCCGGAGTGCGGCTTGCAAGGACTGCTCCGCCGTCGCCAGATCGCCGCGCTGGCGCTGCATCCACGCCTGCTCGACGTGGGCTTCCGGGACGTACGGCTGTGTCGCCGCCCACTCTTCGATGTGTGATTCGGCTTCGTCCTCACGTCCCTGGTCACGAAGCAGCGCGGCGACCTCATGATGGGCCGGTTGGTGTCTCGGGTCGAGAGCCAAGGCGCGGCGGTACATTCGCCCGGCACCGATTAAATCCCCCTGTTTACGCATCGCCGAGGCGACGTTGAACGCGTAGTTCGCGTTTTCTGGCGAATCCATCAATGCTCGCTCAAACTCCCGCCGCGCGGCGAGGTAGTTCCCCTGGGCATAGTAGCCTTTCCCCGACTCGTTCATCACATAGCCACTGGTCTGATTGCAACCCGTCAGGCCAAGGAAACTGGCGAATCCCAGGCAAAGCACGGCAGACAGGGGATGAAACACGGGACGACACAGAGGGGCGCGCATTGGTCGGTTCCTCGCTGCGGGAAATCCAGCGACACTGGTCCCCGGAAACGCACATCGGCGACGGGAACTCGCGGGGCGATTGGTAGTTGGGGGGGATTCGAGACGTGAAAGGAGCGGGGACGTTAGCACCCGGCGAAAACTGCTGCAAGATCAAACCGACCGCGTAATCCGGAGCGTTCGTGGCATTCGAACGCTCGCCGCCAGCAGGCGCCATTTCGTGAGACCGCCCCGTGGAGGAACACTCCGGTTTTCCGCACCCGCGAATCCGTACCATTCCCCTCGGCTTTGGGACTTGCGGTAGCGAATTCTTTCGCTATGCTGGGCGAGTAGCGAAAGAATTCGCTGAACACTCCCCGGAGACGACCACGAGGATCCCCCATGCCCCGGCCCGGTTCTGCTCATCCCACCGACGTCGAACTTCAGATCCTGAGGATTCTCTGGGAACTTGGCCCCTGTCCCGTGCGTGAGATTCACGCGCGGCTGGAGGCGGACAAGGGCACCAACTATTCAACGACCGTTAAAATGTTGGCGGTCATGCTGCAGAAGGGGCTCGTCAAGCGGGACGAAGACGCGCGGCCATTCGTCTATCGGGCCGCCCTCACCCGCAAAAAAGCCGGCAAAGGCATGCTGCACGACCTGATCGATAAGGTCTATGAAGGCTCCGCCTTGAGCCTGGTGCTGCAAGCCCTTTCGTCCGGCAAGGCGACGAAAGAAGAACTGTCCGAAGTCCGGCGGCTGCTCGATCGAATGGAGGAGGAGTAATCATGTTCCCTTCCCGCTTCGTGCCGTTTCTCGTGGACCGGATCGGCTGGCTGCTGATTCATTCGCTGTGGCAGTACGCATTCATCGCTCTGGGGATGATGGCCGTCCTGCGAATGATGCGGCGAAGGACGGCCGCCGCGCGTTACACAGCCTGTCTGGCAGCGTTGGCGGCAACCGTGATTGCACCAGCGGTCACTTGGCCGTTGCTCCCGGCGGACACCTCCCCACGGGCAGCCGTCGTGACCGATTCCCGCATGACTTGGGAGCCGACGGCTGATGACGTGGAGGCGTTCGCCGCAACCAACGCGACGACGATTCCTCCCGCGCTCGAGCCGACACAACTCTCCTCCGCGGCGCCTCCGCCTGAGTCGGTCACGACGCCGCCCGTTGCAGCCGAAACCGCTGCGCCCGCCGTACGCTGGTGGGCACCGTTGGAAACCGCCATCTCACCGTGGCTGCCGGAGTTGGTGGCTGTCTGGTGTCTTGGTGTGTTGCTGTTCGCGATCCGGCCTGCATGGAGTTGGTGCCTGCTGCGCCGTCTCCGGCGGACCGGCGTTTCCATAGTGCCGGAAGCAGTGCAGGCGTCTCTCGCCGATGCGGCGCGTCGACTGGGCGTCCGCCGCGAGGTGCGTCTCCTGCAATCGACGCTGGTCACCGTGCCGATGGTCGTCGGCTATCTCCGCCCGGTGATTCTGCTGCCGCTGTGCGTTGTCAGCGGGTTCTCCGCGTCAGAGGTGGAAGCGATTCTGGCCCATGAACTGGCCCACATCCGCCGTCACGACTATCTGGCCAATCTGCTGCAAACGTTGATCGAAACCGTCTGTTTCTACCACCCGGCCGTCTGGTGGCTCTCGTTCCGAATTCGTCAGGAACGGGAACACTGCTGCGACGAACTGGCCGCCCACACCCTCGGCAGCCGTGCCGCCTACGGCCGCGCCCTGCTGGCCCTCGAAGAACTCCGCGGCACCTCCCCCGTCCTCTCCCTGGGCGCCAACAGCGGCTCCCTCCTGGAGAGAATCCGCCGGCTCCAGCATGCGGAGCAAACGCCTCGGTTGACCGGTGGCGGCGGGACCATCCTGGGTGTGGTGATGGTGGTCTTCCTCGCGGTCGCCTGCTTGTGGGGCTGCACTCCCTCTGCGGCACCATCCAATCAGGAAATTACCGCTGATGGGGACGATCCGGAAGATGCTTCGACCGGGGAACTTGCCGGCCTCACTCTGCCCAAGATCATCAATGCGGTTCGCGAACAGGAACAACGGTATCGCAACCTGGAGTACGTCGTCCGGCAGGAGTATTTCTTCCGGTCCGATCATCCTCTCCATCCATGGAGCATCATTGGAGACGGCACGCCCGAAAAGACGCTGCCACCGCCTCCGATGGAAACCTCGCCGCGGGTTGTCGAGACCATCCACGTGGTTCATCAGGGCGATCTTGTTTCGTTCCGTTTGGATCGCACCGCCCGGACGACTGAGGGGATGCAACCGGCTCATCGGTCGGAATCGGCCTACGACGGCACCCGGACGGTTTCGGTCGAGCAAGGCCATAGCGCGAACATCCATCTCAGCCGGTACGAAGCTTCGCAGGTAGTGCCGCCCCATGTGTGGGCGATGCAACAATTGGGTGTCAACTTCCCGCTCTCGGTCTTTCTTGAGGGAGGTGACGCCTTGCACTCTCATCCCAAAGTCCGCCGCGGGCCCAACCCCGGTTGGTATACCTTTTTCCGGGCAGAGACGGAGAGCGAGCCTCTTGAGATTGAAACCGTGGGAGGTCGCCGCTGCGTCAAGGTTCGAATGCTGCGGAGGTATGGTCCGCGAAGGAGACCGGACAAGTACCTACTCTGGCTCGCTGTCGATCGAAACTACCTGTGCGTGAAATCACAGCTAATCCTAAATCTGGGCCAACCATTCATTTCCAACGAGACGACGGCCGACGAGCTGCGCGAGATCGCGCCGGGAGTTTGGCTGCCCGCCAAGGTCACGGCGATGTCATACGTCTCGGATTGGGTCACGGAGATAAGAGCAGGGCCGGTTCACTCGAGAACGACGACGCTGGTCTTGGAAGAGGCCGCGGTTGACGGCCAGCATCCACCGGAGCAATTTCAGTTGGCGGTTCCGGAAGACGTGCCGCTGTTCACGATCGGCCCGGACGGGCTGGTCGATTCCCCGCATCACCCCCAACCCGCAGCGAAACAATCCGGCACGACACTCCAAGCGATCATCGCAGCAGTCCGCCGAAACGAGCAGCGGTATCTCCCCATCGACGTCACGGTGGAGGAGAACCACTTCAGCGCCAACACAACCGAACTTGCCGCATCAGGCTCTCTCAGCGCTCCACCTCGCCGTCAAGAAACTCGGATCGTAAGGATTCCCTCGCAGGAGTTCTGGCTTCTGGAGTCTAAATACCGTCAGGCGGATGGAACCTGGTCGACCAGCCGCGCGGCGTCGGCGGACGGAGATAACGCATCGGGCATCTATTTGCCACATCGCTGGTTTCGGCGCTCTGCGAAGGTCGAGCTGTCGACATACCTGAAGGACGGGACCATCGAGGGCAATGACAACCAAGTTTTCTACGAAGGAGACGACCTGATCGACGGACTGCTCTGCCACCGCATGCGCCGCCGGAGAGATAAATCACCGCCATGGAACACCGACCAGTTCATCTGGATCTGTCCGGAACGAAACTTTCTTCCTGTTCGCATGCAGTGGATCGAACCCAGACACAGTGAACGGCTTCCCTCTGCAATCGGTTTGCTCGACGATATTCGTGAGCTTCAACCGGGACTGTGGTTCCCCATGCGATGGACGATGCTGCTTTGCAATGCCATGGACGGCACCGGTCTCTCCGAAAACCGGATGATTGTCCACACTCGCACCGAACATCACGTCACCAACGTCAGCTTCGACCCACAGATCGACCGAGAGTGAGGCCGGCCGGTTCCACTTCGTTTCACTCTCCCGGCGACTCGGTTCGAGAATCTCTACGTGAACGACGCTTTGGTAGTGACGCAGGTCAAGCTCGCACCCTGACGCAATGGCCAGACGGTTTCCCGACTTGTTCGATGCCGGGTCGGAGCCGACGCAGACTCATCCCCGGCGAGGATTGGAGCGGGCCGTTCAATCACCGCCCGTGTCGGGCAGGGCAACTTGTTGTTTCACAAAGGGAAGAGTTGACGGCCTGGTATTTCACGATGGTTTCGTTGACCCCAGACGACTTGTGTCGATCCCGCAGGGCGTCAAACCCGCCCCCCCTTAAAACAACGGGACACCCTGCCCTGTTGCGGCGGCATGTTGCGTGCCAACCTAACTCAGATTTAAGCCACCGGCTCTGCCGGTGAGAATTGACGCGGCTCCGCCGTTTCGTGCGTGAATGAAAGACGATCCTCCGGGGGAAGGCCTCTGGGGCCAAGGAGGAATGTCATGAAAGATTGGCCCGTGTCACATTCACCCCGTGTCACATTCACCCGGTGTCACATTCACCCGGTGTCACATTTAACCGGGGCAGGCCCACGTGAAATGGGACCGCCAGGACCACGTCGTGATCGTACCAAAATATCGGCAGCGCGTGTTCGTCGGAAAACGGAGGAAGCCGGTCGGCGAGGTTCTTCGGGACTTGTGTCGGCAGAAGGGCGTCGGTTTGGAGAAAGGGAATGCGCAGCCGGACCACATCCATCTGCTGCTGAGCATTCCGCCTAAGTTTTCGGTGGCCCTGACCGTGGGATCTCTGAAAGGCAAGAGTGCCGCGCGGATTCATCGGGAGTTGCTGAAGACGCAGGGCACGTTGTTCGGACAGAGTTTCTGGCCACGCGGCTACTGTG
>JAJDEI010000287.1 GCA_029259845.1 Planctomycetaceae bacterium | reverse complement strand
CTTCGCCGCCGTCGCGATCGCTTCCCGCAGCGCCCCAGCACCCCGGCTGCTTTGAGCAGCCGGGGTGCTTCCCGAGTCCGCCACACCGCCCTCCGGTCGCAGGACCGTCGCCACCGGAAACGGAAACGTCTCGAAGCACGTTGTCGGCGTGTAACGAGGGCGGGTCTCCAATCGCGTTCCCAGCTTCAGGCCCCACAACTCATGAATCCGAGAGTGCATTACGCCGAAGAAGTAATCGTCTGAGCGAGCGAAAGCGATCAACTGATGGTCGGGAAGCGTCGGCGCCTCCATCCAAACGAACAGGCGATGCTTGGAGACTGTAACAGTAGCAAGAAATCGCGGACGCGCTCCAATTGCCTCGCGCATGTCCACACGTGGGCGCTCGTGGAGCCACCAGTCTTTGATTTTTGATCGCGATGCCAATCGATTCGAGCGGACGTGCTGCTTGAGATACTCGAACGGCTGTTCGTACTTGGCGGCTTCCGATTCCGACAGGCCCACACCGAAGTCAATGATCCACATGTCGCGTGAACGCCGTGTGACATCCATTCCGTTTGTCCAGGGAACGACGACGTCGCTATTCGGCCGCCCGTGCGGGTTCGGACATGTGAGCAGTTCAACGGCGCGGTGAGAGACGATATCGAACGCTCCGCCCTTTGTATCTCCCATGAAGCCCACGCCCGCATGCACAGCCAATCGATTGGCTGATGTGGTGTCGGCCGTCGCTGTCAGGTTAGAATTGATGACTCCAACAGGTGCATCATCGAGGGTCCGCGTCGGCTCGCGTCCGTCATCGAAGCCGACCATTGAAATATGCACGTTGGCGCCGTCGAGGATCCATTCCCGGTCCGAAACTGCGAAAAAGATCTCTCCGGATTGCTTAATCCTCTTGAGCGTCTCGCGGTTTGCACCGCCGCGCACGCCTTGAGTCGCGAGCAGTCCGGCACGCATTGCGCGTTTTCGGTCAATGCTTTGTCGCCCCTTCTCAAGCCAATAACAGCAGAGGTCCGCCTCGGGTCGGACTCGGTCACCCCAAAGCGTGAACAGGGCGTCCATGTAGTCGTCACTGAGATTCGTTCGCATCAACTTTCCGCCCAGAAATGGCGGGTTGCCGACGATGAACTCCGCGTGCGGCCATTCCGGTTCCTTGGGGTGTTCGGGGTCGGAGAGGTCGAGGATGGCGTCCATGCGGCGGATGCTTTCGATCGGTTCCAGGACCGGGTTGCTGGGCGGGTTGAAGCCGTTGTGGTGCATCCATTGCAGGTAGCCGATCCAGATCACCACGCTCGCCAGTTCCTGGGCGTATTCGTTGATCTCGATGCCGGCCAGTTGCGTGGGGCGGACGTGCGGGAACAGGCCGACCTCATAACGGGCCGCGTACGTGATGACCTCCTTCTCCAGATCGAGCAGCAGGTGCAGCGCGACATACAAGAAATTGCCGGAGCCGCACGCCGGGTCGAGGACGCTCACCTCGCTCAGCCGATGCACAAAGTCGGTGAGCGCCTTTCCGCGCGCCTTGCGCTTGCGGTTGGCAGTCGCCTTGGTCTTCGCCTGTTGCGCTGCTTCGGTCAGCTTCTCGCACTTGGCCTGCACGTCGGCCCATTCCCGCCGCAATGGCTGCATGACGACCGGCAGCAGAAGCGTTTCGATATCTGCGCGGCTCGTGTAATGCGCCCCAATCTGCGACCGCTTGGCCGGGTCCAACGTCCGCTCGAACAGCGTGCCGAACACGGACGGCTCGACGTCGCTCCAGTCCAGGTCGTTGAGGACCTTGAGCTTGTTGATCTCGCCCGGTTCCAGGTCGATCACGTCCGCATCGGCGAACAGTCCGCCATTGAAGTGCAGAATCCGCGTCGCCCCGAAGTAGCCGCCGTCCGACATGGCCCCGAACAGCCGCGCCAACAAGCCGGACAACTCGGCCCCGGCGGCCGGGAGCGGCAGCCCGCCGACTCGTTGTTCGGTGACGTTATCCAGAATGCGGCTGAAGACGTTTCCCTTGAGCAGCCCGATGTCCTCCGCGAACATGCAGAACATGAGCTTCATCAGGAAGTGGGCCGCATCATGAGCCGGCACATTCCGCAGCCGCATCCCGTCCGCCAATTGGCCAAACCGCTCGGCCGCCTGTTCGGTGATCGCTTCGGTGGTCTGCCCCGGCTTGAGCGCGTCCGGATCGGTGAACACCTTGCGGAGGACGTCAAGGTTGTCGGGGTCGGCGAGGCCCTCCAGGTCGAAGGCGTAGACGTGCTTGACAGTCCCGGTGAAGTTGGTGTGGACCTCGAAACGGTCCATGTCGCACACGACCAGCAGCGGCGGGTTCTCCAGGTCTTCGCGGTACTGGAGCAGTTGCTGGTAGGCGGCGGCGAGGTCGCGGCGTTTCTTTTTGTATTCCCAGCCGAACTTGCCGCGCATCCAGACGTCGGCCCAGCCGTGGCCGCCGGTCGTTTTGCGGACGCCTCGCTCGAAGGTGTACCACGCGCCGTCCGGATCGGCGGCAACCGGTTGCGGCTGGCCGAGCACGAGGCAGAGATCGTTGAAGTGGCTGTGACAGGCGGACCGCTCGGACAGGGTGACCGGTTGCCATTTGGCGATAAATTCCTGCGGCGTCATGCGGGCCAGTGTACCGCCCCTCTCCGCACACGGCGAGCCTCCGCCGCCAGTGCGAGCGCGCTGGTTCCACGGCAGCCAGGGAGCGTGCGTGGCCGTTGGTTGGCGGTGCGTTCGGATCGTGAGATCTGCGCAGATTGCCGTTCGGCGCCCCACACCAGCCGAACACTCCCGCTTGGCCGACGGCCACGCAGCCTGCGTCGCTGTTGCGTTTCAGTTGTCACGGTGCCAACATAAAGAGCGGGGCCGTCCGCGGGGCAGGTCAGGGACGCGATTTGGCTGTGGAAGAATCCCGTTCTTCCAGCGCAGGAGTCGGTTCCTGGGGAGAAACAACTGATGAATGACCGATGTGCCTGGATGTTTGCTGTCCTACTGCTGGCTGGCTGTGGTGGGGGGGAGAATTCGACAGCACCACCGGGACAAAGCCGCGTAGACGCGATGCGGGCTCGGCCCGTGAACCGGGAGGCCATCGCTACGGTCGAGGCAACCGGAGCTCGGTACAGCGGTCACTACAGGAAGATTCGTTTCAGTGACCTGCCGATTTCGGATACGGAACTGGAATACGTCAAATGGTTCCCCGACCTTGAACGGCTTCTTCTCAATCACACTCAAATCACGGATTCCGGAATGGTGCACATCCGAGGGCTTCACTTCCTGCTGAGGCTGAACCTCTCGGAGACAGGAATCTCAGACGCCGGATTGGAGCAGCTGAAGCAGATGACCAGCCTGCGGCATCTCTACCTTGCCAAAACACAGATCTCCGACGCTGGCCTGGAAGAACTCAGGGGCCTGTCCAATCTGGTGGTCCTCGAGCTTGCCGAGACAGGGATCACGGATACGGGTCTGGAGACTCTCAAAGCCCTGTCCAGTCTGAAGGAACTCGGGCTCGCCGACACGCAGATCACCAATGCGGGACTTGGGAATCTCAGAGAGCTGTCCAGTTTGAAAAAAATCGCATTGGCCGGCACGCAGATCACCGATTCAGGGCTGGAGCAACTCAAGGGCCTGCCGAGCCTGAAGGTCATTGACCTTGCCGGGACACAGATCACTGATGCGGGGCTGGACCACATTAAGGGAATCAAGAGCCTCGTGGCGTTGAACGTTGCCAACACGCAGATTACCGATGACGGAGTTGCAGGACTCCAAGCGGCCCTGCCGGACTGTGACGTCAAACGAGAATAGAACTCGTCCGAGTGCGCCACGTTCTGTGTAGAGTAAGGGCCTGCGGGAAGAATGTAACCGTTCACAGCCAGGCATTGCCGTAGGGCGCGTGGTCGTTGATCGACGGTGCGTTTGGGGCGCGCGAGGGATGTTGAATCTTGTTCACCGTTCCACGCCAACTGGACGACCAACTGAACGCAGCGGCCGGCCGGCCCATCGGCGTCTTTGATGACACCTGCTGCCGGGCGTGTTTAGTCGTCCGTCTCGTCTCCGTCGTCCTCCTGTTCGATCTCCAGGCCCAGCAGCCGGCCGTCCTCGGAGAGAGTGAGTTCCACCTCGGCGTCGTCGGCTTCGATCTCGACTTCGTAGACGCGTTTCCCGTCCCGCGTTTCCGCTTCGATTTCGATGTCGTCGGCTTCAATGTTGCTGAGCGCCTTCTGAATCACCGCCGGGAGGTCGCTCAGCGCGACTTCGTGACCGTCCTCATCGGCGAATGCGAAGAGCATCGTCCCGAAGGCCGGGATGGCCAACAGGGAGACGGCGAGCCGCAGGAGGTGTCGTTTTCGATCGGTCATGGTTTGGTCCTTTGGTGGAGTCAACTCGTGCTGAATGCAGCTCACTTGCTGCGGATTGTCAGAAACAACGTGGCGACGATGACCGCCACGGCGAGCAGGCCGACGGTGACGAGCAACAGACGGGCGAGCGAGGAATCGAATCCCGTCAATTCCGTCACAGGCACGTCACTGTTCGTCGTGCCGTTGTCCATTGCGGGCACGCGGAGTGTGTCAGTGTCCGGGTTCGACGACGGCTCCGGAGTCACATCCGGCGAGGATGGATTGGTTGCGTCGTCGGCGACGTCCGTCTGCGGTGGGTTGTCACCCGGCGCGAAGTTCTGAAGCCCCACGAGCGTCGGCGGGGTGCCGTCTTCGATGGGGGACAGCTTGATGAGGCGGTCCCAGTCGACGGACATGAGCAGGTCGACGCCGGGGTTTTGGGTTTTGACGGTGCACTGGCAGGCGCCGGTGAGGAAGCGGCAGGCGTCTTCGATTGTCTGCTTGGTGAGATCCTCGCCGACGAGTGCGTCGAAAGCGCGGCCGCGCCCGAAAATCGGGAACGCCATCGGTAAGGGAGGCGACTGTTCTGCCGCCGGCTGCGGTCCGGCGTGCAGCAGCATGTTGAGGAACTGCGACTCCTCAGCGTCGTCGCGAGCGACCCGCAGGGCGGAGAACGCGAGCCGCAGCGACTCGGGGACGACGGACAATTCACCGAAGTCCGCCTCCTCGATCTCCGGCAGCCGCAGCGTCGTTTGCAGGTGGGCGAGCTGGGCTTCGAGCAAGCGAAAGGCCGCGTCATCGATGGCGGCATCGCCCGTTTCGACATAGACCCAGACGACTGCATCTCCGGTGACCAGACGTTCGGCGATCTCGCGGCGAGCGGGTGATTGGAGCAGCCGCGTGGCGGTCTCCGCCCGGAACTCGCCGCCCCAAATCCGCTGGGGCGGGCCGCTCTTCACCGGGGCGTGCACCGCCATCCAGGGGAGCGTGTCGGTCTCCTGCAACTCCCACAGCCGCCGCAGCGACGGGTCGGCTTCGTGGTCGACATCGACCGCCTTCACCATCACGTTGGCGGTGGGCAGGCCGTTCGGACCGAGAGATTCAAGCGTCTCCAGCAATGCTACTTGTTCGTCGGTTAATTCTCCCCGATGAAACACGACGACCATGAACGGGTCGGCTCGCCAGTGCTCCAGGGCGTAACGGAAGACGGGGACCGAACAAGCGCTCGCCGTCTGGGCGGCGAGTGCCAGCACAAGCAGAGGCAACGTCCAGCGGCTCATGGCACGTTCTCTCACAATGGAACTGGTCGCGACGTCTCCGAGCGAGCCGGTGCGTGGGATTTCGACATCTTCACCAGTATACTCGTCACAGTGGCGGCATCGCGAGCGCCGTGAGCCATCGAGGCAGACCGACTTGTCCGTTTTGTTGCTCGCACATCAGCGCCGGGGGGCACTCCAATGAGTGAAAGACGTCATCAACTGCGGGTTCGAGGTGGATATCTCTTCGCACTGATGAGTGCTGCCGTCATTTCGGCGCTCACGCACTCGCAAGTCGGAATCGCCGCCGAGTCGGAACCGACGCTTGCCGCGTCGCTGGTCGAGCGGGCCGGCATTCAGCGCGGGGTTTGCTCGGTTGTCACCCAGGCCACTGATGACCTGTTGCCGATCGAGATCGCCCAGTCGAGCGGGTTGTTGGTGCACGTTCGCTGCGATGATGCCGCGACGGTCGAGCGACTGCGCGGGGCGGCTCGTGACGCCGGTTTGGGGATCGACCGTGTCGCCGTCGAGTTGGGACGTCTCGACCAACTGCCGTATGCGGACAACATGGTCGACCTGCTGGTCGTTGACACTTTGTCGAGAGAAGAACGAGCGATGCCGACCGATGTGGAAGTCCTCCGCGTTCTGCGACCGCGAGGGACAGCCTTCTATGGAGGCCTTGGGATTGTCAGCGTCGCCCGAAATTGGCACGGGGAACGATTCGAAGAATTCACACTGGCCGACAAGCGGTGGATGCAGTTCTCCAAACCGCCGTTGGCAGGGGCCGGGAACTGGTCTCATTGGGAGCATGGTCCGGATAACAATCCGGTCTCCGAAGATGCGGTGATCAAGGCTCCGTATCTCACGCAATACCTGGCTCACCCGTTTTATATCGCCATGCCGTCGATTACGACGGCTGCCGGCGGTCGCACGTTTCTCGCGATTGGTCACATCACCCACCATCAGCGCGAGTGGGACACCATGTTCCGGCTGATCGCCTCCAATGGCTACAACGGCACGGTGCTCTGGGAGCGGAAACTTCCGGAGGGTTATCTGGTGCATCGCTCGGCGTTCATTGCGACCGACGATGCGTTCTACATGATCGACGGGGGGCGGGCGCTGGTGCTCGATCCGGAAACCGGCGAGCAGCGCGGCGAGATTCGCATCCCCGGCATGCAGGGGGATTGGAAGTGGATGGTCCTCAAGGAGGGCGTGCTCTATGCGCTCTCCGGGGACCCGGATGCCCCGGCGGAGCGGGTGCGGGGGGATCGCAGCTTCGGCGGCTGGAGCTGGGGCGACCTGAGCGAAGGCTACTACTCGAAACCGCACGTCCCCTGGGGCTTCGGTCACACGCTCGCGGCGTATGACCTGAAGTCGGGAAAGCCGTTGTGGGTTCACAAGGAAGAAGAACCGATGGATTCCCGCTCGCTAGCGATGGGCGAGGACCGGATTTCCGTCTACAGCCCCGGGTCGCACTTCCGCTGCCTGGACCTCAAGACCGGCGACGTGCTGTGGACAAACGACGACGAACAAGTGCTCGAACTGATCGAGCAGCCGGGCAAGGGGCTCACGTCCACGCCCGGTTTCCGCACGATGTGCATGGCGCTCTACACGCCGGATGCCCTCATCGTGCAGGGGCAAACGCGAAACAACGTCGTCGCCCTCTCCACTGCCGACGGCTATCTGCTGTGGAACAAGAAGAAAGTTACCAACAACCCCAACGCCATCTATCTGGACGGCACGGTCATTCTGGGCGTCGGTGAGAAGGGCGACCATGTGGCCGTCGATCCGATCTCCGGCGAGGTCGTCAAGGATTTCCATTTCGTCAAACGAGCCTGCACGCGGCTGACCGCCTGTTCAGATTCATTGTTCGTGCGGGGAGCGGAGGGGACGCTCCGCTACGACCGGGAGAGTGGCAAGGTTCTGGTGGACGGGGCCGCGCGTCCCGCCTGTAACGACGGTGCCCTGCCCGCCAACGGCATGCTGTATGTCGGCCCGTGGCAATGCGACTGCAACCTGTCGCTCATCGGGCGGCTGGCCCGCTGTTCCGCTGGTGACTTCCGGTTCGACGACGCCTTCGTGCCGGAGGAACGCATCCGGCGAGCCGACTCCCTCGACCCGAAAACGGCGTTCGAAGTGACAACCGCTGACTGGCCGACGTTTCGCGCGGACAACAGCCGCAGTTCGAGCACGAGTGTCTCCGTTCCTAACAAGGTCGGCCACAACTGGCTGTACACGCCGCAGTTCGCAGGGGCCCCCACCGCGCCGACGGCTGTTGACGGACTCGTCTTCGTGGCGGGCGAAGACGGCCTCGTCAAAGCGATTCAGACCGACAACGGCCGGGTCGCCTGGACGTTCACGACGAACAGCCCCATCAAGTACCCGCCGACGATTGCGGATGGGCGTGCGTATTTCGGCAGCGGCGACGGATTCGCTTACTGCCTCGATGCGGCGACGGGGCGCGAAGTGTGGCGGTTCCGAGCCGCGCCGGTCGAGCGATATTTGATGCTGTATGGGCACATGGCCTCCACTTGGCCGGTGCACAGTGGCGTGCTCGTTCATGACGGTGTCGCCTACTTTGCCGCCGGCATCATCGATTCGGACGGCACCTATGTTTATGCCGTCGATGCCAACACGGGCGAAGTTCGCTGGGAAAACAACTCGTCCGGACATCTCAACCCGGAGCTGCGCAAGGGCGTGAGCGTGCAGGGCAACCTGACGCTGGACGGCGACCGGCTGTTGCTGGCGGGCGGCAATCAAGTCTCTCCGGCGGCGTTCGACATCCACACGGGCGAATGTCTGGCCGAGAGCTTCGCCCAGGGGCAATCCAAAGCGAACAACGGCCGCTTCGTCGGCCTGTTCGCCGACAAGTTCCCCATCGTCGGCGGGCGTATTCTCTACTCGGCTCCGGAGAATGTCTCCACGAAGGGAAGCTTCGAGATCGATACGACCGGACACGGCAGGCTGCGGCTCAACTTCGGCGGCGTCGCACCGGCATGGAGTGAAGAGACGATTACGCTTGTTAATTACCAGAATGGAGCAATCACCTGTCTGGACTCCGGGAAGGTCACCGACCGCATCGAACGCGGCCTCGATGACGTCGATCAGAAATCGGCCGATCGGAACCGGCTCGGTTTGCTCGGCGTGTTCGAGGCGGACAAAGCGGTCAACTGGACGTCCGACCTGGGCGAGCCCAGCAAGTTCCAGGCAGTCGCGATAGTCGTCGGCCCGAACGCCATCGTGGCGGCCGTGCAGCAGCAAAGCCGGTTTCGCGCCCAGCCACAATGGTCCGTCGTGGCGCTGGACAAGCAGAACGGCAACCCGTTGTGGAAGCACAAACTCCCGGAGACTCCGCTCCCCGACGGCCTGCTCATCGACGGCGACGGCCGCATCGTCGTCACGCTGGTCAGCGGCAACGTCCTCTGCCTCGCGCCGGCGGAGTGAAGGACATCAAGCGAAGGAGGGTCCGCTGTGCGGACCGCTGCGACTCCCGGGCGGGTGGCTGGGGTCGAGCCATGTAGGTCAGGCTCTGCGTGTGCCGTGAAAAGGCTTTGGGACTTCAGTGGGAGGTAGTCCCACCCGGAAACTGGTCGCTCCATCCGGTAGTCCTTGGGGCGGTTCAAGGAGGTAACGAATTGGACTGAAGCACTTCAAGAAAAGGCTCC
>JAJDEI010000286.1 GCA_029259845.1 Planctomycetaceae bacterium | reverse complement strand
ACCACCCGGCGATCCTCTGCGGCAGCGTCCATGCAGCCATGGGGGAACTCCTTCCTGGAGAACTGTTCTTCACAAAACAATTCCGACCAGCAAGCCCCCCCGCGGCTGCCTCGGCCAATCGCGTCGGCCAATCGCGTCGGCCAATCGCGTCGGCGCAGCACCTCATCGCACTCTCGAGATGTCCGAAAGTGCAAACTTTTCCAAAGCGGTGCACGCACCCCCTCGCACCACGTCGCATGCCCCACGAATTACGGGACAATGCGACAGGAAACAAAGGGGTTTGGTGTCAAAGGTGACCGAGGGGGGACTCGAACCCCCACGTCCCGGTTGGGACTTCGGATTTTAAGTCCGATGCGTCTGCCAATTCCGCCACTCGGCCTCGTGATGGCGATTCTATCTGCTGAGCCGGTGACTGGGCACCCCTGCCAGAGCATTTGTGGGGACCGTCTGAGGAACCGGGCGGGATGACTTTTTTCCGTCGCCGGATCGTTCGACGAACGGTCGCCCAAGGAGTGCTCGTTCCGCGGGGCGTGGCCAATGGCAAAACGCGAACGATCGCGCATTGCTGTTGGGGACCAGCTCCTGATCCCGCGACGATTCGCGAGACTCAGGCTTCCGGTGACCGCGTTATTGACGCTCCGTGTTCGGATTCGAGAGCGAACACTCGGTTCCGGCAGTCGAGGCGGACGCTGCGGGAGTAGTGGTACACGTTGGCCGACTCGGTGATTCGTGTCGGCACGCGGACGAGAAACTCGGTCCACTCGGACCGGTTGAACGCCGAGAAAGCCAGTTCCATCCGCGGAAGCAGATCGTCCGGATCGCAGCTCAGGTCGGGGAACAGGTGCGGGCCGGTGTCGGTTTGATAAATGGCGTCCCGTTCGTTGGCGTTCATGGTCTTGACGGGATACTCGATGACAGCCGTGTAGCGGGCGGATTCAATCTCCGTCTCAGCCACGAGCGGCACGTTTCGCAGTGTGGCATTCACGATCTGCTGCGGCGAAGACAGTTCCTCGGCATCACATTCGACAACATCAATGTGCAGACTGTCGAACACATCTTCAATATTCCCCAACTGCCGCTCCGGTTGCTTGCCGCTGCCCGGCGGGTACAGGTCGACCTGCATGCCCGCTTGGGGAAATGTCTTGACCGTCAGGAACCGGTCCGCGCAGAAGATGGGAGAGAAGTCGGCGTTGGGCACGGTCCAGATGTCACGCTCGACGCCCACGCGCTCCGTCTTGCAACTGGCACCGAGCACGAATGTGTGCGTTTGCCCCGTCTGCTTCTCGATGATTCGGCAGCGGCATTCAAGTTGGATCCGCGCGTTGTTGAGGCTGTAGGGGGGCTGATGGCTGACGGTCGCCGGCGGCTTCTTCTCAAAGTCGAGCCGGAAGGTCACGAACGAGCGAGCAAAATCACAGACCGGTCGCGACATCAGGCCTCTTTCAAACGGCGGACGGTTTGGTTGGCTGGGTTGGCAGAAACTGCATGGCGTCGAAGTGACGCGTGCGGATGAGCGGAACGCTTGAGATGAAGCGGTCGTTCGAGGATCGGGCAATTCCGCGAGCCGGTTTGGTGAGGAATCGGAAATCGTGAATGCACGTAAACGCTTGATCGTCTACGGTTGCAAAAGGTCATCACACGAGGCGATCGCCATGACGGCGAACGCGGTGCCCGCATGGGTGATGAAGTGTTTGCTGTCTTTGTGAAGCGAACGGGTGAACCAACGGCCGCTTTCCCGTTGATGGCTCTTGAGCCAGCCGATGCCTCGGGTGATGGCTGGGTCGTCCGCCGGCACGCCGGCTTGGCGAAGCACGAAGACGACGAAACCGGTGCCGTACCCGTCGCTGGTGAGGGTGTCCTGCGGAGAGCCGTCGGCCCGTTCCCAATCGCCTAGTGCCGCGAGCGCCCAGCCGCCGTCGTCGTGCTGTTGCGACCGCAATTCGGCGATCGTGTCCGCCTGTTGGTCCTGCGAGACCAGTCCGTCGAGGTGCTGCGCGGCCCAGAGCAGCATGGCGCGGTGATGCAGTGTCGGTGCCTCGTTTTCCCGCAGGTAGCGACGAATCCCTGCGACCCCCGTCTGTGCAGATTCGCCCGCAACGTATTCCTCGGGGGCGACACCGACAGCCAACGCGGCGAGTGTGACGCCGTAGTGGTCGTCAGACTCCATCGGCGGCCAGTCACAGTTGAGCCAACTGAACCCGCCGTCGTCTCGCTGCACTGTCCACATGCGGCCGAGGGCGGTGCGAGTGTCGGCGGACAGCCGGCCGGTCGTCGCACGGTCGTTGAAGGCCAACGCGGCGGCTGTCGCGACGATTTCCGCATCCCAGCGGGGGCCTTGTTCCTCCCACCGCTTCGTGACGAGTTGCTCCGCAAATTCGCGGACACTTTGATGTGCTGCCGAATCACCCGGGATCAGTGGACGTGCGTAGAGATAGGCATAGTTCGTATGGCAGGTGAAGCACTTCCGCTGCTTCTGCCAAGCCAGCGCGGCCGAATCAAGAAAGTGGACCGCCTTCTCCAGCGAAAACTCCGAGGCGAGCGGCTCGTCGGCCGTGTTCGGGCCGGGGTCGGTGACGGTTTCCAGATTGACCGGCTCCGCTGCGGCGGAAATCGTCGCGAACGTGGTGAACGTTGACAGGACGAACCCGGTGGCGGTCAGCAGACACAGCGATCTCATCACGAACATTTCTCCGGTCCGGTTGGCCGATCGTGAGCGGTCACTCCGTCCTTGGGAACAATCGCAGCAACACCGCGCGCATCCTGCGGCAGCATCCTATCATAGGGCGGAGGGAAATCTCAATTCGGTGATCTGTTTCGAGTCTGCTGTCAGTCGGGGTCCGCTTCGGTGTATCATCGGGAGACGTGCCAGCCGAGTTTCATTTTCCTGAGGAGTTCGTCCGTTGAAAATCGCCGCTGCGTTACTGATCGCCATTTTGGCGTTGTCGTCTCCGCTCCCGATGTTTGGCCAATCTCCCGAGCTCATCGCGCCGACTGATCCGCAGTCGCCGGAAGCACAGCAGGCGATGTTTCACTTGCCGCCCGGATTCGAGATTCAACTGATCGTTTCGGAACAGACGATCGGACAGCCGATGAATCTCAACTTCGACGCGGCCGGCCGGTTGTGGATCACAAGTTCGGTCACCTACCCCTATCCGACTGCCGGGGAAGGGGTGCAGCCTCGTGACGAAAAGTTCGGTCCGCCAGCTCCTCCTCCGGCACGCGATTGGGTGACAGTGGTCGAAGGAATCAGGCCGGACGGGACGCCGGAGAAAATCTGGCGGTTCGCGGAGGGGCTCAACATCCCCATCGGGATCGTGCCTGTGCAAGACGGCACGCTGGTCTACGACATCCCCGCCATTCGGTTGCATCAGGACACCGACGGCGACGGCAAGGCGGACGCGGCGAAGCGGCTGCTGTGGGGCTTCGGCAACGTCGACACGCACGGCATGACCAACTCCTTCACGCGGTGGATCGATGGTTGGATCTACGCCTGTCACGGGTTCCGCAACACCTCACACGTTGAAGCGATCGACGGCCGCAAGCTGACCATGAACTCCGGAAACACGTACCGCTTTCACCAGGACGGGACGGGACTGGAACAATTCACGTGGGGACAGGTCAACCCGTTCGGGCTCACTTTCGACCCACTGGGCAACTTGTACTCGGCCGACTGCCATTCGTTGCCGCTGACGCTGCTGTTGCGGGGGGCGTACTACACCAGTTTCGGCAAGCCGCACGACGGGCTCGGCTACGGGCCCCAAATTATCAAACACCTGCACGGGTCGACCGGCATCTGCGGCCCCGTCTACTACGCAGCCGACCACTTTCCCGAGGAGTACCGGAATCACCTGTATCTTTGCAATCCGGTCACCGGGCGTGTGCACCGCGACCGGCTCATCGATCAGGGGTCCACACGTCTGGTGGACACGCAGCCGGATTTCATCACTTGCGACGACCCTTGGTTCCGACCGGTCGACTTGGAGCTCGGACCGGACGGATGCCTGTACCTGGCCGATTTCTACAACGCGATTATCGGCCACTACGAGGTCGTCCTCAAGCACCCGAAGCGGGATCAGGTTCATGGCCGTGTTTGGCGGATCGTCTATCGCGGTGAGGATGGCACACTCGAACCGCCACCGCTCCCCAATTTCACCACGCAGACAGCGGAGGAACTGGCCGTCAAACTGGGCGACCCGAACCTCATTGTCCGCGCGATGGCAACGAACGAATTGGCCGACCGGCTCGGGAGTGTTGCGGTCCCCGCGGTCCGATCGGTGTTTGAAAGGGAGTCGTCACCGGAGCAGCGCGTGCATACCATGTGGGTGTTGGCGCGGCTCGGTGATTTGGACGACGAACGAATCACGGCGCTCTCGCGCGACCACAGCCCGCTCGTTCGCACACACGTCGCCCGGATGCTTGCCGAAGATGAGGGCTGGTCACGCGATGAGCAACGGGTGGCCCTGCTCCGGTCCCTCACGGGCGACGACGATGCTTTTGTCAGACGAGCGGCGGTCGACGCGCTGGGGCGGCAGTCGCGGCAGGACAGCGTTCCGTTGCTGCTGTCGATGCTCGATGACACGCCCGAGGCGGACACCCATCTGCGACACACGATCCGCATCGCACTGCGGAATCAGTTGCGAGGTGACGGTGATGGTGCTGCCGTCGAATTGGCCGCGTTGCCGTCGTCGACGACAGAGACTCATCTTCGCGAGCTGGCGTCGGTTTCGTTGGCCGTCGACTCGGAAGCGGTCGGCGCGTTTCTTGTGGATGTCCTGGAACGGTACGACTTCCCTCGCCCCCGGTTGCTGGAAACGGTGCGGCACATCGCCCGGGTGGGGACGCCGGCCGCGCTGGAACAAGCGTTGGCGAGTGTGGATTCGCGAATCGATGACGATGTTCCGTTTCAGCATCAAGTGCTCCTGGAAGTTCGCGAAGGTCTCACTCGCAAGGGACGGCCGCCGAGCGAGTTTGTTGTCCGGCAGGCCGAGGCGCTGGCCCAGCGATTGCTCCGCTCCGGCAGCGATCAAACGATCACATGGCGAACGTCCCCTCTCACCGGGAGTTCCGGTTCCGAGCAGTCTTGGACTGTTGAGCAATTGCCGTGTCAAGACGGGCAAACTGCCGATGTTTACAGCACGCGGCCGCGCGGAGAGCGGGCAACCGGGATTCACCGGTCAGGCGAGTTTGTGCTTCCCGCCATGTTGAGTTTCTTCTGCGCCGGGCATTGTGGGCCGCCCGACCGACCGTGCCACGCCCTGAACAAGGTGCGTCTGCTGGATGGGCAAACAGGCTCCGTTCTTGCCGAAGCAGACGTCCCCCGGAACGACACGGCTCAGCGAATGGAGTGGGACCTCAGCGGCCATGAAGGACGCACGGGATACCTGGAACTGGCCGACGGAGATGCCGGAGACGCGTACGCCTGGATGGCGGTCGGCCGGTTCTCGATAGCGGCGCTCAACCCAGCAAGCTTCTCGCCGACGGCCGCAGCCGTCGAATTGATCGGTCGTTACCAGTTGGACGGGCTGACGGATGAGTTGCGGGACGTCTTGCTGGACGAGACGGCACCGGCGGCGCGGCGAGCGGCGTCCGCTGAGGCATTGGTCGCGTTGCAGCCGGATGCCCGGCTGAGCGCGGTCCTTCCATTCGCGACCGACCCGCTGCTGGCAAGCGAACTTCGCTCCGCGATTCTCACCGCCGTCGCTTCGCGGGAGGCCGACGCCATCGAGAAAACGCTCGAAGGCGTGATGCAGTCACTGCCCGCACCGCGCCAAGAGGAATTCGCAAGCACTTTGGCCGGCGACCGGGATGGAGGCGAGTTGTTGTTGAAGCTCATCGAGAGTGGGAAAGCATCGCGGAGATTGTTGCTGGGTGATGCGCTCAAACGACAACTCATCGCCGCACACATCCCGGATGGGAAACGTCGATTGTCTGAATTGACGAGCGGCTTGCCGTCGAACGACGAACGAATCACACAGCGGATTGGCCATCATCGCGGCTCATTCAACATGGCGGCCGCGTCTGCGCAGCGCGGCCGCGAGGTATTCGAGAAAGTGTGTGCCGCCTGTCACCGCATCGGCGAAAAAGGCGCGTTGATCGGACCGCAATTGGACGGCGTCGGCATCCGCGGGGTCGACCGCCTGCTCGAAGACCTGCTCGACCCTAACCGCAATGTCGACGGAGCGTTTCGCATCACGACCCTGCTCATGGCGGACGGCAAGGTGCTGACCGGGCTCTTCCGCCGGCAGGAGGGAGCAACGCTCGTTTTCGCGGATCAGAAAGGCAAGGAGTTCACCGTGCAGGACGCGGACGTCGACGAGCGGGTCCAATCGCCCGTCTCACTCATGCCGACTAACCTGTATGAAATCGTGAAGCCGGAACAGATCGGCCATCTGCTGGCCTATCTGCTGGAGCAGCGCGCCGCCGTCACGAAGACATCGGAGTAATCCGCCGGTTTCCGTTACACACCGGTTCACACAGTCATGACAACACCGTACAAAGGCTGGGGACAACGTCGGCTCGCCGTCAATCACAGATCGACACCTGCTCCGAACAATCCGTCCCTCGCCGATTCTTCAGCAACCCTGCACGCATGATTGTCACATGAGCAACCTTTTCGACCTGACGGATAAAGTGGCGGTCGTTTCCGGAGCCGCTCAGGGTTTGGGACAGGCGACGGCGATCGCCGTCGCCGAAGCTGGCGCGGATGTGATGCTGGTTGACCGCAATCGGGAAGGCGTCGAAGCGACAGCGGAGCAGATTCGTTCACTCGGACGCAAAGCGGTCTGTGCGAACACCAATGTTTCCGATCCGGATGACATTTCTGCCATGTTCCGGCAGGCCGATGCGGAGTTTGGCCGGGTCAACTTCCTCGGCAACATTGCCGGCGACGGACATCTCGCCAAGCCGGAGGAGCTGACGATCGGCGACCTGCATCGCGTGCTGCAGAATCTGGTCGTCGGTCGCTTTGCGATGTGCCAGGAAGCGGGGCGGCGGATGCTGGCCCAAGGGCAGGGTTCCATCATGAACATCGGCTCGCTGGCCAGTTCAACGGCGTTGGGCCGCGGGCATATCGCCTACAGCATGGCGATGGGGGCGGTCGTGCAGATGACGCGCGAGCTGAGCACCGAGTGGAGTCATCGCGGAGTCCGTGTCAATTGTGTCACACCGGCCCAGGTCGTCAATCCGAGCCTGACGGCACGCATGGCCGACGACCCGACCCTGGAAGGCCGATTTCTGAGAGGCATCCCTGCCGGTCGCCTCGGAGAGCCGGGCGACATCAAGGGGCTGGCGGTGCTGCTGGCTTCGGATGCTTCCGCCTGGATTACCGGTGCCATCATCCCCATGGACGGCGGCAACATGGCAATGAACGCCGGCGGCACGCCCGGCCATCAACAACTCGCCGTTCAGACATTTCGAGCGGAAGAACAATAACCGCCGGGGTCAGGCACGAATGGCACTTAATTCATTGTAAGTCGTTACGCGGCTTTTCGTTTGTAGTTCTGTCGTGGTTGCTGGAGGAGTTTGTATGGTTTGGGCCGGCGCTTTCGCCGGCGTGGTTCAACGCGGTCGGGGCGATT
>JAJDEI010000285.1 GCA_029259845.1 Planctomycetaceae bacterium | reverse complement strand
GACTTTCTCTGAACATTCTCCAGCAGGACACTTCCCTCAAAGAGAGCATTCGCGGCAAACGCCTCTGTGCCGGCTGGGACGAAGCCGTCCTCGACGGCATTTACCAAGCATTTCAAGCCGCTTGAACGTGCGATTGCCGTGTGTTGCAACCGACGTAACAGCGTCCCCGCCTCGATTCGCGCTTCCGACGAAAACGGCGGCGTCTTGACCTCGCCTTCCAGCCACACAAGTGGTTTATCGCCGCCAATCATTTAACCAATGATATGTCATATCTGGCATGGCGTCAACGTCTCAGTCATGAAGTCCCGGCATTGAAGGTCTCGTTTCGCGTGACGTGAGGCACGCTTCCGCGAACTGAGCCGGACAGCTTTGTGCGGCAACCCGATTCGCCTTTCTCCGCTCGAAGGTTCCTCTTAGAATCCGGTCGCTTGCAAGACGGGTGACCGATGAGATTCGATGGGCCGCGTGATCGCGAAGAGCGGTCCGCAGGGGGAGCTGACATGGGGCGACGGATTGCGCTGTTTGAGGACGAGTCGTGGCGGCAGTTTCAGCCGCTCAGTTTGCTGCGTCCGGTGTTCGAGCTCTGTTGCGGGCAGGGGTCCGTGCGGGAACGTCTGCAGCGGCATATCGACGATGCGGAGTGGGGGGCACTTGTCCGGAAGGAGCTCAGCGGCGTCTACCGCGAGGAGCATGCGGACATCGCCGTCAACGACTTCAACTGGCTCCGGCAGGCACCGACGCTGCTGCTGAACGGACGGTGGCTCTGCGATCCTCAACAGCTCGAGACGCTCGTCGAAGAGACTCCTAGAGAGGACGCCGTCGGTGTGATCGATGGCGTGCCGGTCTCGCTCACCCTCCGCCCGGACGACGTGGCATCGGTTGAGTCGGACGGATGGGACGCGGCCCTGCGGTCGCTCGCGGCAAGCCTCCGCGAAGTCCCCATGCCGGGGACGTTGCTGTCGTACCCCTGGCAGTTGATCGAACACAACCGCGAATGGCTCGTGGACGACTATGCCCGCCGCGTCACACGGCCGACCAAAGCAGACCTCGACCCGCGCGTTGCCGTGCTGGGCGACGACGCCGACGTGTTCATCCATCCGACCGCCGACCTCGACCCATTCGTCGTGATCGATGCGCGGGGCGGCCCGGTCTGGGTCGACGAAGACGTCCAGTTGCAGGCTTTCACCCGGTTGGAAGGTCCCTGTTTCATCGGGCGCGCCAGCCAGATCGTCCGAGCCAATATCAAAGCGGGGACCACCATCGGCCCGGTCTGCCGCGTTGGCGGCGAGATCGAGGAGTGCATCTTTCACGGATACGCCAACAAGTATCACGACGGATTTCTGGGGCATGGATACGTCTGCCCGTGGGTTAACCTGGGAGCACTCACCACCAACAGCGACCTTAAAAACGACTACTCGGCTGTCAACGTCATCATCGCCGGAGAGGCGGTCGAAAGCGGCTCGAAGAAGGTCGGCTGCTTCATCGGCGATCACACCAAAACGGCGATCGGCAGCTTCCTGAACACGGGAACCTCCCTGGGCGCGATGAGCCTGATCCTGCCGGCGGGCGAACTTCTCCCCAAGCACGTGCCTCCCTTCAGCCGCATCTGGCACGGCGAACTGGAGGCGCTGGATGCGGCGGGAGTCGAGGCGGGGATCGCCACCGCGCGGGTCGCCATGAGCCGCCGCGGAATCGATCTCACCCCCGCAGCCGAGCAACTGCTGCGACGAACCTATCAGGACTCGGCCGAAGAGCGGTTCGGCGCGCTGGCCCGAATCGCCACGCGACGCTCCGAGGGTCATGCGTGACTGGCCGTCGCATCCGCCGCGACAAGCGACGCCCAAACCTTTCTCGTCCCGGTGAAGGGCCGACGGGCGTGCATCGTAATCATGTTGTCCACGAGCGCCACATCACCCGCTTGCCAGGGAACGTCAAATGTGAACGGCTGCGACAGTTCCACGGCCCGCAAGACCGCCTCGTGGTCCAACGGCCCGCCATCGCCGAAGGTGATGGCCCGCGAGGGATCGTTGCGGCTGTCCTTCCATCCGCAGGCGGCTGCAATCAGTTGGTTGAAAAACGATTTGCGTCCCGGTCCGAGTTCCCACACCGCCGGCAGCACGGGGGTCGTGGCCCGCAAACAGCCGTCGTCGAGCCATTCCCACGAGTAGCCCAGTTCGCGCATTCGCCGTTCGGCATCTTCGCGGCTCTCCGCACTGAACGTGCTCTGCCAACGGCGGCCCATTCCCGAGGACGGATCGTCGTCGCCGGGCATGACGTTGGTGTATTTGAGCCCCTTCTGCTCGCAGTCGGCTGCGAACTGCGGAACCTCCTGCGACAGCCGCTCGAACAACAAATCCGAACGGCACAGCGGCGTCGCTCCGCCCGTCTCGGCTGCGATCTCACAGAAAAAGAACAGCTTGCCGGGGAACACGGGTGTCTGGGCCATCTCGTGATGCAGATGAATCTGCACCTCCGCCGGGGCTTCGTTCGCCGAGAACACCCGCTCAGTCCGCACCACCCGCACCGCGTTGGAGAGCGACTCCTCATAGCGAAAGTTGGCGAACCCAAACGCCTGGATGAACCGGTCGAAATCTTCCGGCGTCGTCAACGGGAAGCCACGAAACAGGATCGCACCGGATGCGGACAGTTCCTCGCGCAACTCGTCCCGATGCCGGTCGATCCAATCGCCGACATTGTCGGACGTCGCGCCGTCGGTGTCACACAGGCGGAGCGACGGCACGGCGCGCGGATCAGCACCTTCGTCTGCGGGAACTTTTTCTGCGCGGACATTCAGTGGTGTCGACATCAGCGGGTCTTTCGGAGCGCATGGGGGCCTGTCACGATCACATCGATTCGTAACATCACGAGAGTATTTCAATCGCCGCGCCGGTCAAGGCGAGTGGTCCAGGCGAACCGGCGCGGGGTGTATCCGTTCGATGGTGGTGCTCGCTCATTTCAGGGTGGCTGGGGTGCTGTTGAGGCAGCGGAAACGTGTCCTGAGACCGAACACCGGGGCCGTCACGTGGCTCGTTCACGGTCCACAGCCCCAGAGTTCCGAGCGGCTTACTAATCATCAGTGTCAGATCGCCCCAGCCCCCCCCAGTGAGCGGATGCACCCACCGGCGGGGGCCGCCTGGGCGCGATGGCGTCTCAACCCGCGACCACATTCCCTGTGTCGATATCAGTGACCGGATTCGGCAAGCCGCCATTTGAGCCAGGCGTAAATGCTGGCACCAATTTGCTGATAGCCTGTTGAATTAGGATGCACGCTGTTGTCTGCCGGATACCCGCCCGTGGGATCGAGGTTGAGCTGGGTGGGGACAACGAAGATGTTGCTCCGTTGGCGACTGTCGAACTCGTCGAGTTGCCGCTGGACCAGCCGGTGTTGGATGCGTTTCCAACCCCAGCGATGATAGCGTCCCTTGTAATTGGCCTGAAAAGCGGCTTCTCGCGAATTGGGCGGTGTGGTCAGGCAGATGCCGATCTGGGCATCGGGGGCCGCCTTGCGAAACGCGGCTAGGAGGATGTCGGCTTGCTCGAACATGCCGTCGATACGGGCGTCGATGCCGGCCGGGTCATCAGGCGGAGCGCCGAAACAGTCATTGATGCCCAGCATGAAGATCACAAAGTCGGGCGACCGACCGTCGCATTCGTCTTGTAGGTACCGCTCGACGTTCAATCGAGGTTTTCCTTCCTCGTTCTCGTTCAAATAGACGAAAGGGCTGCTCCGCTT
Source organism: Planctomycetaceae bacterium (assembly GCA_029259845.1). Lineage (GTDB taxonomy): Bacteria > Planctomycetota > Planctomycetia > Planctomycetales > Planctomycetaceae > JAHBXU01. The sequence goes on along the minus strand of JAJDEI010000285.1, from coordinate 7,828 downwards.
GCGGTACGTGCCGTCGGGGTTGGGTTCGTAGTGCGACACGAAGCGGCTCCACGTCCAGCCGCCGTACCCTTCGTGAGCCACACCCTCCTGCGCCTGCTGGGGCCGGTGGGTGCCCAGCATGAGCCACCGCGGATTCGATGGCAGCGAAAGCAGCCGGGCGATTTCGTTCGGATACTGAGTGGCGTGCGTCAGGCTGTCTCCCACAATCAACAGCCGCATCTCACGCCCTGCGCCGGCATCCGCAGGAACCACCTGCAGGACCGTGGAGCCGCGGGCCAACAGCTTCCCCTCCGGCCCGGTCACGGTGACCGACAACTCGTGCCGGCCCACATCAGCCGCCTGCGGGGTGACCGTCCATCGCCGCTTCTCGGCCTTGCCGATGGCACACGTCACGTCGAAGCCATACGCCTCCGGTGTCTGCGTGAGCACGACGTTGTCATAAAAGAGGCTCATCGCGACACCGGGCACCGCATAGAACTCGCGCGGCAACGTCAGTTGCACGGAACTCGCAACGTCGTCGCTCCCGGCCGGACAAACCGCCGGCACGCACACCACCAGCCCCATCAACGCGATTCCGATGCGATTCATTCCCCGGCTCCTCAATAGTTCAGCGATCAATCCGAATCCCCGCACGTCAGGCTCTGCGTGACGTTTTCGTAGCCGCCGCCGCCCGATTCCACAGCATACGTGGATCGGACCTGCTCCGTCAGGCAAAGCCTGAGCGACCAGTGGGCCGCCCTCCTTCTCTTCGTGCCTTTGTGTCTTGGTGGTGTCTCTTGACCACAAAGACACGAAGGCACGAAGACGCGTTTTGGCCAGAGTTGTCATTGGGCGGCTAATCTGCCAGTGCGATTGCGGGTGGCGGCGGGTGGCGGGGGCGATGTCACAACGTCCGGTGGGCTTGCCGGGCCGATCACGGGGGCGATGCCGTTATTTGGATAATCGTCCACCGCCCCCGGATCAAAGAGTTTTCGCTGTTCCAGTCACCAATGCGCCCCCGCCACCCGCCGTCAGGCAAAGCCTGAGCGACCAGCACTACGTTACTCAAGACACATGAATTGAGAATATCTCAACAAGCAATCTCCCTACGCAGAAACACGTACCGGTCCAGTTTCGGAAGCCGATTGCGATGGCCAGCGAATGATGTTTCAATGGGAAGGTGGAGACGTTGATGAAAAACGTAACCGTTTCCGGAAGAGGATAGTTGTTCATGGCTCGTCACAAAATCGTTCGCTGTCCGCGATGCACCGAGCCGTTTCCGCTCACGACACAGATCAAGGCCGGGAATCACATCGAGTGTCCTCATTGCAACCGACGTTTGCGGATTAAGACATCGAAACGGTCATTGCCCCCAAAGGCAGCGGTACCAGAGCCGCAGACGAACAACGATGAATCTTCGTCGATTCAGACAGGGCCAGTCGGAGAGACATCTTCACCAGAGCGAGCTTCCTCAGAAGCGTGGGGAGCCATTTCTCAGCGCCTGTCTGAGTATGCCACGATGAGCAGGCAGTTTGTGGTCGACAACTGGCCGACTTGGAAGACTTGGTTGCGAGACGGAGCACTGCAACTCTGGAGAGTGGCGGCTGAGTCCGCGAATACGAGCAGGCAGTTCGTGGTTGACAACTGGCCCGCCTGCAAGGCGTCGTTGGGCCGTGAGGCCTCTCAGGTTTGGCAACACCTTAGAGGCAACCGACGCGACGATCAGGGAAAGCGAGCCCGACGTCAACATCGATACCTGACTGAGGACGAACACCGCATTGCAGAGGCGACGCGAGATCCGACTCCAATAATCTGCGATATTTGTGATACGGAGTCCGTTCGTTCCGTCCCCGTCAGCGTTTGGACCTGTGACGCGGCGGGAGTCGGCGAATCGGGTGAACGGATTGCGTTCGTGGGGCTGCGAGAAATCGGCGGTACGATCTGTCGACGGTGCGCGGCCAAAGGCCGATGGACGTATCTGACGATCGGTATTCTTACTCCGTTCGCATTCGTCGCGACGATCGCTTTGTTCGTTTTTGCCGTCGGCACCATAGCGAAACAGATCGGCATTGAGGATGGCGGCGGGATGCTGTTAGCTGCGGCTGCTCTTCCTGCAACGTTTGCAGTGCTTGTTGTTGCTCCCTTCGTCGCATTTTCCAGTTTTTACGTTTTCGTCCATCGCTTAGCGTTCAACGCAGGCAATACACGAGCCAATATCCACTACAAGAGGGGCCTGATCAAAGAAGGGAACCTCTCTTCGTCGGAATGGCTTTTCGCTGCGTTACCCATGCCGACGGATGTGTCGGGACTTCAATGCGTTCGCCTGGATCGTATTGGGCTCCTCAGACGCTTGTGGAATGGGGCATCCAATGGGTCGGCTTCACTTCATGAAGTTCAATCCATCCTCGGGGTCGTTTTGATGATTCCCTATGCAGTGTCGGGCGTCCTAACATTCTTTTTACCACAGTTAGCCATCGCTTGGGCCATCGGACTTTTCTTCTTCGGATCGGTGTTGGGGTTTGCCATGGGGTGCGCTGGCATCGTGATTGGTGGGGTCTCCGCCATCATACAAATCCCACTCTCAGATACTGTCACGCCAAAAAAAGATTCGACCGAAACCTACGACAATCGGCTCGCAAATGAGGATGAGATCGAGTCGTTCAAACGCGATGCGCAGCGAAAGACTGGCCGTCAAATCTTCTACTTACTACTAATGCTTGCCATTCTGGGAGCGATTGTTGACTATTTCTACAGCGACTCCGTCGGCGAGTTATTTCATCGTGTAGGTGAGTACGTGCGATCACAAGCCACGTAGCTCTTGACGGGTGGCCCCGGTCGCCCGTCAACCGGGGCGGCGAAGCCGTGGGAGGTTGGGAACCGGGTGTCGGCTGCGCGCGTGTTCCGACCGTTCGGCTGGGTCGCGAGCCGAGTGTGAGACATCCTGTGCCTGCGGCACTGAGTCGTGCCGGCTGGGCCACCCGACATACGTTTGGTCAACGGACTGGTCGGATCATCCGGTACGGCTGGTCAGTTCGGAGATTGGCTCGCCGTCGCTGGACAGGATCGGTTGCGGGCGGCCGGAGCGGTCGGGGAAGCTGATGTGCTGGTAGTCGATGCCCAGATGGTGATAGATCGTCGCGAGGAAGTCGCCCCGTCCGACGATCCGCTCGGTGGCGTCTTCGCCGCGCCCGTCGGTGGCACCAACAACGGCTCCTGTGCGAATGCCGCCGCCGGCGAAGAGCATGGACGTGGCCCGGGGCCAGTGATCGCGGCCCGGCTGCATCGTGCCGGGGCTGCCGCTGGCGACCCGTTTGCCCGTGCTGGCCTGATGCCTGATCTTCGGCGTGCGGCCAAACTCACCGGTGACGACGACCATGACCCGCTTGTCCAGTCCGCGTTCGTAGATGTCCTCGATAAGCGCGGCGACGGCCCGGTCGAAAAATGCGGCCCGGTACTTCATCGCTTCGAACACGTTTTGATTGACGGCATGGTCGTCCCAGTTGCCAACGCCGCCGCACAAATCGCCGCTGAATTGTGTCGTCACCAAATCGACGCCCGCCTCCACCAGCCGCCGCGCCATGAGCAGTTGCTGCCCCCAGCGGTTGCGACCGTAGCGGTCCCGTGTGTGGGGGTCCTCGCTGCGAATGTCGAAGGCCCGCGTCGCCGCGTCTCCCGTGAGCATGTTGACCGCTGACTGTTCGTGGGCATCGAGGGCCTGCATGTCATCGATTTGCGACATGCGGCGTTTGAACAGATCGAGCTGCTTCCGCAGGCTTACGCGGCGCGACAGCCGCGCGGCTTGTTGAGGGCCCGGCACGCCAATGTTGGGGACGTAAAACTTTTCCGAGTTGGGATTGTCGTGAATGATGAACGGATTGAAGCCCGGACCCAGGTACCCGGAGCCGCCGTAGCTCACCGGGTAGACCGACACATAGTTGGGGATGCGGCGGTGCTCCTGGTAACGGACCTTATGGGCGATCGAGAACATGTCCGGGTGTAGCGGCGTGTTTCTCAGGACCCGCACCGGATGCCCGGTGAGCAGTTGCTGCGTCCCCTGCTGATGACAGAAGCCGGTGTGGACCACACTCCGTAGCAGCGTGAACCTGTCCGCAACTTTCGCATGCTCGGGCAACAATTCGCAGAGGCCGATCCCCGGAACATTGGTCGCAATGGGCGAAAAGGGGCCGCGATAGTCCGAAGGGGCAAGCGGTTTGGGATCGTACGTTTCCAGATGACTGGCACCGCCATGCAGCCAAACGAGGATCACCGCCGTGTTCTCCGGCGAGACACCACTCTCAGCAACTGCCGCCCGGGAGCGGATCAGGCCGTCCAGCGAAAGCGTGCTGAACCCACCCAGCCCAAATCGCAACAGCTCACGACGCGATGTCACAGCGGAGGGAGAAGACATCTGAGGCGACAACTTTCACGAGGGAAGAATCGACCGCCCGACAGTATACCCTCGTCCCTCTCCGAATGCCAAAAGCAAGGCCTCTTGCGTCTATTCTCTCCGTATGGACATCACCAAAGGTGCATCAATAGATCGATGATGGCCACGTCGGTGCCGTGATTTCCGGCCAATCGATCAGGTGGAGAACTGTCTATAGAGACACTCACGGTCCCGGTATCCTCGATCGATGTCGCAGGTTCTGGACACAAACGTTGGCCTCTCGCGGTTGCTTGGCCCGCTGGCGGAGTGCTTCTCTCCGGACGTGGCTCGCAAGGTCGCTGAGTGGCAGGCGGATGCGGATGTTCAGGCCCGGATTGACGTATGGGCGACGAAAGCGAACAAAGGGCAACTCATTCCGGCGGGAGGGGCGGAGTACGACGCTTACATGCGCCCCATGGATGTCGTCAGCGTGCTGCAGACGAACGCCCGTCCGGTCTCTCAAGCGGGCGGCTGCTGGACGCCCGGACCCGTCGTCACGTCACGATCACTGGCCGGCAATCGTTGTGAGTATTGCCGCATCCACCAGCGCCACGACCTGATCACCTTCCACGTTGAGCACATCACGCCGTTTCAGCACCACGGCGGTGATGACATCTCCAATCTCGCCCTCGCGTGACGCTGCTGGAAGCAGGAGTCCTGGTGCCGCCGTTGTCTACGGGTGTCGATGCTGGATTCGGGAGTCCCGAATGGAACATTGGACAGGGGCGACACTCCACCCCGTTCAATCCGGATGCACCAGGGATCCCATCAACGGGTCATTTGACCGGAGTCCTAGAAAGGGATTGCGTTTGCGAGACGTTGGACAAAGCTCAGCGTCACTCCAGCAATCTCAGCCATAGACCGGCAGGTGTCCACTGCTGACGTCTGGCGAAGTGCGTATAATCCGCCGCATGCTGTACGACTTCCAAAAAGTGCTGCGCCGACTGGCGGGCGTTGGTGGCCCCCCATCGCTCAGCGGAATCGACGCGCCGATGCTCGCGGGGACGCCCGGTGACGATGACACGGCCAGATTAGCGAGAGCTACCGGGGCGTTCTTGGCGAGTTTATGCGGTGGGCGCGAGGCCGTAACGGCGAGGTCGGGGCTCGAGGACGCAGCGGCCCAGGGCTGCGCGCAGGCCGCATTCCTGCTGCAGCTGAGTGAGTGGGTTCTCGCCGAGCAGCAGGAATTGGCCGATCGCCACAGCGGCATGGCTCGCAAACGGCAGGAGGCGGCGGCCTGGGCGGATCGATCGCCGGCATCGCTGTGGGACAAGGCATCGCAAAAGGCCGTGTGGGGTTTCCTGTTTCCGGAGGGAGCTTCGTGTCTGGATGACCCGGACCGGACCGTTTCCACGTTGAGAGAACGGCGGACGGTTCGTGTTGACCAACCCAACCCTCGGCCCATTGCCGATCCGATTACGGAGATGTTGTTCACGTCCAACATTCTCCTGACACTGCCAGCCGACATTTCAGCGATCAATGATCTCCCTTTTTCACGCGTGCTGCGCGATCAGATCAAGACAATCGCTGAGGAAGAGCAGGAATTCTGGTTCGACCATCCCATTTCTTTGGATGTTGAAACCGAATCGAACGAGGTCATCTATGGCCTCAGGAACCTGAATGAGGCGATCGCGTTTGAGAAGGCGGCGGGGCACGCTGCGGCCGATGCACGCATGGCTTGCGCGCTCTCGGTTTCGGTCACGCACACCGGCTTGAAAACCGTTGCACGGGATTATCTTCAGGAAGCGCTCGCGGCGGCACCCAACATGCCGCATCTTGACGTCTATGTGTTTTCCGAAGCAGCCACCGACCGACTCATCGACGAGGTACTGGCTCCGGCAGTAGAGCAGTATCTTGGGGGACATGACATCGAGCTGCTGCGCCGGGTGTTTGGAGTTGATGGCGAGTACGGTCGCCATTACAGCTTTCTCAAGGCCGTGTCCGCTCTCTGGCACGTCTTGGTGGATCAGCGCGTCCGTGCCACGTTCAAGATCGACCTGGATCAGGTGTTCCCGCAGGAGCAACTGGTCGAAGAAGGCGGCGGCAGTGCCTTTGAGCACTTTCGATCACCGCTGTGGGGCGCCTGTGGCCGGGATGCCGATGACCGCGCGGTCGAGCTGGGAATGCTGGCTGGGGCGTTGGTGAATGAAAAGGACATTGCCCGCGGCTTGTTCACGCCCGATGTCACGCGAACATCCAGCATCCCGGCCGGGGAAGCGGTGGCGTTCTTCAACCGTTTGCCGATGGCGCTCTCAACAGAAGCCGAGATGATGACCCAGTACACGGGCGCCGCTGGCAGCCCGGACGGGCGGAGTACCTGTCTCCAGCGCATTCATGTCACGGGCGGCACCAACGGCATCCTCGTCGAGGCGTTGCGTCGGCATCGGCCCTTCACGCCAACATTCATTGGGCGTGCGGAAGATCAGGCCTACCTTTTGTCGGTTCTTTTTTCGGGAGCAGCGCCTCTCCGCTACGTCCATTCGGCGGGCCTGTTGATGCGTCATGACAAAGAAGCCTTCGCCAGCCTGGCCATCGAGGCGGCAAGAGTGGGCCGGTTCGTGGGAGACCTGATTCGAACACTCTATTTTTCGTATTACGTCAAAACACTTCCCTGGCCGGACGATCAAATCAAAGAGACGATCGATCCATTCACTGGCTGTTTTGCTTCGCACATCCCCACGACGCTGGTGGCGCTTCGCCTGGCTCTGCGCATTGGCGAGTTGTTGGCGGATGGGGATGAGGAAACTCGTGCCGAAGCGTTGGACCTGATGCAGATGGCCGCTGACCGTCTAGGCCCTTTGATCGGGCGGTTACGCCAGACGCAGCCGGCATTGGCCGATGAACTGGCTGAACAGCGCACCGGCTGGAACGTTTTCTACGACGTGCTCAATGCTTTGGAACAAGCGCTCTCCGAGGGTGATCAACAGGCGTTTGCCCTGCGGGATGCAGCGCGTCGCGTGCTTCAAGACTGCCGGATCAAGCCCGGCGCTGCCTGAATTCGATAACCGGCCATAGTGACGCCGCTGCAACCTTCCGCTGCTGGCGCCGATCACTGGGACGATCTCGCCGAAGTGAGCACACGACTCAGCGGGGCTGCGTCGTCAAACGTTCGTTTCCTACGCCGCGTCGAAGAGATGCTCAATCAGCGCGTGACCTCCTCCAGGCGGTCCCATTCTCCCGAATCAAGAATCAAGGTGGTCGAAACTCATCGCGAGAGTAAGCGTCCGGTGCTTTCAGGGGCATCAGCATGATGTCGAGCGGGCGTCGTCGCGGCGTTTTTGGCGGCGGTGTTGTCGGCGGTGTTTCTGGGCCGCCGCCTTTTGGCGAGATTCTTCGAGGCGAGGGGTGAGGACGGATTCGGGATGGCTGGCGGCCCGGCGGCCGGGAAGCCGGCCTTCAAGTCGCGAGTCATCCGCCGGCAGG
>JAJDEI010000284.1 GCA_029259845.1 Planctomycetaceae bacterium | reverse complement strand
GTGGCTTATTTGACCACAAAGACACAAAGGCACGAAGACAAGAGGAGAGCGGATCAACACGGCCCACCCCAGCCGTAAGCTCCTTCCCGGCGACCACTAGCAGCCCGTTGAAGAACTGGTGACATCGTAACCCGAAGCGTGAGCGAGGGCCGATATTGCGAGGAACCAGCAAGTTGGATGACCTCGCTTACGCTTCGGGTTACTTTTTCAACGGGCCGCTAAGCAACACACTCAAGCGTCGGGCTTCCGCTTGCACAACGACACGATCGAACGAATCCGCGAACATCCGCCCCCATCCGTTTCATCCGTGTTCCTCCTCGCTGTCATGACCATCCCGATGGACGAAACGGCGTCCGAACACGAACATCACCCATCAATTGCGACGTAATTGACCAACAGGAGCACGCGACACTCATGCGGCAATTCTTCTGGATCCTTCTAGTTTCCTGCTCCGCGACTTTCATCAGCGGTTGTGGCAGCGGTGACACACAAACGGCTGCCCCTTCTGAGGACACTCAGGCGGGAGCCGGCGACTCGTCCGCATCCGCACCGACGGACAAGCCGCCCGGTCAGGACGAACCCGTCCCGACGGACGACGCCACTGCGGTTGCGAGTCTCGAATCGTCCTCCGCCAAACTGAAACGGAACGGCGAGGGACTCATCATCGAGGCCGATTTCCGCGGAACCGAGATCACCGATGCCGGCCTGCATCCGCTGACGGGCCTCACGAAACTGCAATCGCTGCTGTTCAACGACACGGCGATCACCGACGAAGGCCTCCGGGCCGTCGGCCAACTCACCACACTGCGCAACCTCGACCTTCGCGGCTGTCCCGTCTCCAACGCCGGCATGAGCCATCTTACCGGCTTGTCGAACCTCCGCGCCCTCCGGCTGTCGGGCAAGAACGGCACGACGACCGTCGATGACGGCGGCATGGCCCCCATCGGCAAACTGACCAACCTCAAGGCGCTGCTGCTCGACTTTCTCTGGGTCAGCGAGCAAGGTCTTGCAGAGCTGCAAGGCCTGCAGAACCTCGAAGAACTGTACCTCTCCCAAACGTTGGTGGGAGACGAGGCGATGCCCGTGCTGCAGCAGTTTCCGCGGCTGAGAAAACTCCGCCTCTCCCGCACACAGGTCTCCAGCGACGGGCTGGCCGCGCTCGCATCGTTCGCCCAACTGGAAGACCTCGACTTGAGCGAGACGAGTCAAATCTTCGACGACGGCTTGGCCCATCTGTCCGGGCTGACGTCGCTCGAGCGGCTCAACCTGTGGCGGGTGCCGATCACCGACGCGGGCGTCGCCCACCTGTCCGGGCTGACCAACCTCCAATGGCTCAACCTCGACAACACCCAACTCACCGACGCGGGGCTGCCGTCTCTGGCCGGCATGCACAACCTCAAGTTCCTGCACCTCGGCTCGACCGCCGTCTCCGACGCGGGACTCCCACACCTCGAAAGCCTCACCTCCCTGGAAGACCTCAAAGTCACCCGCACCGCCGTCACCGAAGCAGGCGTCGCCCAGCTCCAGAAGAACCTCCCCCACACCGAGATCCAACTCAAGTACCTCGGCGGCGAGTGACCCGTCCCCCAGCGGGTGGCCCCGGTTGCTGGCAACCATCCCTTTCAACATCAGCCCGCGTAGGTCAGGCTCCCGCCTGACGTCGATGAAGTGTGGTGGTCCGAATCACCGTTCGCGTCAGGCGGGAGCCTGACCTACGTCACTTCATGCGATCGAATGCGCCTTCACGCTAACCGATAAAGCTCGAACATAGTTCGAATCCAACATCAACTCCCTAGCATACCTCTGAAACGGAGCAACACAATGCTATCACGTCACTATGCCATAGTCGCATTCTTAGTAATTGCAACAGTTATGCTCACTTCGCTCCAGGGCAGCTCAGCAGTATATAGTCAGGATCCATATGAAGTTCAATGGAGTGACGAGATCAACACTAGTGAAGTCCCAGACTGTTGGGTCGTTGCTGAATTGTGGTGTTGCCGCGACGGGGGGCACACACCGCATCTAATTACGCACGCCTTGGATTTCAACAAGAGGTTAGTAATATTTAGAACCGGTAGCACCCGTGACAGTGCCGACACTAAAGTCAAAAAGGCATTTGAGGACTTAAAGGAACAGATTCTCGCAGACACTATTCGAATTGCTATTGATCTTGGCCCCTGCGACCCAGATTTCGACGGCGAAGACGCATCAAAATGGAAGATCACGATGCGAAAACAGTTCCATTGCTCCGGCGAAAAATGGAACCAAGTGCGACCAATACAAACGAAGGACGGACGAATCATGGTGTTCGGAACTACGGAAAACAAAATGCACTATGTCGTCCAAGAGTCTCCAAATGCCGGATGGACCGATATCTGGAAGTCTCCGTGGCAAAAAAAAGAGATCTTGCAGACTGTTAGCGCTTCCAACCAAAGCGGCACCATCGAGGTATTCGTTATCGGTGACAGAACACTATATCGCACATTCCAAGAACAGCGTGATGGAGCTTTTACCAGCTGGACTAACAACAACAATTTGTGGGCCGACAAGAAAATTCGGGCAATGGCTCTGGGCGTGAATCAGGATGGTCGATTGGAATTGTTTGCAGTCGGTGCAGGCGGTAAGCTAATTCACGCGTACCAACGGGAAGTGAATACGGCTTGGTCCGGATGGGATGACGAAGGCGAAATATGGGATTCAGTTAGTATTCGCGATGAGTTGGCCGTTGCAACCAATTCAGACGGTCAACTCGAAGTGTTTGCAATCAATGATGGAGGGAAACTTGTTCATACTACTCAACGAAGGGAAGGCGGGTGGAATGACTGGCAGTCTGAAGAAGTGTGGAATGGTCGGAGTTTGAACCGGGTCGCGGCGGCAAACAAAACAAATGGACTGATAGAAGTATTTGCCATTACGAAGGACCGGGAGCTTATTCATACTGTGCAGCGAACAGGTGCTGAAGGTGGCGGATGGAATGCGTGGCAAGACGAGGGCGAGAATTGGGGAAGCAGGGGAGTAAGCCAGATCTCTCTCGCCACGAACTCGGACGGACGGATTGAGGTTTTTGCTATCAGTGGGGATCTATTGTATCATACGTATCAGGGGCAGCAGGGCTGGTCGGGGTGGCATAAAGAGTATGAATGGCAAGACAGGGCATTGAAGTATATCGCCGCTATCAACAATCAAGATGGACGGATAGAAGTAATCGGTGTTGATGACGAGAATAGTGTTTTACATTCCTATCAGGCGGGAGAAGGAGGGTGGGTCGGTTGGCAGTTCTTTGCCGGGTATTCAAACAGGGCTGAATATCAACCCTTTCCGAGCCCAACACGCAGATCACGCGGATGTAGGAGATAGAAAGAAATGAATAAACCCCGCCATGAGGACGGGGTCCCTTTTCAAAACCTGAGATGCTTCAGTCCCGTAGGGTGCGTGGCGATTGTCAGAAGTGGTGCGGTCGACGGCCGGAGAGCGGTCAGTGAAAACCAACATGGAACGCGGGAGCCGAACGCATTGACAATCGACGATCACGCACCCGACGTGGCTTTCAGATTCGGTGACTTTGAAAGCGATGATGCAAACCTGCGAAAGGACTCACGCATGATTCGAAAGTACCACGAGCGAGATTTGGATGATCTGTTGGCAGCGTGGGCGGCGGCTTCTGAGGTCGCTCATCCCTTTCTGACGGCGGAGTTCCTTGCTTCAGAACGACGGAACATTCCTGAACTCTATCTCCCGAATGCAGAGACATGGGTGTTTGAAGACGGTGGCCGCGTGGTCGGATTTGTGGCCCTGATCGGAAATGAAGTCGGTGCCCTCTTCGTTCATCCCCGCCATCAGAAAGTGGGAATTGGGCGAAGATTGATGGACAAGGCAGCAGGACTTTGTGGTGAACTCGAAGTTGAGGTCTTCGTTGCCAACGCTATCGGGCGCGCGTTCTATGCCAAGTACGGATTCGACCTCCATGAGGAAAAGGTTCATGAACCAACGGGAAAGAACGTCCTGCGACTGCGGTTCAGTCCGCCGAAGCCAGCCCACGAGATGACCGCCGACGCTTGACAACACCAATTCGCCCGGCGAGACGACGAGCAAGACCGGAATGGGAAGGAATCACCGCAGAGGCCGCGGAGGATCGCAGAGATTCTTGTGAGGGAGTTTCTCCTCTGCGTTTCTCGGCGACGTCTGCGGTGAGTTTTTCTGATGTTTGGGAGATCGCGTGCAGTTAACTGTTTGGGCAGCACCCAGCAGCCTCAATCCGACCAAGCCTCCGACGGATCCCCAGGGAAGAATCAGAGACTCGCCAGCCACGATCACACGGCATCGCGGACGGCGTCGGGGAGTCCTTCGTCGATTGTCGGGAAGGCGAGCGCGATTCCCCGCTCCCTGCGGAGTCGTCGGTTGTCGCACCATTTGCCCAAATCGGGCGTCGACACTTCGGCTGCTGTGATGTTGTCCGACTCGAAAATGGGAGCCGCCGTGCCGACGAGCTGCGCGAGCATCTCGTAGTAATCCCTTCGTGTGCAGGGGCGATCGTCGGAGACGAGCAGCACGTCGCTCGCTGGTGCGTTCTGATCGGCGATGGCGATGACGGCAGCCGCCGCGTCGGCGACGTGGATCAGATTGAGCCATCCGTTCGGGTTGCGCGGCAGTGGGCGGCGCTCACGCAGACCATCGATGCGGGCGATCAATCGTCCGGGGCCGTAGATTCCCGACAGCCGCAAGATTTGCATGGGGGTTCGGTCTTTGAGCGTCGAACGAACAAGCTGTTCCGCATCGAGGCAAATCCGTCCGCCGTCGGTGCGCGGCACACACGGCGACGTCTCATCGACCCGCTCACCGTTCGATTGCCCGTAAACGCTCGTGCTGGACACGTAGAGGAACTGCCCCACGCTTGCCGGAAGCGCTGCCAGAACGTTCCGCAGACCATCGATGTACACCGCCCGTTTGGACGCAGCGCCCGACGGATCGTAACCGACGGCGTACAGGACCGTCTCCGCCGGGGGCAAATGGTAAAGCGTCTCCGGTCTGAGAACGTCGCCCACAGCCGGTCGGATGCCATTTTCACGGAACTTGTCCGCGTGCCTTGCTGAGCGCGTGAGTGCGACGACGTCGTCACCCGCGTCGACCCATCTCTGAGCAACACGGCGGCCCAGATACCCGCAACCGATGATCAGCCGCGTCTGTTGCTGTGGGGACATTGTTTACTTCGACAGGAGACCGCCGTCATGGTCGAGTGCATCCGTTGAATGGCGGTGCTCGTTCATTTCAGGGTGGCTGGGGCGCTGATGAGGCAACGGAAACGTGTCCCCCGGCCGAACACTGGGGCCGTGACGCGGTTCGTTCACTGTCCACAGCCCCAGAATTCCGTGCGGCTGACCAATCATCGGTTTCAGATCGCCCCCGCCACCCCCACCCCCACCATTGGGCGACTGCACCCGTCACGTTTTCCCTGCGATGGGAGGCGCAAGCGACAGCGGGCCGGCAACGATTCGCAAGAGGTCGCCGACCAACCGTTCGGCGAGGTGAGCGCCCGCGGGGATCTCCTGGAGACAATGAACGTCGGACGCTTGCAGTCCGTTGAGCAGGGACTTCAACCGGTTGCGGGCATTGTTGAGAAATGTTTCGAGCTCGTCCTGCGGCAGGTCATGCCGCCCCAGTACGACGGTGCCGCCGGTTCGCTCGCGACGCAGCCGCGCGAGTGTTTCTCCCTGCGTGCGAAACAGGTCTCCGCCCACGAACGCCCGTCGCAGCCGGCCGGCTGCATCGAAATGAAAGCAGGGATCCGGACCGCAATAGACCGACAACGAACCGCTGCGACGGTATCCGGAGACGACGGTCTCCGGCTCAGCCGGGACGCGGAACTCGGCCCGCTCCTGCAGGGCGGTCGCCTCGCGCATCAAGTCCTCGCGGTCGACTTCGAGACGATGATGCGCGGTGGGCGAACTCATGGTGGCGATCCAGATCGGGGGCCAGGCACATCTTTCGGCGATCACGCTCTCCGCGTCGGACGCCGCATCCCCCGAAAAAGTGCCTGGCTTTGGCCTTCGGCGGGGCCGTCTCAGCCGGATGACGCAGACAATCCGTGTTTCCGGCCGCTGGTCCGCGAGGAGTTGGCCAAGATCCCCACGGAATTCTAGGACCACGCCGGTCGGTTTGCTATGCTGGAAGCGGTCGTGTTCGATGGTGTTGTCGTCGCTTCCGATCGGATTTCCTCCGGTCCCCTGCAGGCCCCTGTCAATCCGGAATCGTATGGCACTTCTCACGCTGGCCCCGACAACACCCGTGTCATCAGGCGAAATCGGCACCATTGACGTTCAACGTGCTGATGAAGTCGACCGGCGGCATCAGCGGGTCGCGGAGTATCTCGCCGCCAGCGGACACGACGCCCTGCTGCTGACATTGCCTCACAACTTCGCGTGGATGACAGCCGGCGGCGAAGGCACGCGGCCTGGTTCCGAGGAGATGGTGGCCGCGCTGTTCATCACCGCCGACGCCCGTGTGGTCCTGGCCGGCAGCGTCGACTCGGGGCAGCTGTTCGACTGCGAACTTCACGGACTGGGGTTTCAATTGAAAGAGCGGCCCTGGCACGAACCTCGCACGGTCCTGCTGGAGGATTTGTGCCGCGGCCGGCACGTCGCCAGCGACTCGGGACTTTTCGGCACGGACAACATCGAAGAGCACCTCGTCGATTGTCGGACGCCCCTCGCCCAGCGTGACTGGCCGCTGCTCCGCAATTTGGGGCGGGTGGTCACGCACGCCGTCGAGGCGACGGCCCGAACGTTTCAACAGGGGGAAACCGAGGCGGAAGTCGCCGGCCAACTGGCACATCGGCTCTTGAAACACGAAATCACTCCCGTGCGATTGCAGGTGATGGCCGGCGGGCAGGGGCATCGCTATCGGCATTGGGGGTATGGGAACGACCGCATTGAACGCACGTGCGTGCTCTCGGCAGTCGGACGCCAACACGGCTTGCATCTGGGGATCACACGCACGGTCACCTTCGGGCAGCCGACGAAGGCCATCAAAGACACGCACCATCTGGCAGCCATCGTGCAGACCACCGGGATGTTCTTCTCGCAAGTCGGATGGACTGTCAGCGACACCTGGGACCGCATGGCCCGCATCTACGAGAAGTACGGTGCTCCGGACGGTTGGCGACAGGCCGATCAGGCGGAAGGCATGGGCTACCGGATCGGCGAATTTCCCGTTGTTCCCGGAGGGCGCACGCGGCTAAGAAGCGGCACGGCCATGTTCTGGCACCCGTCGGTGCGCACCGCGGCTGTGGGCGACACCATTCTGGTGAGGAAGCAAGGCTTCGAGTTGTTGACGAGCAGCGAGAACTGGCCCGAGCTGACGATCGAGGTCAAAGGAACGAAAATCCGCCGGCCGAACCTCCTCATCCGCGCGGCCGCAACCGACCGGCGCAGCAAGTAGGATCGGAAATCTCCGGGTTCTCAAGCACCGCGCGACGGAAAGTCAACGAGGACCTTGAGGGCTCCCTCACGCCGTTCGTGGAACGTCTCGTAGGCCGTTTGAATCTCCTGGACGTCGAAACGGTGTGTCAGCAACGGCCGGAGATCGATGCGTTCCTCGGCGATCCAGCGCATGGCCAATGGGAAGTCCCGCGAGAAGTCCGGGTCGACGCTCGTATGAACGGTGATGTTCTTACGGAACAGTGCATTCCATCGTAACGCGTCGACCGTTTCCGGCGGCACGCCGAAGGACAGAACGTGAGCCGCCTGCTTGGCCAGTTGGATGCACAAGTTGAGCTGCTGGTTTTCGTGCCCGACCGCTTCGACCACAACATCGGCCATTTGGCCATCGGTGAGATCGGCGACGGCCGCAACCGGATCCTGATCGGCATTGCAAATCGTCGCCGTTGCCCCCATCCGCGGGCTCATGGCGAGCCGGCTCTCCAGGCGGTCGATGGCGATGATCTGACGGGCACCCAGATTCTTGAGCACCGCGCAGAACATCTGGCCGATCGGTCCCTGTCCCACGACGGCGACCGTCTGGTCGATGAACGAGGGGAGTTTCCGCAGCGCGTACAGGACGGTTCCCAGCGGCTGGGCCAACAGAGCGTGCTCTTCGTCGGGGCGTGGGTCGAGCGGAATGGCCCGCAACTCGGAAACGACGAACCGCTCGAAAAAGCCGACCTGATTGACCGGCACCGCCAGCACGCGATCCCCCGGTCGGAAGCGGTTGCCGCTCGTGTCGATGACGCTGCCGATCATCTCATGGAGTGAGTGGCCGATTTGGTGCGGCTCCTGGCTGAGTTGGCCGTCGAAGTACGGCAAGTCCGACCCGCACAGGCAAGCCAGTTCCGGCTGAAACAGGATCTGTCCCGGCTCTTCCGGCAGCGTGGATTCGGCGATATCGATCAGTTCGATCCGACACGGTTTGGTAATCTGTCCTGCAAGCATTCTCGGTGTCCTTGGTATTGTCGGAACGTGGCCGCTGTTGGTGTCGCCTGTTGTTACGACTGTCTGGTTACATCACCGTCAGCGCGGCGATTGCAGCGAGCGTCCCCACGATGCCCAGAACGACCCACCACAACGGTTTGCCCTCCCACACCGCGTGGGAGTGGGTCACATAATCGCCGCACACGGGACAGCTCACCGCCTCTTCGTAGATCTCCGCCCCGCAGGACGAGCAGATGACAACAGCCGTTTCCGAGTCGTCATCCGCTTCGTCGGGCCACTCGTCGTCCGCCCACTCGTCGTCGGACTGCTCGTCATTCGTGTCGTCCCAGTTGTCCATCGGTGTTGAAGGCCTTTTCCGTCGAGGGATCAGCCGGCGGTCTCAGCCGAAGTAAATCCGCACTCCTTATGGCTGCCGTCACAAAAGGGGCCGTTCTTGGTTGCGCCGCAGCGGCACAAAGCCAATGTTTCCTTGCCGCCCAGGTCGAACTCGCCGCCCTGATGATCCAGCACTTTCGCCGGACCGGTGACGAGAAACGGGCCGTTCTCGCGCATCTGAATCGTAACATCTGCCATCGGGGGATCCTTTATGGTGTGATCTGAATTGGTGTGATCTGAAATTACAAATCGTCAAATGAACTGGCGGGATATGATCCTGCGACCGGGGCCCCGTGCCTTTCAGAACCTGCGTCCTGAGACGTCAGCGTATCTCTCCCAACCGCTGATGGCAAACGGTGGCGCCACTTCATTCGGAAGCGGGCGCGTCCACTGCCTGACAGACCCCGCCGGAGCAACGTCCATCAGAGCCACGCCCGCGAGGAAGCGGCTGATCACACGCGCTGAACCGCTCGGGAAAGGTTCTATCTTGAACCACAGCCGCTTCCTGACGGGCGCGGCTCTGATTTCATCGGTGCCAAAGAAGACAAGAAGCCGGGAGGATGCGGGTCCTCTCGGCTTCTCTGGGGAAAGTAGAAGTGTGATGTGGGGCGGGATGGTGGCCCTTTCTCAGGGGGCCGGAAGGGGATTCCTCTCTCTTGAGGTGCTCGTAAGCACCGGAACAGTCATGTAGCAGCGATCGTGCCGATTGGGGCGGATTTGCACATGCCAGGCCATTTTAATTCACGCAACACATTCCAGTACATATCCTTACGACATGTCGGCAGCCTCACGCCGCTTCGGTGTTTCCACCTGTCCATTGCCGATCCATGCACTATTTACAGCCAACAGTGACGCGATTTTGCAAATTCGGCCTTCAGGCGCCGGCGACAGAACGCTCGCGGTCTGGCCAACGCGGAACCTCTGATGGCGGTTCCGTTCTGCGACGACGAAGACCAGCGAGCGGTGGTGGAGGCACGTTGGTGCGTGGAACAACGAAACCCCTTCGATCCGGGGCGCGCTGAACGATCCACCAAACAACGGCACCGTCCCCCGTGATCAGCCGGCGGAAAAACCCTTGTCGTCATCGCCGACGAATAAGCGGGCCCGCCCTTCAGGCACTATCCCCACTTGTTCGTGGTGGTGCGAGTGACGTTCGACTTCGGCGTTCGGCGAGAATTCCACCAAACTGAGCATCATCTCCTTTCCGGCGGTGGTCAAGATGTCGACCCCCGGAAAGATGGTGTGCTGGGAGAAGATGTTCATGTCGACAAACGCAGACGCAACCAGGAGTTCACCTTCGGCGGTCCTGACGCCGTGTGAATTCGAATCAGAGAACCGTTTGCTGAGAGAGACAGTGAACGGAGCGGGCGTGATCCTGTTCCACGACATGGCCGACCAAACGGACTCTTCCGCCCGCTCGCACCAATCACTCGGGACATCCGGATTACGCGACGAAATCCGCACCTCAACAGTCATGCCGACCGCAAGGGTCAGGCAGCCGGCCGCCGGTGACCATCGCCCGCCCTCGGCGGTGGTCCCTGCCGACTGCAATGATGGCCCGGTCGCTTCCGCATGTTTTTCGCTGCGGTCGCCTAAGTTTTTGTTGATTGAGGACTTCGATGAACGATAACATAAACAAGTGATACCTCGACGGGCTCCGGCTCGGTTGAGTTGGCACAGGACGTTCGACGGACTCCGTCGCACGGATCCCTGTTGTGGCCCGGTCTTCCCGGATCGCTGCAACCGGAAAGTTCATTGGCGACACCCACGAAAGGAAACCGACATGACCTCTCGGTTCGGCACGCGTTTGGCAGCACACGGAACATTAGTGCTCGCCGTCACTCTGGTGGGATGCCTGTGTGCCTCATGTGATGCCGGCAAGACGAAAGGCATCATGAAGAAGCTCACGGTCGATCCGAACGCCCCGCGGATCGAACTCTTCGAGGGAATCGAAAGTGAAGCCCTGTCGGTGAAGATGATCGCCAAAGGCCCGGAAGGCGGACATCTGCTCGTCGAGAACAAGACCGACCAGCCGCTGACCGTCGAGATGCCCGACTCATTCGTCGGCGTCCACGTGTTGGGACAAATCGGCGGCGGAGGGATTGGCGGCGGCGGCATCGGCGGTGGAGGCATCGGCGGCGGTGGAGGAGCAGCCCAGTCTGTGGGCGGCGGTGCCGGCGGCATTGGCGGCAGCGGTGGCGGCGGACTCGGCGCTGGTGTCGGCGGCGGCGGTGCCGGCGGCGGCGGCGGCGGTTTCTTCTCAATTCCCGCCGAACGCGTTGCCATGGTGCCCTTCAACTCCGCCTGTCTGGAGTACGGCAAGCCCGACCCCCGGGCACGGATGACCTACAAACTTGTCAGAACTGAAGACTACACCGATGACCCCCGTCTCCAGGAATTGATCAAGCTCGTTGCCAGCAAGCGGATCCCCGCCCAAGTTGCACAGGCAGCCGCGTGGCACATCGCCAACGGGATGTCCTGGCAGGAACTTGCCCAGTTGAAAGATGACCACATCGGAGTGCCCGACACGCCTCACTTCACCTATGCCCAACTCGCCGGTGCCCAGCAACTCGTTTCCGCCGCTCAGGCCAGAGCCAATACCCGCGACATCGAAACCCCGCAGCCTGCACCACGGTCGCGGGTCTCTCGCGTAACCACGGGCGGCTAAACGTTTGCATCGCGACAACTTCGACGAACTCTCGCTCACGGGACGCACCTGGCCAGGTGCGTCCTGTTTTCGCTGGCACCCAACGGGCTGTAAGGCGGGTTCAACACGCTTCGCCATTTGGGAGCGACTGAGTTCGGCTCCCGGTCGGGCTGCTCGATTGGAGCGATGAAGCGCTGGCTGGGCCACTCGGCAAGCTCGCACGTGGCCGACGTCTACAGGAAACCGGTCTCTCCAGAGAATCGGGCGGTGGCGGAGTGGGTGAGAGATGCCCTCGAAACGGACACGGCTGATCTGAGGCTCTCTCGAACCTCACCCCCAAAGGCAACGTCCCGCGTGGCCGTCCTCTCCGCCGGCCATCGCTCGCCAACAGTTGTGAGCGACCGACGACCCGCTGCCGCTCCGAACTCCGCCGTCCCAGCGCCATCAGCCACTTCCCCTGATCGACCCCACGAGAGTCCCAAGTCGATTACACGCGTCCAGGGTTTTTTCACCAGGCTGCTAATCCTGCGTAATCCATTCGCGGGCCCCGTCAAGCTGCGCGCTGTCGAAGTAGCGCATTTTCGCCGTCGTGAAGGGACGGCAGAAGATTGCCATGCCGTGTTCCCATTTGCTCTCACCCACGATGCCCAGACGTTCGATGTGCGTGAAATGCTTCAGGTCAAACTTGAGGTCCTCCCACAGGGCTCCCGCCGACCAGCCATGGAAATCGTGCATCACGAACAAGATGCGGACTTTGCCGTGTTCCTTGATCAGCTTGTCCGTCGCCGGAACGAACTGCTCATAGTCTTTCTTGGTCAGCTTGCCGGTCACGTCGACTTCCATGACCTTGCCGACGACGGTGATGTCGATTTCTTTGTCCATTAAGTCGTCTCCTTTTTCAGCGTCTTACTCGGATGTTCGATACGAATGACCCGTTCTCAGATCCGCCACGAAGACCACCAAGTACCGTCAGGTGCGTGGGCGCTGGCCAACGTGGCGCGTTCATTTATTATGGAACGGTGAACACAATTCAACCGGGATCGCGCGATCCAAACGCACCGTCATTCAACGGCCACGCACCCCATCCGGCTTGGGCCTCCCAATATTCCGGGGCTTCAGGCGGCTCTTCCAGTGGCTTGTAACAGAACCACCAATCGTAGCCCTGGTACTCTTCGAGCCGCTTCGCTGCAGTTTCATGGTCGCTGGCCGGCGGCACGATGACCTGATCGCCAATCAGTTCGTTGTTCGGCCAGTCCGAGGGCATGGCACCTTGGGAGTCCGAGACTTGCAGGGCCCGCACGGACCGCAGGACCTCGTCAATGTTGCGGGCGATTTCCTGAGGATCATAGAGGACAGCCGAATCCGTGTCTTGCCGCGTTCTCGGTTTTCTTCCTGTTTCAATCTGGCCGCGGATCGCGGCCCAGGCGACGTTCCACCTCTAGGACGTGCTGCGTCGTCTTGAGTACCGTGTCGGGGTTGAGACTCATTGAGTCAATGCCGGCCTCGACCAGGAACTCGGCCATCTCCGGGTAATCGGACGGTGCCTGGCCGCACAGGCCCGAATGGCGTTGATTGCGGCGGCAGCCGTCAATCGCCAAGCGGATCATTTCCTTGACGCCCGCGTCTCGCTCGTCGAAATCGAAGGCGACGATCTCTGAGTCGCGGTCGACTCCCAACGTTAATTGCGTGAGATCGTTCGAGCCAATTGAGAATCCGTCGAATAGCTGGGCGAACGCATCGATTTGCACGACGTTGTTGGGGATCTCGCACATGACATAGACCTCCAGCCCGTTCTCGCCGCGCACCAGGCCGTGCTCGGCCATCGTGGCGAGCACCTTTTCGCCTTCGCCGACCCGGCGGCAGAAGGGGATCATGAGTTTGACGTTCGTCAGGCCCATCTCGTCACGCACCCGCTTCATGGCGGCGCATTCCAGGGCAAAGCCCTCGGCGTAAGCCGGATGGGCATAGCGCGATGCGCCGCGGAAGCCCAGCATCGGGTTGTCCTCTTTGGCCTCAAACCAGCGGCCGCCCAGCAGCGAGGCGTACTCATTCGTTTTGAAATCAGACATCCGCACCACCACCGGCTTGGGATAGAAGGCGGCGGCGATGGTGCCGACTCCTTCGGAGAGTCTTTGAACGAAGAACTCGGCCGGGCTGGTGTGATCGCGCGTGAGCCGCTCGATCTCCTCGCGTTCCGCAGCGTCGTTGATACGCTCCGGGTGTAGCAATGCCATCGGATGGGCCTTGATATATTCGTTGATAATGAATTCCATCCGGGCCAGGCCCACACCGTCGTTGGGCAGGAAACTGGTTTTGAAGGCAATCTCCGGATTGCCCAAATTGATCATGATCTCTGTCGCCGGACGCCGCAGCGTCGAAAGGTTCGTTTCGAGCACGTCGAACGCCACTTCGCCCGCATAAGCGCGACCCACGTCCCCCTCGGCGCAGGACACGGTCACCACATCACCGGTATGAATGCGAACCGTCGCATCGCCGGCGCCGACCACGGCGGGGATGCCCAACTCCCGCGAAATGATTGCCGCGTGGCACGTGCGGCCTCCGCGATTCGTGATGATGGCCGCCGCGGTTTTCATCACCGGTTCCCAGTCGGGGGTCGTCGTGTCGGCGACCAGCACCTCCCCTTCCTGGAAATCCGCAAGATGGGCAACGTCTGTAATCGCGCGCGCCTTGCCGGTGGCGATCCTGGCGCCCACGGCCCGGCCTTCGGCCAGGGTCGTCTCCGGTTTCCCGGTCAGTTCATACTCTTCCAGCACGGTGCCTTTCTTTTGCGATGCAACCGTCTCGGGCCGCGCTTGCACCATGTACAGTTCGCCGTCCAGACCGTCCTTGGCCCATTCCATGTCCATCGGTTTGTGGTAGCCGGCCTTCTCGCTGTAATGCTTCTCGACTTTGATTGCGTATTCTGCCAACTTCAGCACCTCGTCGTCGCTGATGCAGAACCGCGCCCGTTCTTCGGCTGACGTCGGCACGTTTCGCGTCGCTTCGCGAGTGCGGCCTTTGGCGTAGATCATCTTGATCTTTTTGCTGCCCAGCGTGCGCCGCAGCACCGCTCGGTGCCCCTGCTCGAATGTGGGCTTGTGGACGTAGAATTCGTCCGGATCGACGGCGCCTTGGACGACGTTCTCTCCTAAACCATAGGCGCCCGTAATGAACGCGACGTCGCGAAAACCGGTTTCCGTGTCCAGCGAGAACATCACACCTGAGGCAGACAGGTCCGACCGGATCATTTTCATCACGCCGACCGACAAGGCCACTTCGAAATGGTCAAACCCCTGGTCGATGCGATAATGAATCGCCCGGTCGGTGAACAAGCTGGCAAAACATCGCCGGCAGGCATCCAGGTATTCAGCCTCGCCCTTGATGTTCAGATACGTATCCTGCTGGCCGGCAAAGCTGGCGGTGGGCAAATCTTCCGCGGTCGCCGAGCTGCGGATGGCCAGGCTCATGTCCTCGCCATACTCGCCGCACAGCGTGCGGTACGCCTGGAGCGTCTCGTCGCGCAAGTCGTTCGGCAACGGAGCGGCGTAAATAATCGAACGC
This sequence comes from Planctomycetaceae bacterium, assembly GCA_029259845.1. Taxonomy (GTDB): domain Bacteria; phylum Planctomycetota; class Planctomycetia; order Planctomycetales; family Planctomycetaceae; genus JAHBXU01. The sequence continues at coordinate 1,309 of JAJDEI010000284.1, read as the reverse complement.
GCGCGCGCGCCGCGGCGCGCCAAATCGGTCACATCGTCAGGATTAAGGCCGTCCATCGCGTCATGCAGTGCGTCCCACGCGCTGGCCTCGGTGAGCACGTCACGATAGGCTTCGGCCGTGATTGCGAACCCGTTGGGCACCTTCACACCCTGTGGCGCCAGCTCGCGATACATTTCACCCAGCGACGCGTTCTTACCGCCAACGAGCGGCACATCGTCGATCGACAGCTCTTGGAAAAAACGGATGTAATGTTGGCCGCCACTCATCTTCGAGTCTCCATCAATCGGTCTCGTTGTTTGGTATTGTATGAACGTCGGCGGCTGAACATAGGCTTGGTGTCTCGCGTCGTGGGCGGCATAGCCCAATTGCATCTTTGATCCGTAGCGACCCCTTGCATTTCTCCACCGGTTCCCCGCGCGCCGGCTTTCAGGTGCCCGGCATCCATCGCAACAGCCAAGTCGGCGATCAAGCTGTCCGCCGTTTCGCCGCTGCGGTGAGAAACGAAAACGCCCCAGCCGCGATCCTGGGCCAATCGGACGGCGGCGACGGTCTCGGTGACGGTCTGATTGAGCTTGATCAGCGCCGCATTGGTGATGCAAGTCTTGTGCCGAGTTGAGTAGGATTTCCCCGTTCGAGGTCGCTGCTTCGTGAACCCATCAGGACGCCGTCCGCCGGCGGAAAGCCCATCGGAGTCGTGAGCGGCATGAGCTCGCGGATTGCTGCCAAACCGGCACCATTGCCGAGGTGTGCAATCATCGTCCGGACAACTCGTCCGTCGCCCAACTCGCCCAGCACCTATTCATACGACATTTCGCGGAACCCGTCGCGCCGCACACCCTCCTCCCAAAACCAAACGGGCCGCAGCAACCGCTCGGTGACATCCGGCAGACGACGACGGAAGAGCTCGAGAGCCTGAGTGCGGCACGACACCTGACAGGTCCCTGCAAGGAAGACGACAACCACCACCGACCACACAGTTCGCCAGGGCACGTGACCCCCGATCAGTACACGGCCCGCTGTGCTGCTTCCGCTCCAGAGAAAACTTCGGCTCCGCCTCAGCCTTCTCCGCTGCTCCAGTAGCCCACCGGAGCTTACCCAATCAGAGATTCACCACTGCACTTTCTGGCATCTCGTTAGTTCATGTGACGAGTTGGGTGAGGGCCTTGAAGAGGTAACCGTTCACACCCCGGATAGCAGGGTGGGGGGTGGTTGGCTGGCGAAGTGGGCTTTGACGGCGTCGGTGACGAAGGTGAAGACGTTACGGTTCTGCTGGCGACAGGTTTCGATCACGCTCAGCAGCGTCTCCACG
>JAJDEI010000283.1 GCA_029259845.1 Planctomycetaceae bacterium | reverse complement strand
GGGGGGTACCGCCAAATTTTCCCCACACCACGCCTTTTGTTTCTTCCCCGTCTCCCCCCCTAAATGGGTCCCTCACCCCGGATCTTCCGTGAAAAACTCGCCCAACCTGTGAACGGTTACCACCGAATGGGAGGGCGAGGCTCCCGGAACAACCGGCTGTCTGCTTTCAAAAAGACTCTCTGTTGTGGCCGAGAGACAAATCGCTACGATGTCGGCTGAATCGCGTGCGGCTGCGATGGATCGGGTATCCGCCGCCGCGATTCCAGCGTGAGGGAGCCACGTCCCGGCGCACTAACTTCTCGGCGCACTAGGAGACATCGATGCGCGTGCTTGTGACAGGCGGAGCCGGGTTCATCGGCAGCCATATTATTGATGCCCTGCTGGCGGCGGGGCATGAGTGTGCGGCTCTTGACGACCTGTCGAGCGGCAGCCGCGACAATTTGCCGGCGGACGTCCCGCTGTTCGAGACGGACATCCGCGACCCCGACGGCGTGGCGAAGGCCTTTGCCGAGTTCCAGCCGCAGGGGGTCTGTCACCAGGCGGCTCAGTTGTCGGTCAGCCGGTCGGTCGCCGACCCGATGTTTGACGCCCAAATCAATATTCTGGGTCTGTTGAACGTGCTGCAGCATGCTCAACAGCACAAGGCCGAACGGTTCGTGTTTGCCTCCTCCGGGGGCGTGCTGTACGGCGACGTGACCGAGCCTTCCCCGGAAGAGACGCCGCCCAATCCGATTTCGCCGTACGGGGTCACCAAACTGACCGGTGAACTCTACTTGAGATTCTTCGTCCGGGAGCACGGAATGCAGGCCGTTGCACTCCGTTACTCCAACGTCTACGGACCTCGTCAAAACCCTCACGGCGAAGCGGGCGTCGTGGCCATCTTCTGCGAAAGAATGCTCGCCGGCGAGCCGACACGCATCAATGGCGACGGGAAGTATGACCGGGACTATGTCTTCTGCACCGATGTCGCCCGCGCCAACCTGCTGGCGTTTACGACGGACCTCACCGAAGGCTTCTCCGCATACAACGTGGGAACCGCAACAACGACCGATGTGAATCAACTCGCCACAGGTGTCCGCCGCGAGTGCCAGCAATGGCTGCAGGAGCATGGGTCCGACATCGTCGTCCCGGAACCCGACCACGGCCCCGAACGGCCGGGCGATTTGCGGTCGAACGTCCTCGATTTCTCGAAGGCGACCCGTGAACTCGGTTGGAGCCCGCAGGTCGCCGTGGACGAAGGACTCGCGCGAGCCGTCGCCTGGTTCGGGGAACATCAAGCGTGATGAACGGTTGATGCCCCCGCCCCCCCTGCCGGAAAGCCGCTGCGAAACGGCAAGCGGCGATCGGTCACCGCCAGTATTCGATCTTCCACTTTCGCCCCTCGACTCTCGACCACCATCCATGAAGACAATCATCGTCACCGGCGGCGCGGGGTTTCTCGGGAGCCATCTGTGCGAACGGTTGCTGGCACGCGGGAACGACGTTATCTGCGTCGACAACTTCTTCTCCGGGCGGAAGGAGAACGTTCAGCACCTGATGGGCAACACGCGTTTCGAACTCGTGCGGCACGACATCGTCCATCCGCTCTATCTTGAAGCCGATCAAATCTACAACCTCGCCTGCCCGGCGTCCCCGGTCGCCTACCAGTATAACCCGATCAAAACCATCAAGACGTCGACGGTGGGGATGGTCAACATGCTTGGCCTGGCGAAGCGGTGTCGGGCACGGATTCTGCACACGTCGACCTCAGAAGTGTACGGCGACCCGGATGTCCATCCGCAGCGCGAGGACTACTGGGGCAACGTCAACCCGCTGGGGCCGCGCAGTTGTTACGACGAAGGGAAACGCGTCGCCGAATCCCTGTGTGTCAACTATCACCTGGCCCACGGGATGGAGGTGCGGATCGTCCGCATCTTCAACACCTACGGACCCCGCATGGACCCCAACGACGGGCGGGTCGTCTCGAATTTCATTATGCAGGCGCTGCGGGGCGAGCCGCTGACCATCTACGGCGACGGCTCACAAACTCGGTCGTTCTGCTACGTCGACGATCTCATCGAAGGCCTCATGCGAATGATGGACCAGGACGACGACATCGGCCCGGTCAACATCGGAAATCCGGTCGAAAACACGATGCTCGAACTGGCCGAAGCGGTCCTGAGCGTGACCGGTTCCGACGCCCCCATCACGCACGTCGATCTCCCCAAGGACGATCCCAAGCAACGGTGCCCGGACATCACCAAAGCCAAGCAACTGCTCGGCTGGGAGCCGCAGGTCGACCTCAAAACAGGGCTGGGCAAGGCGACCGAGTACTATCGGGCCACGCAGTTCGATGCCTCGTAAGATTCGCGAACTCCTGCGTGACCTCAAACGGGCTGGGTTCATCGAGCGCGGCGGAAAGGGGAGCCATCGAAATCTGGAGCATCCTGCCGGGATTCGAGTCACGCTCTCTGGTAAACTGGGAGCAGATGCCAAACCGTATCAAGAACGCGAGGTCGCCCGTGTGATCACGGAGTCGGATCCATGAAAGAGAGCGCACGCTACGTCAAGATTGTTGAGTGGTCGGACGCAGACGGTTGTTTCGTCGGCAGGTGTCCCGGCGTGATCGGACCCTGCTGTCACGGTTCAGACGAGACGGCCGTGTATGCCGAGCTTTGCCAAATCGTTGACGAATGGCTCGACACACTCCGGCAAGACGGCAAGCCCTTTCCTCCCGCAACGGCCGGGACCAACGCCTTCGCCCCGAACGCATGATCATGCTCTCATTGCTTCTCGGTCCGAAACTCTGTTTCGCGCGCAATGACGGCCTTTCGACAGGCGAAGCGGAGCTTCGCGAAACTGCGTTCCCAAGCCGGAGCTTGGGAACGAGGAACGTAGTTCGCAGGTGAGATATGAGTCGCATTCTCGTCACCGGTGCTGCCGGATTCATCGGTTTTCATCTGTCGCAGCGGTTTCTGGACCGCGGCGATACGGTCGTGGGACTCGACAATCTCAACGACTATTACAGCGTCAAGCTCAAACAGGACCGGCTCGCCCAACTGACACCGCACGAGGGATTCTCGTTCCACCCCGTCGACCTTGCGGACGACAAGGCGGTCCGGTCGCTGTTCGATGCCGAGCCGTTCGACGCGGTCGTCAATCTGGCGGCCCAGGCGGGCGTGCGGTACTCGCTGGAGAATCCGCAGGCGTACATCAACGCCAACATCGTCGGTTTCACGAACATTCTCGAAGGTTGCCGGCACTCCGAGTCGGTCAAGCATCTGGTGTATGCGTCATCGAGTTCGGTCTACGGGGCGAACACCAAGATGCCGTTCTCCGTGCACCACAATGTCGACCATCCCGTGAGCCTTTACGCCGCCTCAAAAAAAGCGAACGAACTGATGGCCCACTGTTACAGCCATCTCTACGGCTTGCCGACGACCGGACTGCGGTTCTTTACTGTGTACGGTCCGTGGGGGCGGCCCGACATGGCGTTGTTCCTGTTCACGAAGGCGATCCTCGAAGGACGGCCAATTGACGTCTTCAATCACGGGAAAATGCGGCGGGATTTTACCTACGTCGATGACATCGTCGAAGGGGTCGTGCGGGTCACGGACCGCATCCCCGAACCGAATCCCGACTGGTCGGGCGACGCTCCGGACCCCGGCACGAGCCGCGCGCCCTACAAAATCTACAACATCGGTAACAATCAGCCGGTCGAACTGATGCACCTGATCGAGACGCTCGAATCGGCACTGGGCCGCGAGGCGGAGAAAAACATGCTCGGCATGCAACCGGGCGATGTGCCGGCAACGTATGCCGACGTCGACGATCTGATCCGCGACGTCGGCTTCAAACCGGCGACGCCGATCGAAGAGGGGATCGGGCGGTTCGTCGAATGGTATCGCGAGTACCACGGCGTGTGATTCTCGTCACCGCCCGCTTGGCGCAGAAACCTCTCGGCGTCCGGCACCCCAAACTGCCATCAACGACGCTTGCGGATGAGCACTCCCTGAACGCAACCATCGTGCTGGCCCACGTCGCGAGACCGCAAGCGGTGACCGTCAGGCTCCCGGCGGTGGAGGCGGCGGGGGTGCGGGGCCGAAGGAGGCCGCCAGTTGGGGGACCTGCCCCGCAGCCGTCCACGCACCGATCGCCGGAGTCCAGACGAGTGTTGCGGGCGTGACCTGTCCGGTGCGGATTTGGTGGGACAGTTGCTGGGCGTCGAACGGTCCCTGGGTCTGGCCATTCAGCGCGACATGCCATAGCACGCCGGGTGGCGGCGGAGGGGTGGCAACGCCGGTGCCGCCGCCCATCATCTGTCCCTGCATCATCTGGTTCGCCATTGCCATCCCCATGCCGAGCCCCATCCCGGCGGCCGCGCCTCCGCCGGGAGTCGGGTTCTCAGCGGCTGCCGTCATCGCCTGGCCCATCTGAAACTGTTGGAAGCGGCCCATGTCGCCGATGACGCCCATGCTGCTGCGCGTGTCGAGGGCTTTTTCGACCTCTTCGGGCAGTGAGATGTTCACGATGTCGAGCTGGGGGATGTCCAGTCCGTATTCATCGTCGACCCTTTCAATGACGGATGCCCGCAGTTGCTGGGAAAACTCCCGGTAACTCGCCGCGAGATCGAGTGCCGCGACCTTCGACTCGCCCAGCATGTCGGCGAAGGCCGAGATGATGATCGACCGCATCAACTCGTTGATCTCGTCGGCTTCAAAGGACTGGTCGGTGCCGATGAGTTCCTTGAGCAGGACCTTCGGGTCCGAGCATCTCATGGAGTAGGTGCCGAAAGCTCGCAGCCGCACCGGTCCGAAGTCCGGATCCCGAAGCATGATCGGGTTGGGTGTGCCCCACTTGAGTTCGGTGATCTGCCGCGTGCTGACGAAATACACTTCCGACTTGAATGGGCTTTCAAAGCCGTACTTCCAACCCATGATGGTGCTGAGGACCGGCATGTTGTCGGTGGTCAGCGCGTAGTTACCGGGTCCGTAGGCGTCGGCGATCTCGCCGCGATGGACCAGCACGGCGACCTGACCGGGCCGGACGATGAGCTGTGCGCCGTTCTTGATTTCGTTCCGATAGCGGGGAAACCGCCACGCGAGCGTGTGCCGCGAGTCGTCGACCCATTCGATGATGTCGATCAGTTCGTGGCGGAGTCTGTCGAACAGCCCCATGAGTTTGGCTCCAGAGAAGTGGTCGGCGAAGAGAGGCGAAACACGGTTGTGTGATGCCGGATGATGCCGCGTGATTCTACCGCTGTTGCCTGACGATCATCAAGCAGCGGCGACCATGTCACCAGTTTGGAGAAACGAGATGGAACCCCACTTGACTCCGCCCGAATATCGACGCGGCGACGCCGAAAATCAGAGCCCCGAGCGTTAGCGACGGGACACCAGACACATCGCACGCGGGGTGGGCTCGCCTGTACTCCGATCGAAGGAAGAAGGGAGCCGCTCTCGCCGTTGGTGGTGGATACGATGAGGAGTCACGAATGCGCGGGTGTCCCGTCGCTAACGCTCGGGGCTCTGAGGGGATGGCCGCCCGGCGCAACCGCTCGATATCCGGTGAGGCGGCCCCTATAATCGAGTTCAATCGGGCTCACGTCCCGGCTCGGCAACTCGTTGGCTCCCACTCACTGCGTCCTGATGACGTTTAATTCCGTTCCGACACCGGTTATGAATTCTCCCGCGCGCGGCCTGCCTGCGCGGCAATCCGCGACGCTGTTTACAGGCGGCGAGCCGCTCACGCTCGCGAGCGGACGCACCTTCGGGCCGATCACGGCCGCTTATCAGACCTATGGAGAGCTGACGCCCGCCCGCGACAATGCCATCTTCGTCTGCCATGCCCTGACCGGCGACGCCCACGTCGCCGGGCGCCACGATCCCGACGACCGCAAGCCGGGTTGGTGGGACGGGTTTGTCGGCCCGGGCCGGCCGATTGATACCGACCGTTACTTCGTCATCTGCGCCAACGTGTTCGGCGGTTGTCAGGGGACGACCGGCCCAGCCGATGCGAATCCACAGACCGGGAAGCCGTGGGGTCCGGACTTCCCGTTCCTCACGGTAGCGGACATCGTCCAGGTGCATCAGGCACTCGTTGAGCATCTCGGCATCGAGCGGCTGCTGGCAGCGATCGGCGGCAGCCTGGGCGGCATGCAGGTGCTCGAATGGGCGGTCCGTTTTCCCGACCGTCTGGCGTCCGCCATCGTGCTCGCCGCCGGTGCCAAACTCAATGCCCAGGGCATCGCCTTTAATGCGGTGGGCCGCCGCGCGATTTATGCAGACCCGGCGTTTAACAGCGGCCACTACTACGGCAGTAGCGGCGAGCCGCCACGATTCGGCCTCGCGCTGGCCCGCATGATCGCACACATCACCTATCTGTCCGAGCAGTCCATCGAATTGAAATTCGGCCGCAAACTGCAACATAGCGCGGGACTGACCTACGACCTGTTGAAGGAAACCGAATTTCAGATCGAAAGTTACCTCCACCATCAGGGCAAACGGTTCGTCGAGCGGTTCGATGCGAACAGTTATCTCCTGCTCACGCGGGCGATGGACTATTTTGATCTCGTCGAATCACACGGCCCGCTGCCGGATGTTTTCAAGAAAACCGACGCTCGTTTTCTGGTCGTGTCCTACACAACCGACTGGCTGTTCCCGACGTCACAAAGCCGGGAGATCGTCCGGGCCATGCTGGACGCGGGGCGGCACGTCTCCTTCGCCGAATTGGAGAGCCCGCACGGCCATGACGCGTTCCTGATCGAGTCACAACTCCCCATGCTCGGCCGGCTGGTGACGCCCTTCCTCGAAACAACGTACCGGGCGAACGTCGCCGGGAAGACGCCGGAGAAACCGTGAACCCTGGGCCCCCGTATTTTAGAACCGCCCGCACGACGCTTGCGGTTGACCGGAGCGTGTGACACCGTCGGCTCCATTCGAGCCGTGCTAATCCGCAAGCGAATTCGACGCTCAATACTCTCATGCCTGCCAAACGCATCTATTTGCCTGATCCGCTGGTTGCGGTTACCGACGAGGTGATCATGGCCCAGGTGGACAGTGGCAGCCGCGTGGTCGACATGGGCTGCGGCAACGGGCGGCTCTTGGAGCGGCTGCAATCCGACCATCAGTGCGACGTCCTCGGCGTGGAACTGGACCTCAACGAGTTTGCTGCCGCATTGGGCCGGGGGCTGCCGATTATTCGGGCCGATCTCGATGACGGTTTGCGGGATGTGCCCAGCGGTGCGTTCGATGTCGCCGTGCTTTCGCAGACGCTGCAGCAAATCCGCCGTCCCCTGGCGGTACTCGACGAGATGCTGCGGGTTGCCCGCCGGGCACTGGTCGTCGTGCCCAACTTTGGCCATTGGCGGGTGCGTCTGCAGGTCGTTCTGGGCGGCCGGGCTCCCGTGACTGATTCGTTGCCCTATGAATGGTTCGAGTCGCCCAACGTTCACTTCCTGACGATGATCGACTTCCGCGATTTGGCGAGTCGTGGTAACTTCAAGATCATCAAAGAGTTGCCCATCATCGGCGACCGGGCGGTCGATCGGGCCTGGCTCGCCAACCTCCGCGCCCACAGTGCCCTTTATGTGTTGGAACGTGCCGGCTGATCGCGGACGGACCGTTGAGCCAATCGTCCGGCGAACGGAGCTTGCCGTCGTGCGCGACCCAGTAACCGTCGAGACACCCAACAGGCCCTGCTAATCCGCAAGCGTTGTCGGGACGTTGGATCGAGAAAAGGGAGTGACATGGCGTTCGCTGAGGTCGACTTCGACGCGCTCATCGGTCAGGTTTCCGGCCTGTCGACGTTGATCATTGTGGCGGCGTTCGCCGTGCATGGATTCGTCTTTCTGCTTCTCTGGGTTTGGGCGCGGCGTGATCTGCGGGCGATCGCTTCGTCCCTGTTCGACTTCACGCGGCGGATCAAGAATCAAAGCCTGCTCGACAGCCATGCCCCGCTGTCCGATCAAATCGACGCCTTTCTCGCCGACGTCAACGACGTGCTGGATGACCCGTCTCGGCAAGAGGACCGTGCGGCGCTCTTGGAGCGGATGAATCTGCTCGATGAGAAACGCCGTTATCTCAATTCGATGTTTTTCGCGACGGTGTACAACATCACGCGGACGATGGTCGAGGCATACCCTTTGGCGGGGGTGCTGGGGACGATTCTGGCGATTGGAGCCGCGCTGGAAGTCGACGCAGCGAATCAGGCGGTCTCCGTCAGTTCGATTGTCGGCCGGTTCGGCGAGGCAATCTGGTCGACCTTTGCCGGGCTGACGGCGGCGATCCTGCTGATGTTCGTTAACAGCATGTTCGAAACCGGATTCGAGCGGCTGTCGGAAAACCGCCGCCACGTGCGAGAGACGATTGCCCGCGCGAAACGCGAATTGTCGCTGCACACGTCGACGGAACGAAAGTCGTCAGCGGCCGGGAACCGTGCATCACAGCCGGTGCCGGCTGAGGAGGGCGCGTCATGAGAGTCCGCCGTCGGCTGACGATGCAGCTCACGCCGCTGCTCGATCTGCTGCTGATCGTAATTTTCGCGCAGTTCATGGATGTGCAGGAACGCGAAGCAACGACGGTCGACGCGGCCCATGAGGCGGTCGAACAACGGCATCGCGCGGAATACGAACTGGGTGAGTTGCAATTGCGGCATCTGCAAACGCTCGAAGCCCTCAATCAAACCTCGGCCCGTGTGTCCCGATTGCAGTCGGAAAACGGGGCATTGGCTGGGCGAGCACGACAACTGCAGGCGGATGTCCAGCGGGCGCTGGCCCAACAACGTCTGTTTGGGGAGCTGGTCACGGAACTGTTCGGCCTGCCGGAGTCGGTTGTCTCACAGGTGCTCACACCGGCCGGAGCCGCGAGCCCGGCAGCGTCCGCCGAGCAACGCGAATTCCTCAACGCCCGCTTTCGCGAACTCTCGCTGCAAAACGCGGGACGCATGATCCGGCATCTGCTGTCCTACGAAGAAATGCGCAAACGCTGCGACTTGTGGGAACTGCACATCGATGAGACCGGCTGGTTTTCGCTGCGGGCCGGCAAGGAGAAACGCGGCTTTCGCGCGACGACTCCCGAGGAATTCAGCGATAAGCTGTACTCAGTCTACAAATCGCTGCCGCAGCCAAAAAGCCTCGTGGTGATCATGCTGTCCTACGGCGACACGCGGGGGGAAATCCGGGATGCGGCCGAGCGCGGCCTGCCGGTCGTCTCGGAACGCATGCGCCGAAACACCGCCGGTTTCATTCGGTTTGAGTACGCGATCCTCGGTTATCAGCCGGCCCCGGAGGGCTGATCGGGGTTCCGAACAACTGCAATCAGAGCCCGAAGCGTTAGCGCCGGGTCCACAACTCCGACGATCGGAAACACCTCCCCGTCGCTTACGCTCCGGGCTCTGAACGGCTCCCTCTGGGCTGAGGCGCCAACACTGTGCTACACTCCGCCGCGCAGGGGTGTCTCACGTTCCGGAGATGGGTTGATGAGAAAGCGCGTGGCGGGTGCTGCGATTCTGGTTGCCGTCGGCATCGGGATTTGGCTGAGCAATCTGTTCAACGGTCTCGGGCCGGGGGGAGCGGGCACGAATATCGGCATGAACCCCGACACCCAGGTCAGCCTTGACGGCGCGACGATTTCGGGCGGCACAGGCGACGCCGGAACCGGTTCCCACGAAGGCCGTGCAACGGCACCAGCAATTCCAACCGTCGTAATTGACGAACGCGAATTCTATCTGGAGCAATCCGGCGGCGGCGAAACAATGCTCATCCCCACGGACGCCGCCCAGGAGGACCGGCTGATCCCGACCGATGTCGAGCACATCACGGTACTGGTCCGCAAGACGAAACCCAACGACGATGGAATCCGCGTTCAGATCAAGCGCCGCCGCTCGTCGCGGCCGTCCGCAGAAACGGCCCTCAACAATGCGCTTCACCAAGCCGGGATCACCGAGGAGCAAATCCTGCGGCACGGCGGCTTTGCCGACTGACAACAGACGTCGACCATCAACCGGAGCGGACGCTGGCTTCACGCCTTGCGGTACACGATACCGGTGTCGATCCGCTCGAAGCCCGCGCCGATGACAGCCTTGGTCGCGTACTCGTTGGTTTCCGGGGAATGGACTTCCGCCAGGGTAATCAGCTCCTGACGCATGTGGCGGCCGACCTCGACGAGCAGTGCGCGACCGTACCCCTTTCCGCGCTCACCGTCCTGCACGTACATGTCGAGCAGGCCGACACCACGGATGTTCCAACTGGCGAGGTACGCATCGAGGCCGACAACCGTCACTCCGGCAATCGGCGGCCCGCCTCTCTTGGGGCTCATCTGAAAATAGAGCGAGTCGATCCGACCGAGCCGCGTGAACCACCACCATGTCGGATCGGGCGGCTGATCGCTGATACTGATCGTCGTCGCGCGGCGAATCGAAATCAGCCGAAAATGGACAGGGTCGGCGGTTTCCTGGATGTCCCGGTGATAGACCCCGATGCGTTCTGCGGGCTCGTACTCCATGGCTTTCAGGAAGGGGTCTGCATTGCTGTCGGTTGCCAAAAACCCCGATGGGCGGGCTCCTCCATACAGTCCGAAATAGAACGGGTCGCGGTCGCGGGACTGCCCCGCTTGCAGCGTCCGGGCACCCTGTCTGCGAAGATAGTCTTCCGCCAACCCGACCAGTTCGCGACCGATGCCCTGACGGCGGCGGTCCGGACGGACCATGACCGCTGCGATGATGCCAGCCTCATGGGACAGCCGGGAGCGGGACTCGTCGCAGCCGAAACCAACGTGGACCATGCCGACGACATCGTCACCATCTCGGGCGAGCAGCAATCCCTGCGGGTCGAAATAGGGCTGCGAGAAGTTGAACAGCTCCAGCGTGTCCGGAGCGAAACCCTTCGCGGCTCCGCGACCGAGGTCACACGCGTGCCACAGCCGAACGAGGTGCGGGGGATCGCCGTTCCGAAATGAGCGGTACTCGACCACGGTCTGCTCTTGCCCCGGACGAAGATGCCTCCGCCCTCCGCGACAGCCAGCTCACTTACGTCCGTGAGCCTGCTTGACGGCTTCCATGACGGTTTCAGCCGTCAGCCCGTATTTGTCCAGTAATCCCTGCGGGTCACCACTTTCCGCGTACTGGTCTCCCACGTCGATGAACGCCATCGGCACGGGAGTTGTTTCTCCCACGACCTGTGCCACGGCCGCCCCGAGGCCCCCGTGGTGCAGATGCTCTTCGGCCACCACGATCGCTCCGGTTTCTGCGGCCGCTGCGGCAATCGCGTCCCGGTCGATCGGCTTGATCGTGTGCAGATCAATGACCCGACAGGAGATCCCCAACGGCTCGCACAGCGTGGCGGCATCGACAGCGGCGGCCACCATCAGACCGTTCGCGATGATGGTCGCATCGGTCCCCTCCCGCACGGTGATTGCCTTGCCCAGCTCGAAACTGCACCCATCGGGGTAAATCGTTGCCACCTTGCCGCGGCCGACTCGCAGGTAGATGGGACCATCATGCTCGATGCAAGCCCGCGTCGCCTCGCGGGTGCAGGCCGCATCGGAAGGCACAACGACCGTCACCCCGGGCAAAGAACAGGCCAATGCCACGTCCTCAATTCCCATCTGCGACGGCCCGTCTTCTCCGATCGAAATGCCGGCATGGGTGCCGACGAGCTTGACGTTGAGCTGCGGAAAAGCGACCGACATGCGGATCTGATCGAACGCATTGTCCATCAGAAAGCAGGCGAAACTGGCGACGACCGGCACCTTGCCGCAGGCCGCAAGCCCCCCCGCTACGCTGACGAGGTTACTTTCCGCAATCCCGACGTTGAACGCCCGGTCCGGGTACGCTTTGGCGAACGGCTCCGTGCGGGTGGAGTTGCCGACGTCGCCATCGACCGTCACCAGCGCTTTGTTGATCGCACCCAGTGCCAGAAGGGCTTCCCCGAAAGCGTCCCGGGTCGCCGCTCCCATGCTCAGTCCGCTGACTTCTCCAAGATGCATCTGTGATTCCGTCGTCGGGGATGTAAGAGTTCGGTTCGCTGCGTTTGAATCGCGAATCTGAGATTTCAGAGTTCGTACCTCAGCAATCAGATTTGAAACCTCAGATTCATTGTGTGACCCTCTGAGATTCGGTATTCACGGGGACCGAGGCGGTCAGCCGATGATTGCCAGGGCCGCCTCGGCCAACTTCTTTGAGAACGGCTTGCCGTGGTAGTTGGGATCGCCTTCGGCTTCCAGCAGCGGAACGACCGGGTACCCTTTCTGGGTCTGGGAGACGATGCATGTCGGTTGGTCGCTGATGCCGCGGGCCGCCTTGAGGGCGGTCACCACGGCATCCATGTCGTTGCCGGCGATGGTCTGCACGTGCCAGCCGAACGCCTCAATTTTCGGCTGAAACTCCGTCAAATCGAGCACATCTTTCGTCGCGCCGGTCTGCTGGTATCCGTTCTGGTCGATGATCGCGGTGAGGTTGCCGAGGGCGTACTTATGGGCGGAGGCGAGCGCTTCCCAAACCTGCCCTTCGTCCATCTCGCCGTCACCCAACATGACATACGTGTGATAGTCCCTGCCGTCCATTTTGCCGGCGAGTGCGTGTCCGATGCCGAGGGACAGGCCCTGTCCCAGCGAGCCGGTGGACGCTTCGATGCCCGGCAGCCGCCGCATGTTGGGATGCCCCTCCCACGGCGAGCCGAGCTTGCGGAGCGTCATGATGTCGTCGGTCGAAAAATAACCCGCTTCGGCCATCGCCGAATACAGCACGGGACACGCATGACCCTTGCTGAGAATGAAGCGGTCTCGGTCCGGGTCGTGGGGCTTTTGGGGATCATACGCCATGAACCCGCCGAAGTAGAGCGCCGTGACCACATCCGCCGCCGACAGGCTGCTGGTCGGATGCCCGCTGCCTGCCTCCGTGGTGATGCGAATGATCAACCTGCGGATGACTTTGGCTTTGTCTTTCAGTTCATCCAAGCTCAGCTCAGGCACGTTTCTTCTCTTCCTCAGTCAGAACAATCAAACCCGTTTGCCGGGAGCCGCTGGTCCGGATTCGACGGACGGGATCATGCGCGCAACTGGCAGCGACGGCTGTCGCAGGAGGCAAAGGCCGTTATGCTATCGTGCCGCAAGAAGCATGGCAACTGACGGGCGGCCCCGCCGATTCGGCTGGGTGCCGGAGGCACAGCACGCGTCACACTCGGCTCACAACGCGCCTGAAACGTCCGGACGCTCAGTGTGAAGCATCCTGTCGCTTCGCGACCCAGCCGGTCCGGCTGGGCCGCCCGCGCACGATGCCTGCCCAATTCATCAATCGATGAAGATTGAAACTGATTCAGCGAGAGTCGCCCTCAATGATCGTGAGCGTGATCATGGTCGTGGTCATGCTCGATCTTGCCACGATACGCCTTGCCGGCGATCTGCAGAACCAGTTGGGCCTCGGCTCCTTCGCGATGCAGGTCTTCACCCAATTCCGCATCGTCCGAGACAAACCGCGAGGACTTTCCTTCTGCATCGCGTTCATCCGGTGACGCGGCCAGCTTGAACTGCTCGCCCTGGCCATCATGCTTCAGGTTAATGCTGATTTCCGGGGCCTCGATCGGGACGGTCTCCTTGGCAGCACCGTCGAGAATATACACGGTAATCGTGCCGGCCTGTTCGTCATGGACGAACTCAGCATGGTACTCTTCGCCGCCAAGCTCGACCAAATGCCCATGATGCGGCCCCTCCGACGGATGATCGTGACCATGGCCGCCGTGGTCATGCCCTTCTTGGTCGCGGCCTGCGTGAGCGTCCCCGGAGTCGGCCACCGGAGACGAATCGCCGCTGCCACCAGCCGGTTCGGTGGCGGCGGTTCCACAGCCGGAGATGAGAAAGGCGGCGAGCCCAGAAGCTGCGACGAAGGTCCGTACGTGATTGCGATACATTGGTTGTTCCTTTCCGGAATGACAAATGGTTGAGAGCCGCCGGTCAGGACGCGGTTTCCTGCGGCGAAGCCTCGGGGGTTGACTCGGCGTCGTCCGCGTGATGGGCCTCTTCCTTTTCTTCGACCAAGGGCACTTCCGTGGACGAGGTTGCGATGATCCGTTCACCGGCTTTGCGGCCAAACGTCCAGAACAGGGCCGGACGAACGAAGAACTCCAGGAACGTGCTGCTGATCAGTCCGCCCAGAATGACGGTCGCGACCGGATAGAGGATTTCCTTGCCCGGCTCGCCGGCAGAGAGTGCCAGCGGAACCAGTCCGATGCCCGACGTCAGCGCCGTCATCAATACAGGAGCCAGTCGCTCTTTGCCGGCGCGGACAATCATTTCCTTCGACCAGGTTTCCCCTTCGTAGTGGACCAGGTGCAGGTAATGGTTGAGCAGCAGGATGCCGTTCCGCGAAGCGATGCCGCCGAGTGAAATGAAGCCGACCATTGCGGCCACGGTCAGCGTTTGGCCGGTGACAATCAGGGCCGTCACGGAGCCGATAAACGCCATCGGCAGTGCGGCCATCACCTGCAGCGAGAAATTCACCGACCGGAACATCGTGTAGAGCACCATCAGCACGCCGAACATCGACACGCCGAACAACACGCCGATGATTCGACTGGCGTTTTTCTCACTTTCAAACTGTCCGCCGTATTCGACGAAATAGCCCGGCGGCAGTGATTCAATGACCGGCCGTTGCGCCGCCTGGATCTCCGTCACCACGTCGACCAGGCCGCGGCCGGAGACATTGCATTGAATCACGATCCGACGGCGCACCAGCTCGCGGTTGATCGTGTTCGGACCGCTGGATTTGTAGATTCTGGCCACCGACGAGAGCGGTGTCGTCCCGCCGCCGGGCAGGTCGATCGACAGCCGTTCGAGTGCCTGCAGGTCCTCGCGGTATTTCTCATCCATCCGCACCAGGAGATCAAAGGTCCGCTGGCCGAGCAGCACCTGACTGACGACTTCGCCGTTCATGGCGGTCGAAATGTATTCGTTCACGTACACCGGCGTGAGGCCGTACAGTTCGAGCTTGTCGCGGTCGAGTTCGATCCGCAATTGGGGGATCTCGACCTGTGGTTCGACCAGCAGGTCGATGACGCCGTCGATGCCGCGCATCTTGGCAGCCATTTCCTGCGCCTTGCGGCGCAGAACGTTCAGATCATCCCCGTAGATCTTGATGCCGACCTGAGCTTTCACGCCGGAGATCATGTGCGAAATCAAGTGGGCCAGCGGCTGCTCGACCGTGGTCACAATGCCGGGGATGTCCTCCATCGCCAGACGGATGTCGTCCAGCACTTCCTCGCGTCCCCGACCGGATTCGGGATCGAAGCTGATGATCATCTCGGTGATGTTAACGCCTTCGGCGTGCTCATCCAGTTCGGCCCGTCCGGTCCGTCGCGAGAACGCGGCCACTCCCTCAACATCCATCAGCCGCTGAATGACGGTTTCGGCGATTTCGTTCGACTTTTTCAGCGACGTCCCCGGCGGCAGCACCACGTTGAGCTGTGCCACCCCCTCGTTGAACGGGGGCAGGAAGTCGCGTTCCAACCCCGAAAGAGCGACAAAGGAGATGGCGACACCGCACGCTCCGAGGAACAGCATTGTCTTCGCGTTGTGGAGACTCAGCCACATGGCCCCGCCGGCCGCCCACTTGAGGAACCGCAGCAATGGCCCGTCCTTTTCGCTCTCCGTGAGTTTTGATCGCGACAACAGCCAGTAGCACAACACCGGTGTCAGCGTCAGCGACACGAGCAGCGAAGACAGGATCGATACGATGTAGGCCACGCCCAGCGGGACGAACAACCGGCCTTCCATCCCCGACAGGGCGAATAGCGGGAGGAACACCAGCACAACGATCATCGTGCCGAACACGATCGAATTCCGAATTTCGCAACTCGCCTGGAACACGACGAGCAGTGTGTTTTTTGGATTCGCCGCGTGGCGGTTCTCGCGAAGCCGACGGAAGATGTTCTCCACGTCGACAATCGCATCGTCGACGAGTTCGCCGATGGCCACTGCCAGTCCGCCCAACGTCATCGTGTTGATCGACAGCCCGAAAGCGGTAAACACCAGCGCGGTGATCGCAATCGAGAGGGGAATCGCTGTCAGCGTGATAAAAGTCGTGCGGAAATTCATCAGAAACAAAAACAGAATGACAACCACCAGAACGCCGCCATCTCGCAGGGCTTCGACCACGTTTTCGATTGCCCGGTCGATGAACGCCTTCTGCGAGTACAGCCCCGGCTGAATGTGGATATCGTCGGGCAGTGACGGCTTGAGTTCCTCAAGGGCCCGCATGATCTCATCAGTGACTTCGCGGGTGTCCGCCGTCGGCTGTTTGTTCACGGTCAGCACCACTGACGGGCCGCCGGAAAAGCCGCCCTCTTCATTGCGAACGTACGCGGAGCTGTCGCCCCGTTTGACCTGCGGGCCCTCGACCACGTTCGCGATCTGCGAAAGCAGCACGGGCCGTCCCTCGCGAATCGTGACGACAACTTGCTTCAAGTCTTCGACCGATTGCACGCGCCCCAAAGCGCGGACGAGAAATTCGTTGGGCCCTTGATCGTCGAGATAGCCTCCCGTGGCGTTTTCATTGCTTTGCTGGCAAGCGCGTTTGACTTCATGCAACGTGATGCCGTAGTCGAGCAGTTTGTCGGGATCGACGAGCACCTGGAACTGCATCCGCCCGCCGCCCATGGTGAACACCTGCGAGACGCCCGGAATGGTGAGCAGCCGTTGCCGCACGACCCAGTCCGCCAGCGTCCGTACTTCCAGCGCCGGTGTTTTCTCCCCCTCACTCCACATGCCGATCATGATGATCTGCCCCATGATGGACGAGATCGGCGCGAGTTGCGGCTTCACGCCGTCAGGCATGCGGTCCTGCACGAGCTGCAGCCGCTCCATCACGATCTGCCGGTCATTGTAGATGTCGGTCCCCCAATCGAACTCGACGTACGTCACCGAGATACCAACGCCCGCTGAACTGCGAACGGCTTCCACTCCATTGGCACCGTTGATGGCCGTTTCGATCGGAAACGTGATGAGTGCTTCGACTTCCTCCGGTGCCATCCCCGGTGCTTCGGTCATCACGACGACGCGCGGCCGGTTGAGGTTGGGGAAGACGTCGATATCCATATGGACCGCCTTCCAGCCCCCCGCTCCCATCAGGAACAGCGAAAACACAACGACCAGCAATCGCTGTCTCAGTGCAAATCGAATAATGGCGTTGAGCATGGAGAAGAGCCTAGGGCAAAGAGCGGAGGGCAAAGAGCGGAGAGCGGAGAGCAAACGAGGTTTAAGGCAACAGGCGGGATCTGAGTCCGCTGAGCATACGCGCGAGTTCTTCGGCGTCGGTAGAGAGTTCATGGCAACGGTCGTCCGCCATGAATCCCTCGTTTCTTGCGATGACTGCCTGTGAAACCACTTCCATGAGCGAGCCGTAGGCGATTTGCACAAAACGAGCAAAGTCGGTATCCGACGACCGGGAGCTTCCCTCGGCGATATTCGATGAGATCGATACGGCCGCTCGTCTCATCTGGCTCGTCAGGCCGAATCGCTCATCGGGAGGGAACTGCCCGGTCACCCGGTACACCTTGCCTGTGAAAACAATCGCCTTTTGCCAAACATCGAATTTCTCGAATCGAAACATATTGATGATCTCTTTTGGGAAACCTTGTGCCCCTTTCGGCTCTCCGCTCTCGGCTCTCCACTAGTGGTTATGCCCGGCGTGGGGATCGACACCGCCGCCGGCTTTGTTCTTGAGGGCCACTTGCATCTGATGGGCTCCCTGAATGGCGACGATGTCGCCGGGAAACAACGACCCGTCGTTGGCGATCACGACCCACATCTGATCCTGATACTCGACCTGAACCGGACGCCGGTCGAAATGGTCGCCGTTCTGCTGGAACACGAATCGCTCGGCACCTTCCCGGGCGACCGCATCAACCGGGAGGACGATTTTGTCTGCCCAGGCCTCGACCGGAACGCGGAGTTGCATGCGTTGCCCCGGCTTGAAACGCCACGTCAGGAACCGATGCCCGTCGGGCGTTTGCGTGTCCTGGGCGATCTGATTGTGCAGTCTCACGAAGAAGCGCTGGGCCCGCGATTCGGACTGAACCTCGTTGTCCACGTAGACGATTTTCAGCCCGGTGACGGTCTCCGAGGCACGGCCGTTGTTCTCTCGGACGGCGGTGACGTCCCAACCCGGTTCGCCGGCTGCCTGCATCCGAGCCGCATGCGTGATCTCGTCGGCATCGTGCTCGAACGCCCGCCCTTCAATGTACAACTCACGGAGGTCCGCCAGGACAGCCAGCGCATCTCCGGCCCGCACCATGGCGCCGGTGTGCACATTCACCAACTGGACCATGAGCAACTCGCCGGGATCCGTCTCGCCCTCGGCAGGAGAAGCCACGGAAACATGATTGATCGACAAGGCCGCTCTCTGCGTGTTGGGGTCGCGTTGCGAAAGGAAAGGGGCTCGGACTTCAAGTTCATTCAACAAATGCCGCTCCCGCACGATGCCGTCAATTTGCTGTTCAGACAAACCGTGCAGCAGCAGCGCCTCCCGGTGGGCCCGGAGGACCGCTTGGAGCTTTTGCTTGGAGTACTGACGTTCCAGCAGCGTCTTGCCGGCGATCACGCCGCGCTCATCGAGCCCCGTCAGCCGGTCGATTTCGCGGTCTTCGACATCGAGCTCGCCCAGCGTTTTCAGAAAAACGGTCTGGGCCTGGACCAGGTCTTCATGGGTCAGCCGCACCTTGAACATCAGCGTCCCCGGTCGGACCGCCTCTCCCTGCACGGCGTGCACGGCTGTGACGACTCCGGTCATCGGTGAGGCGACCTGAATCCGCGTCCGTCCGGGCCGCTCCACGACACGGGCCGGAACGCTCAAGGTACGCGTGAAAACACCCAATTTCACCGGCTGTAACATCTCAGCCGTCAAGCCGATGTTGCCGCGGGCCTGTTCGGACAGGTGCAGAGAACTGGACTCCTCGTGCCCGGCATGGGAGTCGTCATGCCCGCCGTGATCGTGCCCGGCGTGGCTCTCTTCAGACTCACCGGCGGGGACTTGCACGTCCAATTGGCCAGCCAGCCAGATGCGGGCCGCCGGCAGCCAATGTGCGCGAAAACCCCAGGCCGCAACGGCCAACACTCCGACGAGGACCATGCCGGCCAGCGACGCCAGACGCTCCGACGAGATTTTGGATAGCGGGGATCGCATGAGATCTCTCCTGAGTCAAAGGTTCAGGGCCACGGGCGGGAAACAGCCTGCGCAATTGCCTACGCCGGCGGACAGCGACGAACCGGGGGTGCAAAACTGGAGGACGTGCCGAAGGCGCGCGTCCGATGGAGACCGGAGACGGTGGCGAGAACCGAATCAGCGGCGTCGGACCGGGGCGCGATTGGGCGTACCGGAAGATAGCCCCCGAGTCTTCTTGTGGACTCGAGCAGCGCGGTGCCCGGCTCCTAGAGCAGCCAGGTCTGAAGCAGTGGGCGCGCGCGATCGGCGGACCCGGCACCCGCAGGAGAGCCGACAGCGGCCTGTGCTGTCGCCTGCCCCGACGAAAGCGAAGAACCAACCGCGGCAACTGTCCCCAACATTGTTGCGGCGGAAATCGGAGGCAGCTTCACCTTGGAAGAAACGGCAAAGGAGCAACTCCCCTCGTCGCAACAGGGATGCGGATGATCGTGGTTTTCGCACGGCTCGTCACCGCCCCAATGCGGATGATCATGAATCGCGTGACCAGGAGCAGCGGCATGGGGGAGCATCGCATGCGAGCAGCCCGAACCTCCCAGCGACGCCCCGTGAGAGTGATTCAGCCCCTCGCCCGACAAGACCTGCGACGCATGAGCGTGATGCACACAACACCCCCCCACCGCGTGAACCGAAAACGCGATCAGGGCGATCAGAGATGTTGTGCCATGCAAAAACATTCGTTTTCACCGAACGATCCCAAAGGCCGAATCAAACCTCCGCGTGGTCCCCAGGAGGTTTGACCAAGAACCCTCGTTTATCGCGAAGGATCCTTCGACCCATGCTTGAATGATGGCTCTTCTCCCGGATCAAGTCAACCTGAGGTGCTGACCGGACCGAAAGATCCGCTTCATTTGTTGCAGCTTCGATGCCGTTGGCCGCCCGCCCCCGACCGAGAGACGCCTTGGCAACCTTAATCTCTGTTGACGTATTGACATGCGTCCGCTGCCGCCATAGCCACGATCATGCAGTCCGTGTGTCCGAACCGCGAACGGTGCGATCTCCTTGACGACACTTTGAGGCACCAGCAGGTGCTGACACCCAAAGGCCAGACACCGGTCGCTCCGGTGTCGGACCCTGGCTCCTCAATGCCGGTCACTGTCCGCCCAGCGCCATGCCACGCAGTCTCCGTGCACCGCCGTTGATGTCCCGCACGTCATTCAATCCGCCGGTCAACAGCAAGCCTGACAGGATGACATCCGCCTTTCGCCAGGCGATCAGTGACTGCACATACCGCAGGTTTGTTTCAAAATACGTGCGGCGAGCAGTCAGCACCCGCAGGAAATCAAATTCCCCTTGCTGGTATCCTTCTTCGGTGAGATCAAGATTCTCCTTGGCGGTCGGAATGATGTCCTGTTGGTAACGCGCGACCTGTTGACTTGATTGTTGCATGTCGCGGAAGGCGACCGCCAGCCGGTTCCGTAATCCGAGCTTCATACGCTCAACATCGCGGATCGTGCGGTGATACTCCGCGTAGGACGTTGCAATGTTCCCCTGGTTGCGGTTGAAAATCGGCAACGGAATCCCCACCTGCACGTTGACCTCGTCGAAGTCGCTGATGTTGTCGTGCATCACGCCGACCTGGGCCTGAACGTTCGGGACGGGCTGTGCTTTCTGGCGACGGATTTGCGCCTTCGCTCGCTGAACCCGTGTGTAGGCCGCTTGTAACTCGGGGCTCCTCTCCAGTAGGAGGGCGTGCATCGTCTCCCACTCGTACTCCGGCACCTCTTCCTGAAGCGATCCGGAAAGCTGTGGCGGAACCAGTTCCGGCTGTCCCAGAACCGACGCCAGTTGCTTCCAGGCAGCATCGTAATCGTAGCGCGCATTCTGCAGAATGATTCGGACTTCATTCAGATCGACGCGGGCCTGCAGGACATCGGGACGGGCACCCTGTTTCGCCTCAAACAGATCCTCAGCCGCCTTGGCCCCCACTTCGGCGACGTGAACAAGATCCTCGGCGATGCTGACGCGCCGCTGGGCCCCCAGGACATCAAAGTACCGCAGGCGAACATCGTTGAGCACACGGTACTGCTGAGCCTGATACGCCCAGGACAACTCCTGGATGTCCCAACTGGCCACGTCCTGGTTGAGTTGCAGCTTGTGCCCGGTGACAATCGTCTGCCCGATGAACCCCCCCTGTTGCCCGGCCGTGTTACTGTCCCCGACCTCCTGGCCGGCGTAGCCAACCGTGGGATTGGGATACAGTCCCACCTGCTGACGGATGCCGCGCGCTTTCTGGACAACCGCCGCAGCTTGCTGCAACGTCGGATTCCATGCCAGCGCCATCTGCTCCAGGTCCTTCAGCGTCATGGCGCCAGACTCGTCGGCCGGACCCAAACTCTCCGGTCCCGATCTCGCCGGCTCCTCGTCCGGAACCAGGATCAGCGGCGTTTGCTGCTCCGGATTCTCGGCAAACAACGTCCTCAACAACTCCGGGCCGCTCTTCGCAACACCATTCGGGTGCGGCGCAGCCGAGTCTTCGTAGGCTGCCCACACGCCTGTCGCGGGCTCGGCCAAACGCCGGGAAACGAGCGGTGGCGGCCACTGGCCCGACCCCGGCCCCCGGACCTCGGAAACCTGCCCCAAGGACGAGGTGACCGGAACATCCGGTGCGGTCCGTGGCGGCTGGTCGGATCCCCCCTGGTGCCGCTCGCCATCTCCGGACGAGTTGCGCAGAGCGGCAAAAGGCCCAGCATGGGCCGACGAAACCACCGTGCTGAGACACACCAGCAAACCAAGACTGGGGAGGGCAAACCGTTTCATCACATACTCCGACAAAACACGAAGAGACTGACACATCGGCCGGCTTCACATCCGGCATCGCAGGGCGACCGCTTGCGCGGGATGGTCAGCGCACGAGCCGGCACAACAGGATGAAACGCGATCCCCCGAACCGCGCTGCAAACTGCTCCCTTCGCGAGAGCAGCCACGATGTGGCCGTCAGATTTTCGGAGGGACACACGACAAGCCCCCGACAGAGTTCGAATGACCGAAACGAAAACGTCTCCACCACATGCCTGGTGAAATTGACCTGAGACTGACAGAAGGGGCAACGAGGCGATTCTCCGTCGTCGCGCCGACGAGCCGGCTCGTCGTTCTGCTGGCAACCTTGATGGCCGGCATGGCCCCGGCAAGTCGGCTCGGCGTCCCGGCAGCAACCGCACAATGGCGAATCACCAACAGAGGGAACCATCGTCGCCGGACAGGTCACGGTGGACTGGCCAAGCACGATCAGCGCCAGCAAGATCGAACATGATGTCCGCAATGTGCACATGATCCAGTTCTAACCCTGAGAGAACGAATCGCGGTCGCCGCCCAGGACGAGTTGTCCCAATTCCACGGATTCCCGGTCCCGCGGGCCTGTCACTCCCGCGATTACTCGTCTCATCGGCAGGACAGTCATGACCACTGAAAACCAATTGACCGCTTCCCCCCAGACTGCCATGTCCCTCTCCGGGCATCTTGCGTCACCGGATCGCCTGAGGGCATCTTTCCCAGGTTCTCTGACCGCGCGGACCCAATACTCCGGCGCACCCTCACCGATCGCGGGCATGACCGCCCCCGTGGCCAGTGCCTGGGGACACGACTCGCCCACAATCAATACATTCGCCGGCGAAACAGCGCGGCGGCGGTCGTAAGCGTCGTGACGGCAATCAACGCCATGGGCCAGAACTGATCGATGAGCAACCGAAACGACGCCCCCTGAAGAAACGTCCCCCGTAGCACGACCAGGAAATAACGCAACGGGTCGATGTACGTAATCGTCTGCACGGCTGCCGGCATGTTGGCGATGGGCGTTGAGAAACCGGACAGGATGATCGCCGGGACCAGGAACAGGAATGCCCCCAACAGCGCCTGTTGCTGCGTCACCGCCAAAGACGAAATCATCAGCCCCACACCGATGGCAGCCAGCACAAACAACACAACCCCCGTGTACAGGGTGACAAGATCCCCCACCAACGGAACGCGAAACCAGAACACAGCCGCTGCAATGATCAGCGTTGACTCCGCAACGCCAATAATGAAGCCCGGCGCCGCCTTGCCGACGAGAATTTCCCAAGGGTGAAACGGCGTCACCAGCAATTGGTCGAACGTGCCCTGTTCCCGCTCGCGCGCCACCGACAACGCGGTCACGAGCATGGTCACGACCAATGTCAGGATGCCGATGATGCCCGGCACGATAAACCAGCGGCTCTGCAGGTTCGGATTGAACCACGACCGCACTTCCAGGCGGGCGGCTGCTCCTCCGCCGCCGTGTTCCTTCGCCCACTGGGCGCTGAAGGTGTTGACGATCGTGGAGGCGTAGCCCAGGGTGATCAACGCGGTGTTGGAATCGCGGCCATCGAGAATCACCTGCACCGACGCGTGGCCGTCACGCAACAAGTCACGGCTGAACGTCGGCCCAATGTGCAACACCACCAGTGCCGTGCGGTTGTCGATCAACGGGGCGATCTCCGCATCGCTCGCAATCATCGCCACGCGGCGAAAATTGGGCGAACCGTCGAACCGGGCCACCAGATCGCGCGCCGCGCCACCGCCGCTCTCGTTGTAGACGGCCAACGGCACATCGGTCACGTCAAACGTCGCGGCATAGCCGAAGACCACCAGTTGGATGATCGGCGGCCCGATGATGACGAACCGGCTCCGGGGGTCCTTCAACAACGCCAGAAACTCTTTCCGAATGAGTGCCAACAGCCGCGACATCACTCACCCACTCTCATGACACACTGAATAGTAACCGTTCACGGATCGGACGGCTCTTGCTCGATGATTCGGGGTCCGGCACCATTTTCGGCGGGAAGCGGCCTCCGACACAAAGGACGCGATGGCCGAAAATGGTGCCTGACCCCCACCCTGTGAACGCTTACCACCGAACATTTCAATGGAGTGCCGATAACCTCGGCCCCGTGCGCCACTGCCGTGCCAGCAGTGGACAAACCAGTTCGTCCTCGTACTTCGGCACGGCTCCCCAAGGCGGCTTGGCTCTGCCGGAAAACCATGGTTCATGGTCGCCATCGGGCTTCGCGCGATCAGCGAATGAAGTGAGTGCGTAGCCGGTCATGGGAACGTTGCCCTTGCACGGTCATCACGCGGAGCGTGAAGACGACATTCGAGTTTTCCGACAAAGCCTAATCCAGACGTTTCTGTGAAAGCCGGCGCGTTAACCCCAGGAAGATGCTCGCCATCACCGCCAACGCGGCCATGTTGGGCACGAGCACCGACCAGACGTCGCCAGCCAGGAAGTTGGTCTTCAAAATCGTCACGTAGTAACGCGCAGGAATGACATGCGTGATCCACTGGACCGGCCGCGGCATGCTGCCGATATCGAAGATGAACCCGGAGAGCATGAACGCCGGCAGAAACGTCGTGATGATGGCCACTTGTGCGGCGACAAACTGCACTCGTGTGACCGTCGAGATAAACAGGCCCATGCCGAGCGCCGTAAGCAGAAACAGCGACGACCCCAGCAGCAGCACCCAAAACGATCCGCGGAGGGGCACCTCGAACAGCCACACACTCATCGCGACCGAAAGTGCCAAACCTCCCATGCCGAGGATGAAATACGGGATGATCTTGCCGGCAAGCACTTCCCGCATCGAGACGGGAGTCACCAGCAAGGCCTCCATTGTGCCGCGCTCCCATTCGCGGGCCATGAGCAGTGCCGTCAGCAGCGCACCGATGAGCGTCATCACCACCGCCACCACGCCCGGCACCAGGTAGTTGCGGCTCCGCACATTGGCGTTGAACCAGATGCGTTGTTCCAAGCCCACTGGCGGGACGGCAGACACGCCCCGCTCCGTCGCACTGTGTTCCAACCATTTGCCGAAAGCACCATCAACGTACCCGTTGACGATCCGCGCATTGTTGGCGTCAACACCATTGATCACGACCTGAACCGGCGCACCACCGGGACGTCGGAGTTTTTCGGAAAAATCTTCGCGCAGATGCACAATCGCGTCAACACGCCCCTCCAACAGCGCCCGTTCGGCCTCCCGCATGCCATTCACGTAATCGGGGGAAAAATAGATCGACTTCTCGAGCTCGGCACAAAAACTGTTGGTGTCCGGAGTCGGCTTGTCGACAACCATCGCGATCGGCACATGTTCCGCGTCCAGCGAAACGCCATACCCGAACATCAGCAGCAGCACGACGGGCAACACAAACGCAATCGCCAGCGAACTCGGATCGCGAACCACTTGCAGAAACTCTTTGCGCACCAGCCCGCGGAGACGCATCAGCGAGCCGCCGCGGCGAGGAGGCGGAGCGTCCCGAAGGGGGGAGTCTTGAGGTTGTACAGTGGGTGTCATGAGACCTCGGCAGACCGTGTGTCGATCAAGCGGATGAATGCGTCTTCCATCGTCGGATCGGGATTCTCCTTCGAACGGGCCCGCTGTTTGATCTCAGCAGGCGTCCCCAACGCCAGGATTTCGCCCGCCATCATAATGGCCATGTGGTCACAGTATTCCGCTTCCTCCATGAAGTGCGTCGTGACCAACACGGTCACGCCCTGGGCAGCCAACGCATTGATGCGATGCCAAAACTCCCGGCGGGCCAGCGGATCGACGCCCGAAGTCGGCTCGTCGAGAAAAATGATCTGCGGACGGTGCATGAGCGCACAGGCAAGCGCCAGCCGCTGCTTGAATCCCAGCGGCAACACACCACTGTTGTCATCGACGACGCCTGCCAGTTCGAATTCGCCGGTTGCCCAGCCGATGCGTTCCCGCCGCAGCGGACCGGTGAGACCATACGCGCTGCTGAAGAAACGAAGATTGTCCATCACGCTGAGCGTGCCGTACAGCGAGAACTTTTGCGACATGTAACCGATGCGCGCCCGGGCCGCGGCGGCGGTCTTGCGAACATCGACCCCGGCCACCTGCAACGTTCCGCCACTCGCCGGAAGCAATCCGCACAGCATGCGAAACAGCGTCGTTTTCCCGGCACCGTTGGCTCCCAGAAGCCCAAAAATCTCGCCCCGGCGGACATCGAACGATACGTTCTTGACCGCATAGAAATCCCCGAACCGGCGCTCCACATTGTGGACATCGATCGCCCGGCTGTCGCTGTCGTCCGGTTCGCCGGTCCCGTTGGAGACGTCCGCCGGGGGCGCTCCCTGCGGCTGCGCCCCGTCCGCGTAGCGCTTCTTCAAAAGGGAAATGAAGCCGTCCTCAAACCGCGGCGGGACCGGAACAACCGAGCCGACCTTCTGATCCGGCAGCAAGTTCTCTGCTGCCGGCGGGGCATCGGGCGCCAGCAACACGCGAACCGCGTCCCCCTGAATCACCGCGTCCATCACGCCCGCCCGGCGCGACAGCAATTCCTGGACATCCCGGTTCTTGCGGCTCGGAATTCGCACCTGAAATGTGCGACCGGCGAGGGGGTCGCTGAACTGGCTCGGCGGCCCTTGTCCCATCAGTTTTCCTTCGTGGAGGATGACGACTTGGCTGCATCGCTCCGCTTCGTCGAGATAGGCCGTGCTCAGCAAGACCGTCGTCCCTTGCTCCTGGACGAAGCGATTGACGATGCTCCACAACTCACGACGGGACACCGGGTCGACTCCCACCGTCGGTTCATCGAGCAGCAACAGGCGGGGCGGATGCACGAGCGTGCAGGCCAGCCCCAGCTTTTGTTTCATCCCCCCCGACAACTTGCCCGCCAGCCGCGCTGTAAACGGAGCCAGTCCGGTCATGTGCATCAACTCTTCGTATCGCGCCTCCCGCGACTCGCGCGGCACTCCCTGTAAATCGGCATACAGGTCGAGGTTTTCCTGGACCGTCAGATCCTCATACAGCCCGAATCGCTGGGGCATGTAGCCGACGCTGCCTTGCACCTCCAGCGACTGCCGGGCCGCGTCCAGGCCCAGCACGGTCACGGACCCTGCGTCTGCTCGCAACAGTCCTGCTGCCAGCCTCATCAAAGTCGTCTTGCCCGCCCCGTCGGGGCCGATCAGGCCGGTGATCTTCCCCCGCCGGATCGCGACGTCCAGACTCCGCAACGCTTCGACCGACCGATCGCCCGCTCGAAACGTCTTGGTGACGCTCTGACAGATGAGGGCCTGTTCGTCGGACGATGTCATTCTGGCTTCGTTCCCGCCGCGCCACCCGATGCGGCCGCGCCGCCCGGTGCCGGTCCCGCCGGGTCCCGTTCCCCCGACGAGAGCGGCCCCGATTGGCCGAGCGGAATGTTGACGGTGGCGGGCATCCCCAGACGGAGTTCATTGTTCGGATTCTTCACAAAAACCCGGATTTGGTAGACCAACTTCGTGCGCAGTTCCCGCGTTTCCACCGGCTTGGGGGTGAATTCGGCGGACGGCGAAATGAAGCCGACCCAGCCGTCGTATTCCTTGCCGGGAAAACTGTCGGTGACGACCTTGGCTTTCATCCCCTCAAAGACCTTGCCCAGGTCCGGCTCCGACACATACGCGCGGACCCACACCGGGTCGGCCAAGGCGACGGTGTAGACCGGTTTTTGTGGCGAGGCCATGTCGCCGACTTCGAGAATCCGCTCCTGCACGATGCCGCGGGACGGAGCATGCAGCGACGCATCATGCAGATCGTGCCGGGCCTGCGCAAGTTCCACCTCCAGCCGTTTGAGCACCGCTTTGGCCTCCGCGATATCTTCCTTGCGCGGTCCGGCGACTGCAAGCTCGAGAGAGGCGGCCTTAAATCGGACATTGGCGGCAGCCACATCGCGTTTTGACCGGGCATCATCGACGTCCTGCTGAGTTGTCGCGTTTTTCTCCTTCAACAATTCAACACGTTTGAAGGTGGACTCAGAATCCGCAAGTTCCGCCTGCGCCGCTTCCGCAGCCGCTTCGGTTTCACGGATTTCTTCCGGCCGTGTTCCCGCCTCCAAGCGTGCGACCACCTGTTTCTGCGTCGCGATCTGAGCGTCCGCACGGTCCACAGCCAACTGGAAGCGTTCCAGTTCAAGCTCCGCGATCAACTGCCCCGGCTCAAGCAAATCGCCCTCCTCCACAAGGACGCGCCCGATCCGCTCGCTGCCGTTGATCGCCAGCTCCACCTGCCGCACATCAACGTTGCCAAACACCATGAGTGTGTCGCTCGGCTGACTCGCCGGTCGGAGCTGCCCATACCAAAGGGCAGCGCCGCCGGCCCCCAGCAAACCGGCCAGGACAACAACGCGGAACAACAGTTTCATCGTCTTGCTTCTCGGCACAGAAGGCGGATCAACTCGGGAGCGAACAGGACCGGCCGGTGAACGATCTTACTGAGACACGAACGGATCGCCCACCGCGGACCACCTGCATTCTCACCGGTAAAAAGGAATGGAACACTGATCTTTACGAATCGGCTCATCGCTGACCGGCGCCGGGCGGCCCAGCCGGCGCGGCTGAGCCGCGAAGCGGCACGATGCCTCACACTCAGCACCCGGACGTTCCGAATAAGTCGTGAGCCGAGTGTGGGGCATCCCGTGCCCGCGGCACCCAGCCGACCCATTTCCTGCCGGGAAGCTCACCCGGCGATGTCGTCCAGTTTGCGAAGGCGATCGACGTGGCGACCGCCTTCAAAGGGTGTCGCCATCCACACGTCAACGATCTGCAGGGCCAAGTCCAACTCAATCAACCGCTGGCCGAGCGAAAGCATGTTCGCATCGTTGTGCTGGCGTGCCAGTCGAGCCGATTCCAGGCTCCAGCACAACGCACACCGAACGCCGCGATGGCGATTGGCGGCCATTGCTTCACCGTTGCCCGATCCGCCCAGCACGATCCCGCGCTCGCAATCGCCCCGCGCCACCGCCGCGGCGGCGGGATGGATGAAGTCCGGATAGTCCACTGTCTCAGTCGAATGCGTGCCGAAGTCGCACACGTCGTGGTTCTTCTCCATCAAGACGTTCTTGATCGCTTCTTTGTATTCAAAACCGGCATGATCCGAGGCAATTGCAATTCGCATGTTTCCCGAACTCCTTGTTGGTGATGGGCGTCCATGCCGTCCCGTTGATGGAGACTGTGTCTCTCCGGCTCAGCAGCCATGTCCGCCTTCTCTGATAGTCCCGCGTGTCCGCGGCGTAACCGTTCACGGGTCCGACGGCTCTTACTCGATGATTCGGGGTCAGGCACCATTTTCGGCCATCGCGTCCTTTGTGTCAGAAACCGCATACCGCCGAAAATTGTGCCAGACCCCCACCCATTGGACGCTTACGTCGGCGGTCCCGTCAACGGAAACAACCGGCCCGTTG
>JAJDEI010000282.1 GCA_029259845.1 Planctomycetaceae bacterium | reverse complement strand
CATTCTGACTGCAAGCGGTCAAAACTCGTCAGCTCGGCGTCGCCAACTCTCGACGTATCTAGGGATATGTCTGCGATTCGGCTCCTTGATCTGACGAGTTTTGCCGCGCTCTCGCCGACGAAGCAGTTTTTCAACAGACTGCTAAGCCGGGATTGACATTGACTCCCTGTCGGCATGCCGGGTGCCCTGCTTGCATCGCGTAGCAGGGCAAGCATGCTGAGCGCGGATTTCGACGTACGGCTACGATGCGACCGGCATTCGCACCAGTGCCCTGCATGAGATCGACACGGACGGCAAACCTGTCTTGGGACACGCCGGGTGCCACGGGCGGCTTGTCCGCCAGTGCGAGCGCGGAGTGGGACTGGAGGAACCTGGGCGAGTTCCGACCGGCACTCGCGGCATGTCTCACTTGCCACGGCTGACCCTACGATGGTCGGCGCGGGACAGAGAGCTTGTGAGTGTTTCGGTGGAAACACCCGGTGTCTCGTCATCTCGGCAAACGTTGAGGGCCATCGCTGCTGAAATCAGCCTTCTCGCGTCCTCGCTGATTCCAGACACCGGGTGTTTGGGCATGCGTTGAGAAAAAATCACACCCTCAAAGCGTCGCATTCCCCCTGGCACTGGCGGACAAGCCGACCAGTGCCAGCCCAACTCGAAGCCGTAACCCGCAAGGCGCACCAGCTAGCTCACCCGCCAGCAGTGGCACCCGGCGCCTCACCGAGCAACGAACTCCGACCGGACGCCGGCGTCAATCGGGGGCGCATCCGCTCAAATGTGGGGGGTGGCTGGGGCGATCTGAAGCCGATGATCGGCCTGCCGCCCGGAACGCTGGGGCTGTGGACGGTGAACGCACCGCGTCACGGCCCCAGGATTCGGTCTGAGGACACGTATCCGTCGCCACGATAACGCCCCAGCCACCCGTCGCCAGCAGTGGCACCCGGCGGGAACCGGCGTCATTTCGTAGATCTCAGGCGGGTGATTGGCCGGGACCGGGGAGGTCACCTATAATTCGACAATTCGGTCATCCCGGCTGAGAAGTCATGCTGTCTGTGCGTGAGAATGAGCCGGGCGGCCTCGGTTGCCTGTTCTCTTGATTCCCGCCCCTGCGGCGCCTTTCCGATTGCTCCCGCGACCGCGTTGCGGGACGCTGACCACCATCCATGCCCGCTTCCGACCTCATTATTCGCGGTGCCCGCGAGCACAATCTGCGCGACGTCGACCTGACGTTGCCCCGCAACAAGCTGATCGTCATGACGGGCGTGAGCGGTTCGGGAAAAAGTTCGCTCGCCTTCGACACCATCTATGCCGAAGGGCAGCGGCGATACGTTGAGTCGCTGTCGACCTATGCCCGGCAGTTCCTCGGGCAGATGCCCAAGCCGGACGTCGATGCGATCTCCGGACTCGCTCCGTCGATCTCCATCCAGCAGAAGGTGA
This sequence comes from Planctomycetaceae bacterium, assembly GCA_029259845.1. GTDB lineage: Bacteria > Planctomycetota > Planctomycetia > Planctomycetales > Planctomycetaceae > JAHBXU01. The sequence continues at coordinate 48,796 of JAJDEI010000282.1, read as the reverse complement.
CCAGCCGCAACCCGCGAAGCACCGTCGGCACGATCACGGAAATCTACGACTACCTGCGCGTGCTGTATGCCCGTGTCGGCCGCGGACATTGTACCCGCTGCGGACAGCCGATCACCGCGCAGTCGACCGATCAAATCCTCGAATCGATCTCCGCCCTGCCGGAGGGGACCCGATTTCAGGTACTCTCCCCCATCATTCAACAGCAGAAAGGCGAGTTCCGCGACCTGTTCGCCGACCTGCTCAAACAGGGTTACCTACGGGCTCGCGTCGACGGCGAACTGGTCAGCCTGTCCGACGATCTGGGCCTCAAGAAACACTTCAAACATACGATCGAGGTCGTTGTCGACCGTCTCGTGGCGGGCAAGGGGAACCGCACGCGGCTCGCCGAGGCGATCGAAAACGCGATCCGGCTGAGCGGCGGGACGTTGGTCGTTGATTCCAGTCCCGTGTCCCGTGTCCAGAGTCCCGTGAAGGGGAATGCTGGTGACACTCAACACTCGACACTCAACACTCGACTCTACTCCGCCCAGTACGCCTGCCCCGACTGCGGGCTTTCCTTCGAGCCGCCGTCGCCGCAGTTGTTCAGCTTCAATAGTCCGTTGGGGATGTGCACCGACTGCAACGGGCTCGGCACGCGGCACGAATTTCTGCTCGAACGGATCGTCGACGACGAGACCGCGTCGATCACCAAGGGGGCCCTCAATCTGCTGGGCCGCATGGGCAAGGTCGGCCGCTGGCGGCGGCATCTGATTCAGGGCGTGGCCCGGGCCATCGAACAGGATTGCGGCCTCGCTGAGGGGAGTTTTCTCAAGAGCCCCTGGAACGAGTTGCCGGAGGACGCGAAGCCGTTGTTCCTGTACGGAATGGGAGACCGGCACATCACCTTCGCGTGGCGGCACCGGGGCGGTGTCTGGAAGCACGGCGGTACCTGGGCCGGCTTCCTGCCGGAACTCCTCGACGATTACCGCAAGGCGGGCAACCCCATGCGCCGCCGCCAGCTCGAAAAGTACATGGAGGTCGTCCCCTGCTCGTCCTGCCACGGCAGACGGCTCAACGAGCAGGCGCGAAATGTCGTGATTTCGTCCAGTGTCCAGCGTCCAGTGTCCAGTGAAGGAACCAGCGGACAACACTCGACACTGGACACTGGACACTGGACCCTCTCTCTCTCCGACCTCTGCGCCTTGTCCATCGACAACGCGATGCAGTTCTTCGAAGCGGTCGATCTCGACGAGACGCAGCGGCTGATTGCCGAGGATGCGCTCAAAGAGATTCGCGGGCGGCTCGGATTTCTGCAGAAGTGCGGGCTCGGGTATCTCACGCTCGACCGCTCCGCCCCCACGCTGAGCGGTGGGGAGTCGCAGCGGATTCGGCTCGCCGGACAGATCGGCTGCGGACTGGTCGGCGTGCTGTACATCCTGGACGAGCCGTCGATCGGACTGCATCCGCGCGATAATGAGATGCTGCTCGGATCACTCATGGACCTGCGGGATCAGGGGAACACGGTCGTCGTTGTCGAGCACGACGAAGAAACCATGCGGGCGGCCGATCACATCGTCGATTTCGGTCCCGGTCCCGGCGTGCGCGGCGGCGAGATCGTCGCCCAGGGGAGCATGGACGACATTCGCCACAGCGATCGCAGTGTCACGGGAGCGTATCTCACCGGAAAGGAGGAGATCGCGATCCCCTCGGAACGTCGAGCGCCGACGAAATCCGAACGACTGAAGATCGTCGGCGCGGCTCACAACAATTTGCGCGAGATCGACGTCGAGATCCCGCTCGGCCTGTTTGTGTGCGTGACGGGGGTGAGCGGATCGGGAAAGAGTTCGCTCTGCAACGACATTCTGTGGGAGACGCTCAACCGCGACGTCAACAGCGGCAAGGGGTCGCCGGGCCGGCACAAGCGGATCAACGGATTGCAGCACCTCGACAAAGCGATCGACATCGACCAGTCGCCCATTGGCCGCACGCCGCGCTCCAACCCGGCGACGTATGTCAAACTGCTCGACGAGATTCGCAAGCTTTACACCCAACTGCCGCAATCGAAAATTCGGGGATACAAACCGGGTCGGTTCAGCTTCAACGTCGACGGCGGACGCTGCGAAGCGTGTGAGGGACACGGGGCGACGAAGCTCGAAATGGATTTTCTCGCCGACATCTGGGTCCGCTGCCCCGTCTGCGAGGGGAAACGGTTCAACCACGAAACGCTCGAAGTCCGTTACAAGGAAAAGTCGATTGCCGACGTGCTCAACATGGACGTGCAGGAGGCGATCGAGCACTTCAAGAATCATCCAAAGATTCTGCGGCTGTTACAGGCTTTGCACGACGTGGGGCTCGATTACCTCAAACTGGGTCAGCCTTCTCCCACGCTGTCCGGCGGCGAGGCGCAGCGGATCAAACTGGCCCGCGAACTGGGAAAACGCTCGACCGGCAACACCCTTTACCTCCTCGATGAGCCGACGACCGGACTGCACTTCGCCGACGTCAGGAAACTGCTGGAAGTCCTGCGCGGCTTTGTCGAAGCGGGCAACACGGTGCTCGTGATCGAGCACAACCTGGACGTCATCAAAACGGCCGACTGGGTCGTCGATCTCGGTCCGGAGGGTGGCAGTGGAGGCGGAATGCTCGTCGCAACAGGAACCCCAGAGGACATCGCCGCGTGCGACGAATCTCACACCGGCAAGGCACTGCGCCCAGTCCTTGATTCATCGCTTCGCAGGTCCCGGCGCAACGGCAAGCCGAAGCGCAACGGACAACGACCCTCAACCCTCAACCCTCAACGCTCAACGCTCGACACCATCACCATCCGCGGAGCGGCCCAGCACAACCTGCAGGGGATCGACGTCACCGTTCCCCGCGACCGGATGAGCGTCTTTTGCGGGCCGAGCGGGTCGGGCAAGACGTCGCTGGCGATGGATACGCTCTACGCGGAGGGACAGCGGCGATATGTCGAGTCGCTCTCGGCTTATGCTCGGCAGTTTCTCGGTCAGATGCCCAAGCCGAAGGTCGAGAGCGTCTCCGGCCTTTCGCCGGCGATCGCCATCGAGCAGAAAACGGTCGGTGCGACTCCCCGCTCCACGGTCGGCACGGTGACTGAGATCTACGATTATCTCCGCGTGCTGTTCGCGCGGCTGGGGACGCCGTTCTGTCCAGAGCATGACGTCCCGGTCACGCGGCAGACGACCGACGAAATCGTCGACCGCGTGCTGTCACTCGATGAGGGGACCCGCCTGTACCTCGCCGCCCCGGTCGAGATTCCGGTCGGCCAGAGTTACACGAAACTATGGGACCGGCTCGGCACGCAGGGCTTTCTGCGGGTGCGGATCAACGGCGAGACGCATCTGCTGGAAGACGTGCCGGAGATCGACCACAAACGGGAACACACCGTCGAGGCGATCGTCGACCGCATCAAAGTCAGCGGCGAAACGCGCGGCCGCATTGCCGACTCGATCGAGACAGCCCTCGATGTCGGCAAAGGCGTGCTGCACCTTGTGCATGTTGATCGCGACCGGCCCGAAGCGGATTGGCGCGTCGACCGGCTAAGCCTGCATTACTCGTGTCCGGTCTGTGCGCATGGTGTACAATAACCAGCAAACCATCGTCCGCAGGCGTTTTCCGAGAGCGTCCGCCGCCTCTTATCACCGGAGTTGATCCGATGAAGTCGATCCGTGTCGAAATTCCGGAATCTCTCTATACCGACTACGATGACTATGCGCGGCGGCGCAATCTGAAGACGGAAGACGTCATCCACATGGCATTGCAGTTGCATCGTGCTCGTCTACGAAAAGGGACGCACAGCCTCCGCGATCAACAGCCGGTTTCCATGGGAAGAATCCTCAAACCGTGGAGTTCGCGAGCCCAACTTCTGGAGGATTTCTTCGATCGCGAGGACGATCATGATCGGGATTGATACGACATTCCTGATTGCGGCGGTTCATGAAGAACATCCCCGTCATCCGGAAGTTGCGGATTTGATGAGCCGGTGGATCACTGCGGACGAAAGGCTCGGCCTCTGCAGCCAGGTCGTGGCTGAGTTTCTCCACGTGGTGACAGACTCACGGCGATTTGAGAGACCGATGACAATGCAGGAGGCTCTCCGCCAGGTGGACGACTGGCTGCTCGCCGAGGAAAGTGCGTGGTTCTCCACCGGGGACGATGTGATCTTGCTGGCAATGCAGTGGATGTCGCAGTTTCAGTTGGGCCGCAAGCGGATTCTCGACACGCTGATTGCCGCCACTTATGCTTCTCAGGATGTTGGCCGGCTCGCAACATTGAACGCAGCCGACTTCCTCATCTTCGACGTTTTCGATTTCTTACCCTCTGCGGATGCCTGATGCCCCGCTCGTTCGAACAGCTCACGCCGCAGAACTTTTCGTTCAACAGCCCGCTGGGATGGTGCGACGTCTGCGAAGGCCTCGGTGTCGAGCGGGGGACCAATCAACAGGCGCTGGTCGCCAGTCCCCAGTTATCGCTGCTGGACGGCGCCGTCTCCGCGTGGCCCCGGCCGAGGGAGAATGCCGGCTTCCGAAGGTTCCTCGAAGCCCTCGCCGCCGAGTTGGAAATCCCGCTCGACATCCCGTGGTACCAACTCGACTCGAAGCATCAGCGCGTCATTCTTTACGGCAGTGATCGCTGGATCCCGGTGAGAAGCGGAGAGCCGAGAGCGGAGAGCGGAGAGCGAGGGGGCGGACGCAAAGGATCATCTTCAACCAACGATCCTTTGCGATTGGCATTTCAGTACAAAGGCCTGTATCCCGCCATCGATGAGGCGTCGCGGATTTCTTACGACTACCGCATGAGTCTGCAGGACCTTGTGGGCGACGCTCCCTGTTCGGTCTGTGGGGGGGATCGAATTCGCGACGATGCGGCCGCCGTGCGGGTGGGCGAGATGACGCTGCCCCATCTCTGCCGGTTGCCGCTGACGGAGACGCTCGCGTTTCTGAAAACCCTCACGCTGACCGGCGACCAGGAGCGGGTCGCGGGAGACTTGCTGAACGAAGCGATCCACCGGCTGACGTTTCTCGTCGAAGTCGGTCTCCACTATTTGACTCTCGACCGCGGCATGCCGACGTTGTCCGGGGGCGAGTCGCAGCGGATTCGTCTCGCCGGACAGATCGGCCGGGCGTTGACGGGCGTGCTCTATGTCCTCGATGAGCCGACGATCGGCCTGCATCCCCGCGACAACGGCCGTCTCATCGACGCGCTCCACAAACTGCGGGATCTCGGCAACACCGTGGTCCTCGTGGAGCACGACCGCGAAGTGATCGAGGCGTCCGACCGCGTGTTCGACTTCGGTCCCGGTTCGGGCCGTTTCGGGGGGAACATTGTCGCCGACGGGACGCCGAAACAAGTCGCCCGCCGCGCCAAGTCATCACTGACGGGAGCGTATTTGTCCGGAAAGAAGGAGATTCCGGTGCCAACGGCACGGCGAATGCCCGCCGTTGGAGTTCCGCCGTTAGGCTGCGTCGCAGGGTCGGGGAAGCAGCCTCAAGGCTGGACTCCAACGTCCTGCACGCCGCCCGGCGGCGACTGGCTGACGGTCACCGGGTGCCGGCAGAACAACCTGCGGGGCGTCGACCTGTCGATCCCGTTGGGGACGCTCACGTGTATCACCGGCCTGTCGGGGTCGGGCAAAAGTTCGCTCATTCAGGAGACGCTGGGGCGGGCGGTCGCCAGACATCTGAACCGTCAGGGCGACGCTCCCGGGCCGTTTGACAAGCTCACCGGCGTCGAGCAGATCAGCCGCGTGATCAACGTCGACCAAGCACCGCTGGGAGCAACACCCGCCTCGAACCCGGCCACGTACACCGGCGTGTTCGATCCGATTCGCACGCTGTTCAGCAATCTGCCGGACGCGAAGATTCGCGGTTACAAGCCGGGCCGCTTCAGCTTCAACAGGGCCGGCGGACGTTGCGAAGATTGCGAAGGATTCGGGCAGCGCCGGATCGAAATGCACTTTCTGCCGGACGTGTGGGTGCTCTGCGACACCTGCCGGGGCAAACGTTACAACGCCGAGACACTGGCCGTCCGCTTCAAAGGAAATACGATTTCGGACGTGCTCGAATTGTCGATCGGACAGGCGTTGGAGTTGTTCGGTAACATTCCGAAGATTCGGGCGCCGCTGGCGACACTGGCAGCGATCGGTCTCGAATACCTCACGCTGGGCCAGTCGGCGACGACGCTCTCCGGCGGGGAAGCCCAACGGGTCAAACTGGCCGCCGAACTGTGCAAGCCGAACAGCGGCCGCACGCTGTATCTTCTTGATGAACCGACGACCGGACTGCATTTCGACGACATCGCCAAACTGCTCACGGTGCTCAACAGTCTTGTCGAGGCGGGGAACACCGTCGTCGTGATTGAGCATAATCTCGACGTGATCAAGACGGCGGACTGGATCGTCGACCTGGGACCGGAGGCAGGCGTCGACGGAGGGATGATCGTCGCCGCCGGGACTCCCGAAGACGTTGTCGCGCAGGCAACAAGTCTAGTGTCCAGAGTCCAGCGTCCAGTGGGTGGTCTCTCGGCCAGCAGTGGACACTTAACTCTGGACACTCAACACTTTCGCTCATGGACGGGCGAGCTCCTCAAACCGGTTTTGGAGGCGTCAACGCGACGTGATCTCGACGTCTTCGATGCGCGGGCAGTCGCCAAGAAAAGATCCGGCGACGTCGATCTCTCGAAAGTCGGCAAGGACGCGCCGCTTCCGTGGAAGGTCGACGGCCGCAAATGGCACACGCAGGACCGCCCGGCCAGGAACGGGAAACCATGCCAGTGGGAGGGCGCGGCTCTCACCTTTGCCGTTGATCTCATCGAGCAGTACGAAGGCCTCAAAGAGGCGAACTGGAGTGATCCGGCAACCGTCGAAATCACGGCCGAGGCAAAAGTCGGGACCGGATGGTTCTTTCACGCCCTGACCGGTGACGAATGGTTTGTGCGGCTGTATTTCCGGGTGCCGAAAAAGTCGTTCGATCCGGACGAGTTATCCGCCGCGCTCGACCTGACGCCGGTCGATGACCTGGACGAGATCCCGGTGTACGGACGCGGAGACCGCGTGAAGTTTCAGACGACGAAAGGGCCGTTTCAGGAGATCGCCATCGACGTGCATGCCCGCGAAGAGATCGACACGCCGGCGTTCCGCGAGTTCCTGGAGTCCGCCGTTGCCGAATACGTGGGCCGCGTCGAGGAGCAGCGGCAGTTGGACCCGACGGACCTGATGCCCTGGAAGGTTCTCGGACGCAAATGGCATGTCTCCCGGAAAGGGTTCCCCTCAAACAAGCGAGTCGCGTGGAAGGCCCCCGTCCTCGAAACCTTGCTCGACTTGCTCGACAGCACGCTCCCGGCAACGCGGTTTCAGTGGGACAAAAAGACGACCGTCAGCTTGCAATCGCCCGAGGGAGAAACGATCGGCGACCTGAAGACCAAACGCCGTGACGGTGTGCACCTCACGCTGCTGGCCGAACCGGGCCTTGTCGCGCTCGGCCAAATCGCCGATGTCGCCGCCGATCGAGAAATTGTCCCCCATCGTGGCGGCAAAGAGGCGGTCAAGCTGCGATTTGACACCCTCAGACAGGTGAAGTCCCCCAAGCTCAAGCGGTTCCTCGCGTCGTTCGTTTAGCGGCACATTTGAATTGTGCGGCTAAACGAGCGGTGGGACGCCGAGCGATTTGCCGCCGTCGATGGCAATCATGGTTCCCGTGACCATCAGGGATGCGTCGCTGACGAGGTACAGGATCGATTGAGCCACTTCTTCCGGCGAGATCATCCGTCCGTGGGCGCGGGCGATGGGACTGGCTTCGATGACCTGCTGTGCGGCGGCATGGGCATCCGCGTGCTCGGCAAGACCGTCGTCCATGATGTGCGTCTCATCGACCGGTCCGGGGCAGACGGCGTTCACGCGAATTTTGTCCGGTCCGAGGCTGAGCCCGAGGCTGCGGGTGAGACCGTTCAGCGCCAGTTTGGAGATCGAATAAACCGGGTCGTGTGCCCGCGGCAGGATGCCGGCGTTACTGGACGTATTTACAATCGCCCCGCCACCACACCGCCGCATGTGCGGTACGGCATACTTGACGCCGAAGAATGCCGCTTTGAGGTTCGTGTCGAGACAACGGTCCCAATCGGTTTCCTTGATGTCGTCGATCTGGCCGACCATGACGATCCCGGCATTGTTCACCAGAATGTCCAGTCGCCCGGCCTTGTCAGCCGCTCCATCGATGAGTTGCCGCAAGTGACCGAGATCACGGACATCGCACTGTTGCTGGCCGATTCCGAGTACCGCGAACTGCGCATCGTTGGCCGGATCGAGCCGCAGGTCGCCGATGGTGACACTTGCTCCGCTCTCAGCGAGCAACAGGGCCGTTGCGCGGCCGATGCCGCTCGCTCCGCCGGTGATGACGGCCGCCCGGCCACTCAAATCGCACATAAATCTTGACGTGGCCTTAGGATTCGCAGTCATCCGACCGATCAGGACAGAATGGGGGAGAAGCACAGTTTTGATTCAAAACAGGTTACAATGCGGCGTCTGGCCTGTCTGCACTCTCCGACGGATTGTCACGAACAGTTTGGCAGTTGGCGAGGTAACGTTACGAGGGCCATGCACTTGCTCCGCAGGCAGTCACCCATTGAGTCCCAATCTCGCATGCTCGCTCGATCACAGTATTTCGGACTCATCATCGTCGGAGCCGCCCTCGTCGGTGCAGTTTGCCCCCGTGCAGCCTTGTCCGGCGTAGCCTTGTCCGGTGTAGCCCTGACCGGAGGGGGAGACACGCCGGCGCGGACTGTCGGCGGCTTCACCACCGGTTACCACGATCCGGTCGTGGCGTTCATCAACGGTGAGATTCGTAAAGCATGGGGGGACAACGAGATCCGTCCGAGCAGCGTGGCGGACGACGCCGAGTGGCTGCGGCGGGTCTCTCTTGATATCGTCGGTCATATTCCGCCGGCGGCAGATGTCGACGCCTTCGTGCGGAGCCGGGACGACGCCAAACGCGCCGAGGTGGTTGAACGGCTGCTGGCGGACCCGGCCTACGTTCGCAACTGGACGAACATCTGGACGAATCTGCTGCTCGGACGTCAGACGCCGCAGCGAACGTCACGGGCGGGGATGGAGAAATTCCTCCGGGAAGCGTTCACCCGGAACCGCCCCTGGAACCAGATTGTCCATGATCTGCTCACCGCGGAGGGACGCTTCGACGAGAATGGGGCGGTCAACTTTTTGATGGGGCAGTTGAGCGGCAACCCCAACCGTGAAAACTACACCGTCGAAGCAACGGCCCGGTCGACGCGGTTGTTTCTGGGCATGCAGGTGCAGTGCACACAGTGTCACAACCATCCGTTTAACGAATGGAGGCAAGCGCAGTTCTGGGAGTTCGACAGTTTCTTCAGGCAGATGCGCCGCGTCGACCATCGCAGGACTGATCCCGGCACGGGCCGCCCGATCGACGATTATTCCGAGCTGGTCTGGAAGAACTCTTCCGGGCCGGTGCACTTTGAGAAACGCTCCGGGGTGATCGAGGTCGCTTATCCTCGCTACGAGGATCGGGAAATCGATCCGTCTCCGCAAACGGACCGCCGGCAGGAACTGGCGAAGGTTCTGGCCCTCGAAGATGTCGGACACCAGGTGGCACGGGCGATGGTCAACCGCATGTGGGGACACTTTATGGGATTCGGGTTCACTCGGCCGGTCGACGATATGGGCCCCCACAACCCACCGTCGCATCCTGCCGTGCTCGACCGTCTTACGCAGGAATTCGCCGCCGCCGGGTATGATCTCAAACAACTGATCCGGTGGCTCGCGAATTGCGAGGCGTACCACCTGACGAGCCGCTATCACAACGGCAACCGGATCGACGACCCGGCCGCAGGTGAGATGCCGTTGTTTTCCCGCATGTCTGTCAAACCGCTCACCGCGGAGCAACTCTACGACTCATTGTTGGTTGCTGCGCAGGCCGGCGGTAGAGGTGCCACCGATCGCGAGACGGCCCGTCGAGTGGACGTCGGCGGAGAAATGCAGAACGAGATGGGGGCGGGCTACGCTCAGTCCTCACAACAGCGGCGACAGTGGATGCGGGAGTTTCTGCTGATCTTTGGCGGCAACGAACAGGACGAGCCAACGAACTTCGACGGATCAATCCCTCAGGCACTGATGATGATGAATGGCCCGCTCATCCAGCGCGCCATGCAAGCAGGGGCCGGCGGAACGCTGCACGCCGTGCTCAACAATGAACAGCTGCGGTCGGACAAGGAACGGATTCGCTCCTTGTATCTCGCGTCGCTGGGCCGTCGTCCCAGCCGCCGCGAATCAACCGCCGCACAAAGGGTAATCACCGCCAGTAGCGACAAGCGGGCCGCTTATCAGGACTTGTTCTGGGCACTGTTGAATTCGAACGAGTTTGTGTTTAACCATTGAGAAAAAGTAGCGAAGTGGCAGATGGCAAAGTGGCTGAGGGATGACGAAGTCTGATTCCCCTCTGCCCCTGGCCACTTTGCCATTGGAAGAAGTCGCATGCATCTCCACCCGCCTGCCGGCATGAGCCGCCGCCACTTCCTGGGCCATCTGGCCATGGCATCCGCCACGGCGCTGCCGGCGATGCAGTTTCTGTCCGACTTGCAACTGCATGCGGCTGAAGTGTCGAAGAACCGCAAGGCGTGCATCCTCATTTGGTTGCAGGGCGGGGCTCCCACGATCGATATGTGGGACCTCAAGCCCGGCGCAAAGACCGGCGGCGAGTTTCGTCCGATCTCCACCGCCGGCGACCTGCAAATCTGCGAACATCTGCCGGAAACCGCCAAGGTGATGGACCGGCTGTCGGTCGTCCGCTCAATGAGCACCCGCGAAGCCGACCATACGCGGGGCCGCTATTACATGCACACCGCGTTCGTCCCCAACCCGACCGTTGTGCATCCTGCGTTCGGTTCGGTGGTCAGCTACGAACTGGGGCGCCCGAGGCCCGCTCTGGAAATCCCGGCGTTCATTTCCATCGGTGGCGGCAGCCTGAGTGCCGGTTTTCTCGGTATGGCACACGCACCGTTCGTGGTCGAGTCGAGCGGCCGCATTCGGAACGCTGACATGGCCGGGACCGATGAACGGCGTCTGCGGCAGCGGCTGGAAATGCTCAGCGTCGTCGAAGATTCCTTCATCAAATCAGACCGCGGCGAGTTGCCTCAGGCTCACAAAGAAGTCTACGTCAAAGCGGTCAATCTGATGACCTCTTCGCAGATGCGGGCCTTCGACGTTGATGAAGAAACCCCGGAGATGCGCGACCGGTACGGAGCGACGGATTTTGGCAACAGCCTGATCATGGCCCGCCGTCTCGTGTCGATTGGCGTTCCCTTCGTGGAAGTCCAGTTTCCTGGCAGTTGGGATCTCCACCAGGACCTGTTCAACGGGCTCCGCAACCAGGAACTCCCCGTGCTCGACAAAGGTCTCGCCGGGCTGACCCGTGACCTTGAAGAACGCGGCCTGCTGGACGATACGGTGATCGTCTGCATGGGTGAGTTTGGCCGGACGCCGCGGATCAATCAAAACGTCGGCCGCGATCACTGGGCCCGCAGTTGGTCGGTCTGTCTGGGCGGCGGCGGACTGAATGCGGGCATCGCCGTCGGCCAAACCAATGAGGACGGGACCGAGATTGTCGGCAAGAGCTATCTTCCCGGCGACTTGTGGGCGACCGTCGCCCATGCCCTGGGGATTCCGCCCGACACGGTGCATCGGTCGAAACGTGGCCGGCCAATGAAACTCGCCGGCGGCGGGACACCGATCGGCGAGTTGACTGGGTGAGCAGGTGAGTGGGCCGGAGCGTTGGGTGGACGGGCTGTCTGGAGATCGGATTCAATTGAGTGACCGTAGCGAGTGAATAACTGCGACGACGGAGTTGTTGTGACGACAGACGAGCAAATGGCGATCACCCCGCCGAGTGAGGAGTTCGTGCAACTCTTCACGCGGACGCAACGGCGGTTGTACTTGACGATCCTGTCGCAGGTGCGGCGGCCGGAGGATGCGGAGGAGATTCTGCAGAACGCAAACGTCGTCATCTGGAGCAAATGCCATCAGTTTGTGATGGGGACGCATTTTTTCGCCTGGGCGGCCAAGATCGCATCGTTTGAAGTGCTCAAGTACCGGCAAAAACATGCCCGCGAGCGGCTGCAATTCAGCGATGAATTTGTGCGGACGGTTGCCGAAACACTGGAAGAGGAATCAACGCAATTCGACCTCCGCCGACGGGCGCTCACGCAATGCCTGGATAAACTGCGGCCCGATGACCGGGAACTGATTCAACTCCGCTATGCGGTCGGAGCGAGAGGAAAAACTGTTGCCGCTCAAATCGGGCGGCCGGCGAATTCGGTCTATCAGTCGCTGGGCCGCATTCGGCGTTCGTTGCTCGGCTGTATTGAACGCCAATTGAAGACCAGCGCGCCCAGGACTGCCTGAACTTTACGCGACTCGAAATCGAACCGACACGAACGCCACTTCGTCATCGATTATGACCCCTGAAAACGGACATTCCCGTGAGTTCGCGACGCTTCTGGAGAAGTGGTGCGAGGACCGTCTGTCCGCACAGGAGCTGAGGCGGCTGGAACAGTTGGTGCTGTCCGACTCGCGGGCCATGCGGCGGTACCTCGCCTACGTTCAGCTGCACGGAACGCTGCATTGGGACACTGCTGTGAGCGGCGAAACGTCGGTCGTCGCAGCGGATTTGTCATCAGACGGGGCCGGGCGATGCGATTCAGCGCGGCGGGCGGCCGAGCGTGATCCGCAGGCGCGGGATTCAGTCCGGCAACCGGCAGCCCAAGGCCGACGGCGGTGGATGGCCGTTGCCGTCTACGCATGCCTGTTAGCCGTTGCCGCCATCGGATTCCGGCTGGCGGCTCCGGTCGGCCAGCAAGCGGATCCGGTTGCCGCTCATCCCCAGGAACCTCGCGCGACCGACGTGCCGTCTGTTCCCACAAACACGGAACCGGCCCGTGCCGCGCCGCTGCCGGTCGTCAGACTCGACCGGCAAACTGCCGAGCCTGATCCTGCCGATCCTGACCCTGTTGACGCGGGCCCTCTTGAAGCGGGAGCTGTCCAAGCGGATCCTGTCGGACCGGAGCTGGCCAACAAACTATCCGAGAAGCCATCCGATGGCCCGCCCAGCGGGAGCCCGGAGGAAGTGACCAACGACATCGTTGCGTTTATTGACCGGGAGCTTGCCAGTGGATGGGAGTCAGCGGGCGCGACTCCTGCGTCTGTCGCCAATGATGGCGAATGGCTTCGGCGTGCGGCTCTCGACCTCTCCGGACAGATCCCCACGCTGGAAGTTCTCGAAGAATTTACCAGCGACCCAAGCCCCTACAAACGAGCGCTGTTCGTCGAGCGGATGCTTTCCGACGACCTGTTCGCTCAACACTTCACCACGGTGTGGGCCAACCAGCTCGTGGGCCGCTCTTCGGAGTCGGCCCACGAGCGCCACGGCATCGAACGGTTTCTGGGGAAGCAATTCCGCCAGAACCGCCCTTGGAATGAAACTGTCGCAGAACTGATTGCCGCCGAAGGGACCGTGCGGGAGAACGGCGCGTCCGGCTTTTTGCTCGCGCACTTGAATGATCAGGCCGTTCCGGCGACGGCCATCACTGCGCGGCTGTTCCTCGGCGAGCAGGTGCAGTGCACCCAGTGCCACAATCACCCGTTCAACGAATGGAGACAGGAGCAATTCTGGAAACTGAACGCCTTTTTCCAGCAGGCGAAGATCAAAGTCCGCACGCTCACCGATGCCTCCGGAAAGTCCCGAAAGGAACCGGCCCTGGTCAACGCATCGATCGGCGGGCCGACCTACTTCGAGAACCGCCGTGGTGTCATGCAGGCGACGTATCCAGCTTTTGATGACGAGCCGGTCGATCCCGGCCCGGACACAAACCGACGTCGCAAGCTGGCGGATCTGCTAAGCGAAGGGGATGACACGCAACTGGCGCGGGCGTTCGTCAATCGGATGTGGGCCCATTTCTTCGGATATGGGTTCAGCAATCCGGTCGACGACATGGGCCCGCATCATCCGCCTTCTTATCCGCAGGTCCTGGACCGGCTGTCCCGCGAATTCGTTGCCGCAGATTACGACATCCGGCAACTCGTCCGCTGGATCACCACGACCCGTGCATATCATCTGTCAAGCCGTCTCGGCGACGTCGACGTCGATGGGGATGGCGTTCGCATTGCCGCCGCAGCAACCGACGATGCGACGCTGTTTTGCCGCGTCCCGGCGAAACCTTTGACGCCCGAACAAGTGTTTGCCTCGCTGCAAGTCGCGACGTGGGGAGAGGCGCACAGCTCCGACGTCGCCGGTCGGCGCAAGGAGCAGGAAACCTGGGTGCAGCAATTCTTCGAAGTCCTGGAGAACGAGGAGGACGGCGAAGTCAGCACGTTCGGCGGATCGATCACCCAAGCCCTCACCATGATGAACGGCCCGCTGCTCACCGCGGCGATTCGCGATGAACCGGGGACGGTGTTTCATCAATTCCTCACCGCCCGGATGGACGATGAGGAGAGAATCCGCATGCTGTGCCGAGTGGCGCTGTCTCGCGACCCGTCACCGACGGAGATGTCCCGGTTTCGCCGCATCGTCGGTCAGGCGAGGTCGGTCCGCGATCGCGATCCCCGCGCGGCCGTGAACGAATCGCTGCGGGACATCTATTGGGCCTACCTCAACTCGGGTGAGTTCCTGACGAACCACTGACATGCGTGCGTCACGCTTGCGAGAGCCGCTTCGGGAATCCGCTTCCGCGTTCGACGCAATCCCGGCGTCGTTGAGGCCTTGCCGCCTGCCAGTCAACAGTGGCCTATTCCGATTTCCGCTCGAAGCGGTACAACGCCGCTTCGGTGCGCACATAGAGGCCGCCGTCGCAAACGACGGGCGTTGCGGTAATGCGTTCGCCCAAGTCGTGTGAGGAGAGGCGTTGCCATTCCCGGCCTGCGTTGAGGACCGTCACGACTCCGGACCGGCTGGCGAGGTAGACTTTGCCATCCGCGGCGATGGGGGAGGCGTAGTAGGAACTGGAAACGCCGCTGCGGCCCTGATAAAGGAGGTCGCCGGTGGCCGCGTCGAGGGCCGTGATCATGCCTCCATCTTTGACCAGGTACATCACGCCGTCGTAAACCAGCGGGCTGGGAACAACGGGGAGTCCGCGGCGGTATGTCCAGGCGACGTGCGTGTCGGTAATGTCGCCCCGGCCGCCGGCGCGGACGGCGAGAGCTGCGTTCTGGGCCTGCTCGAACACGCGGGCATGGCTCTGCCATTCTTTCTTGTCGAGGGCCCCGTCCTGATTGAGGTCGATGCGAAAGAAACGGGCCAGCACGGGGCCGGTGGTGAGTTCTTCTTTGGCGATCCGGTCGTCGCCGTTCTTGTCGTAGGTTTGAAGGGCGTCGGCGAACGGCTCCATCGAGATGCGGCTGCTCTCATCCCCGCCAGTGGACCACGAGGCAATGAAGACGTGCCCATCGGCAATGACCGGGGTGCCATCAACCAGCCGCGACAGGCCGCGCACCTGCCAGACGATACTGCCGGTGTCGAGGTCGTACGCCATCAGCGCGAGCGCCCCGGCCACGACCACCTGTTTGCGGCCCTCGACCTCCCAGACGGCCGGCGTGGAATAACTGCGCGTGAAGCCGGGCCGCTCGGTCTTCCACACGGTTTTTCCGGTGGCGGCATCAATGGCGATTAGGAAACTGTCGACATCGTGATCCTCATTGAGGATGACTTTGCCGTCGGCGAACACCGGCGAACTGGCTGCGCCGAACTCATCCTGAAACGGCCCCAGCGGCTTGTCCCACAGAAGCTGCCCGTCGAGGTCGTAGCACAGCAGCCCATAGCTGCCGAAGAAAGCGAACACCGCCTCGCCGTTACTGGCGACCGTCGCCGCAGCGGGGCTACCCGTGCCGTGGAATGATTCAATCGACTTCGCCGGGCAGACCTGCCGCCAGAGTTGCTCGCCGGAGTTCCGGTCGAGCGCGACGGTGGCCAGCTCATCGTCGGCGAAGGTCGTCAAAAAGATGCGGTCCCCGACGATCGTGGGCGTCGAATGCCCCGACGGCAACTCGGTCCGCCACACCTGCCGCGCTCCTTCGCCCAGGTCTTCCGGCAGCGCCCGCGAGGTCGCCGCAACGCCCCCTTGTTTGCGAAAGTACGCTGTCTCCCCCGCGGAGGTTGATTCTTCCGCAGACGCGGTCGGGCCGACGAGCATGGTTTCGAGCAGAACGACGGCAAGCAGGAGGGCGGCGGGCAGGAAGGGCGGGGTCGGACGGTGAAGCATCACGATTCTCCGGGGCGGAAAGACTCACAAGAGAAAACGAGTGTACCGTCCGACGGCACCGCATCACAAACGCAGGCAAAGGTACGAGCGACGGCGGGGCAGGAGCGGATTGCGGCACGCCGGGGAGCAGGCACGCGTTCGTGACACCGTTCCCTTCGCGAGCATCCCAAACGGGTCGCGTCGTCATCGGCCTTCTGGAGGCGCGGCTCCATCACGGAGAGCCCCTCACCGGAGCGACAATCCGAGCGTTAGTACAAGCCGATGAGGGCTCAGATTGGCCGGAACTGGCTCGTCGGGCGCACTCGCATCATCAAAAGCAACCGCGACATTGGCGATGTTCGCAATACTGGCAACGCACGAGGGGGAGCGGGCATTTCCGGGCCATACTCAGGCAGGGGGGTGCATGCGTTCGATGGTGGTGCTCGCTCATCTCAGGGTGGCTGGGGCGCTGTTGAGGCAGCGGAAACGCGTCATGAAACCGAGCACTGGGGCCGTCATGTGGCTTGTTCACGGTCCACAGCCCCCGACTTCCGAGCGGCTGACTCATCATCGGTGTTAGATCGCCCCAGCCACCCCCCCACCTGTGCGCGGATGCACCCCAGGCAGGGCGGCCCGGCCCCAGCCCGCATCGCCACCCGACATGCAGCCTCTGAGCCGATTGCTCGGTGAAGGTCACGCTTTCCGCCCTTGCCCGGCACCGCTTCAGGCAACCGGTGTTGCCCAACGGCACGGGCGACTCTGCGGGCGGTGTTGCTCACAACGCTTGCTCGTCGCCGACGCGGAGCATGCGGCGGATTTCGTCCGTTTTGAAGCCGAGCGCCTGCGGGCGGCGGACGCCCGGCAGCGCGATCACGTCGTACAGTTCCTCGACGATCCCCTCGATCCGCAGCCAGTGCACGGTGTCGCCGGTGACCAGATTGATGACCTGCAGACCGCAGCGAGGGTCGGCCTGTCGGGATGCCAGATTGTCATCCAGCGGCAGTCCGCTGAACGTGCGGTTCTGCCGCATGCCGGACAGCGCGACCACCGCGAAGTCGCCCACGAACGACAGCCCCCGCAAATAACCGGGACAAAAGGCGACCTCTTCGAAGCGACCGCTGTCGGTGTCCAACGTGCCCAGGAACCCGGTCCCCGAATTGAGCAGCCAGAGTTGGTCCCGATACCAGCGGGGCGAGTGGGGCATCGACAGACCGGTCGCCACGACTTCGCTCGATGCGACGTCCACCACGCAGCCGCCGCCGGCCCGCTGGTCGCGCCAACCGTCCGCCACATCCGACTGACTGACAGCCGTTACATACGCCGGACGTCCGTCGCGCATCGCCAGCCCGTTGAGATGGCAACGGTCTTCGGCGGCGAGGCGGCTCACAAACGGCGGCTTCCACAACGGTACGAAGCTGTGCGTCTCGCTCGGCGTGGCGAGACAACCGAATAACGTGTTCACAAAGACGACCCGCCCGTCGGCGTCGACCGCCACGTCGTGAATGTCGATGTCACCGGTTGTGTACCCCACCTGCGGCACGTACAGCCGGTCATAACCGTCCGCCGTCTGTCCCGGCTCCAGCACATTCTCGAACCGCCACAGTTGATACAGCGACGACATCCACAGCGTCTGCCCGTCGCCCCACAGCCCCATGCAGCGGTTAAACGTCCGCTCAAACACCGACAGCCGTCCCTCCGGCTGCAACCCGATCAGAAACAACTTCCCCGTCTGATACGTCGTGAACGCAAAGCTAACGTTCTGCTCCCGCATCCACTCCGGCAACTGTCGCGAACCAACCAATTCCAGCCGCGGCTTCGAGTGGGGATCCGGTGAACTCATGCCGAACGACGCCTGGGAAGTTTCGGAAGGAAGCAAGAGGGGAACAACGATGAGCCGCGCCGACCGGAGGACTCACCCCGCGTGGATCGTCGCCCGCCGCCGCAGCCACGACAAATGTCGCCGGGAATTCTCCCCGGAGCCGGCTTGGCGTGCCCGCACAGGGCCCGTACCAAATGTTAAACTCGATTGGCAGGGAGGGCGTCTAATGGTTGGAATCCATATAACACTTTAGCCGTCTGAAGTACGAAAGACATCACTTGTCCCCAAGCTCCCAGGGCAACTTTGTTTTTCACAATGGGCAAAGGCTGATCGGGTGGTGGGGGCGCTCCGCGCAGCGGAAGCCCCCGTGTTTGAAGGCGTTGGGAGTCGGGGGCTTCCTACGGAGCGCCCCCGCCACCCTTCCCAATGTGAAACAACAAGTTGCCCTGCCCAAGCTCCGCCTGGCGGACACACGTCCTGCAAAGCTCTGCTTTGCCGCTCGCGAAACAGAGTTTCGCGGAAGTGCGTTCCCAAACGGAGTTTGGGAACGAGGTTGATGGCGGACTCCTGCATTCGGCGAAACAGTTACCAAATCAAAAATTGCGAATTGGTGATAACCGTGGAATCGCTCAAGGGAGTTCACCGACCCATCGGCACGCGGCTGCCGGCATCGGGGGAATGCAAAATGCCAAACAGGAATTGCAAATCGGCAAACGGGTGTCAATCGGCCAGTGAGGCCGTGAAGATCCTTCCACAGTGATCGCCCATTTTCAATTTGCATTTCGTGATTTGCAATTCCCTTATCCAAGACAGGTTTCCTTCCAGGGCGGCATCAGCGCCTGTCCGTCATTCGGACTCACTCACGAGATACCGTGCGACGACCTCTTCGTTGAGGGTCACGCCAAGACCCGGCCGGTCCGGGACAGTGATGACGCCGTTGTCGGCTTGGATGCGCTCGTGCGTCAGTTCGTTGCGGATCGGCGAGTCTTCCACGCAGTCTTCAAACAGGAACGCATCGCGGCACGTGCTCAGCCAGTGCAAACTGGCGGCGGCAGTGATGGGCGACGTATAGAAGTGGTTGCACGGCCGGGCGCCGATTTCTTCGATGCGGGCGCGGAGGTAGGCGGCTTCGGTGAATCCGTTGCGGGACAGGTCGACCTGATACACGTCCAGAGCGTGCCGGTCGATCAATGGCCGGAACGCTTCGCGGCCGCATTCGCCTTCGCCGCTGGCGATGGGGACCGGCGAGCGGTCGCGCAACCAGACATAGCCGTCGATATCCGCTTCCCGGAGCGGTTCCTCCAGCCATTCGATGCCGAACTCCGAAAACGCGTTCGCCCGGCGGAGGGCGGTCCGCGCATCCCACACGCAGCCGGCATCGATCAGCAGCGTTGCGTCGCCGACCCCCGCGCGGGCCCCGCGGACAAGCTCCCGGTCGACGGCTTCGCTTTCGCCCATCGGCTCCCAACCGAACTTGACCGCCTGATAACCGGCCTCGGTCCAGCGGCGGCCGATTTCCGCGGTCTCCGAGCCATCACGGCCAAAGAGAATCGAGGCGTACGCTTTCAGGGAGCCGTGTTGCTTGCCTCCCAACAGCCGATGTACCGGTTCGCCGAAATGCTTGCCTTTGAGGTCCCACATCGCCAGGTCGACCGCCGCCATCGCGGCGATCGCAACCGACGTCCGTCCGTAGTACATCGTGCGGCGATACATCTTCTGCCACAGCCGCTCCGTCTCCAGCGGATTTTCGCCGATCAGGATCTCCCGCAGCCCACACGCGATGTTATGGCTGAACGGCGCATCGACGATCGCCTTGACGACTTCCGGAGACGCATCCGCTTCGCCGATCCCTTCCAGTCCTGTGTCGGTGCGGACGCGGACCAGCACCGCATCCTGACTACTGGCGGTCTTCGCTTCGACTGACGGGACGCGCAGGACTTGGCAAACAATTTGAGTGATCTTCACGGTCAGCTCCGATGGGGGATCGCGGGGATGAGTTGTCTTGAGGCCGTTCCTAAACCAAGAGAGCCTGCCGGGCGGCCCAGCCGGCACGGCTGGGTCGCGAAGCGACAAGATGACTCACACTCAGCATTCGGACGCTCCGAATGCACTGCACGCTGAGTGTGGGGCATCCTGTGCCTGCTGCAACCAGCCGTACCGGCTGGGCCACCCGCCGTTCAAATCCGAACCTCGTTAAACGGGCCGTTCTTTTGAGTTGCGACGTTGGGCCGCTACGGACGGGATGACGGTGCCAACAGTTCGACCAACGTGCGGACCATCGCGCCGGTGCCGCCGCTGTCGCGATGTGCGGTGCCGGATTCGGCGAACGCCGGGCCGGCGATGTCCAGATGGACCCAGGAGCCCTCGCCCACGAAACGTTCCAGGAATTTGGCGGCGATGCTCGCCCCGCCCCAGCGCTTGCCCACGTTCTTCACGTCCGCCACGTCCGATTCGAGTTGTTCGTTAAAAAAGTCGTGCATTGGCAGTTGCCACATCGGTTCCCCCGCCCGCTGAGCGGCTGCGAGCACTTCATCGCACCAGGACTGATCGTTCGTGAATGCTCCCGTGACATCCTCTCCCAGAGCGACCACGCACGCGCCGGTCAGCGTCGCGAGATCAATCATGCGGTCCACGTTCTGGTCGGCGACGTAGGACAAGACGTCAGCGAGTACGAGGCGGCCTTCGGCGTCGGTATTGAGCACCTCGATGGTGACGCCGTTGCGCGCAGTCAGCACGTCGCCCAGCTTGTACGACGAGCCGCTGACCATGTTCTCCACGAGGCCGACCGCTCCCAGGATGTTCACCGGAAGTTTGAGCCGCGCGGCGGCCGTCATCACGCCCAGCACCGTGGCGGCTCCGGCCATGTCGGCCTTCATTGTGCTCATGGAGGCGGTCGGCTTGAGTGATAATCCGCCGCTATCAAAGGTAACCCCCTTGCCGACCAGCGCGGTCACCGGTTGCCCCTCGCCGGCCCCCTGGTACCGGAATACGACCACCCGCGGCGGACGGACGCTGCCGGCAGAGACCGCGAGCAGCGACCCCATTCGTTCCTGTGTCAGCCGAGTTTCGTCGAGCACGTCACATTCGATGCCGGCTTCCCGGGCAAGTTGGGCCGCGCGTTGGGCGAAGGTTTCCGGGTAGACGTCGGCAGCGGGCCGGTTGACCAGTTCCCGCACGAGGTTGATTGCGTCGCCGACGATCGCCCCGGCTGCGACGGCGGCGTCAAGCTCGGCGAGGCGGTCCTCCTGCGGAACGACGAACGTCACCGATGTGAATGGAAATCGCTTGGGCTCCTTTTGATAGAGCCCCGGACCGACGCAGCCGACCGTCAAGGCGGCGGCGAGTTCGTGTGCTGCTGTTGTGTCGTCCAGCCTGTCGTCGGGAATCGAAGGGACCAAGCAAGCAACGGACCGCTCGGACTGTTTCGAGGCCGCCATCGCGGCGGTGGCGAACGCTTTGTGCAGCGTGCCCCGGTCGACCTTTGCAAGTGGCCCCAGTCCGACGAGCAGCAACCGTTTGGCGGTGATCGCGGCAACATCGGGCAACGTCAGGGTTTCCGCCAACTTTCCGGTGAGGTCCCCCGCCTCGCGTAAACGTGTCATCTGTCCGTCGAGAGCCTCGTCCAGCGTGCGGAGGCTTTCGTCGAACTCATCCGATTGCCCGACACCGACGATCAACCAGTCTGCGGCAACACCCGGCAACGATCCTGCGCTGACGTGACACTCCATGACGATGCCTCGGACTCTCTCGTGAAGTTCAATGACCGTAAGTGATTCCACAATGAATGCAACCCGGCACCATTCCGGAATGGACCGCGTCCGGCGACGTTGCGACGCACCAAAGTCGCCGTGCCGGACCGAACGGTTCCGACGGGGATGATAGTCTCTCAATCCGTTCAAGTCGTCTTCCGTGAGCACAACGTTGGCTGGGGAGGCGAAATGGTCCGGTCGGTGTTTGTTCGGAATGGCGGCTTTTCTTGCGAAAAACCGTGAACGGAATCGCGATTCGGCACGTATGAAGGTTCGTTGTGGTCCGCCTTATCGCTGAGGACCTCGCCGTCACGGCGGAGGGAGAAGCAGTCGCAAAGCATGTGGGTAGAACACTTTGCGCCTGCCAAGTTCACAAATTCCAAAAAACCGTGGGTCATGCCGGGAATTTCCGCGAGAAATCCCGGACGGGGGCGACCTGTTCCTAAGAGGACCTCACGTCAGCAGTCATAAACAGCGATGCGGGGCATTGTCTGATTCAGCATGACCAACCGGTCGGTCCGCCGTGTTCGAGTACAAAGGAGCTGGTCGTGCATCGTCAATGTTCAATCTTGGGGTGCCATTGGTCGGCTTGTCCGCCAGTGCAAATGACTTACGACTTCTTTCACCCGAATTCCTTGCTTTGACACAGCAGCAGGCTGCAGTTGTCCCGTCGTTAACGCTCGGAGGGTGTGATTCTTTCTCAACGTGTTCCCAAACAGCCGGTGTCTCGAATCAGCAAGGACGCGAAGTGCCATATTCTGGCGGCTCATGCCCTCAATGTTTCTCGACACCATGAGATACCGGGTGTTTTCACCGAAAAACTCACAAGCTCTCGGGGCTCTGAATTGCCGCGATGGATGACGGTTTGGCGAATTGTTTGCGTTTGCTGTGACTGGTATTCTGAACACGCGGTCACTGTTGCTTTTCCCGGTTCCCTTTGAGGATTCACCGCCCGATGGATGGTCCGACTTCAGAGAAGCTTTCGACTGATGATGTGCAGCGAATTGATGAACTTCGGGAAGCTCACGCGAAACTGAAGGCGGAGTTGGCCCGGGTGATTGTGGGCCAGACGGACGTCATCGACCGATTGGCGATCTGTCTGTTCGCGCGGGGGCATGGGCTGCTGATGGGCGTGCCGGGATTGGCGAAAACGCTGCTCGTCAACAAGTTGGCCGAGACGATGTCGCTGGGGTTCAGCCGCATCCAGTTCACTCCCGACTTGATGCCGATGGACATCACCGGGACCGACATTCTGCAGGACACGTCGGGCGGGCGGCGGGAGTTCGAGTTCGTGCACGGCCCGATCTTCGCCAACATCATCCTCGCCGACGAGATCAACCGGGCTCCTCCGAAAACTCAGGCCGCCATGCTGGAGGCGATGCAGGAGCACAAGGTGACCGTGCTCGGCAACCACTACACGCTCGAAGAGCCGTTCCTCGTGCTGGCAACGCAGAATCCGATCGAACAGGAAGGAACCTACCCGCTGCCGGAGGCCCAGCTCGACCGGTTTATGTTCCTGATCGAACTCGACTATCCGTCCGAGGAGGAGGAAATTCTCATCGCGCGGACGACCACCGGCGACGAACTGCCGACGTTGAAGCCGTTGCTGCATGCGGAAGAAATCCTGTCGTTGCAGCACCTGGTGCGACGGGTTCCCGTGCCGGACCATATCTACCAGTTCGCCGCGAAACTGGTCCGCAAGACGCGGCCCGAGGGGAGCACCGCACCGGACTGGCTCAAGCCGTTGGTCTCCTGGGGCGCGGGGCCTCGGGCGGTGCAGAATCTGATCCTCGGCGGCAAGACGCGGGCCGCGCTGCACGGGCAGTATATGGTCCGCATGGAAGACGTTCAGGAGGTCGCCGCGCCCGTGCTGACGCATCGGCTGATCACGACCTTCGCGGCACAGAGTGAAGGGATCGATGCCAAGTCGATCGTCAAGCGGCTGGTGTCGGAAACGGTTGAGGCTCAGTAACGGTCGGGGTGGTCACAACGTACCATCATTGATGACCACGTTTAGCCACGACCGCGAGGGAGCGGTCGCGGCTGAGCGTGCGGCTCACGATGCTAATGTAAAACCGGGTGCATTGGTGGTCAGGATTTGAGTTTCCCTCGGTGAGGTGAGGCGGGTGAAAGGGGCAAACATCATTGATCGATTTGCGACTTGCCGCGGCCTTCTTGCCGGGGAGGTGCTCCTCTGCTGCTGGTTGTTGATGGCGCCCGCCGGCGCTGCGGAGCCGGTCCGGAGCCCGGTGCGGGCTGCTTTTGACGCGACGGACACGAATCATGACCGGTTACTGAGCTTCAAGGAGTATCTGGCCGGCGAGGGAAACCCCGACATACGGCGGCGGGATTTCCATTTGTTCAACATTGACGGGAACGGGAGGCTGTCGGGGACGGAGTTCGCTGCCATTCCCGGACTGGTGGCCGCGCCCAAACGGGGCGCGATTCCGGATCCGTTCAATCATCTGTTCGATGCGGCCCAGGCGGCGATGCAAAAGTCACTCAAACAAGCGGGACAGCGCGACGCGGCCGGTGTTCCCGCACCGACGTTCGTGCTCTTGGTGCTGGGAACGATTTCTCCGGACGGGAGCCAACGGATGGACGACCGATGGACGGCACAGGCCGATTTGGACGGCGACGGGCGCGTCAATCGGATGGAAGCGGAGCGGTTCCTGGAGATTCATCTCGGCGTCCGCTCGCCATCGGGAGAACTGCTCCGCGAGCCGAACGGGCGCGTGGTTGCCTTGGGGCGTTTCCAGCGGATCGATACCGACCGCAACCAGACGTTGGAGCGGGACGAGTTCTTACAGGGTCGAGGCGACGAGTTGTCGCAGCAGGAGTTTGACGCCGCGGACCGTGATCGGGACGGAGTGCTGACATTCGAGGAATTCGGCTCTCCGGAGGGGCCCGGGATTGACGACCCGGTCGAATGGTTCCGAAACGCTGACGAGAATCTGGACGGGCTTGTCGGCGTCGCCGAGGCCGAGCAAGCGACGGAGGAAGCTCGCCGCGCTTTGATTCCCCTGTCGTTTCGCGCCTTTGACGAGGACGAGGACGGTAAGCTTTCGCTGGACGAGTATCGGCTCTCGATGCTGGGCAACCCGGTCGCTATGTGGGAGAAGGTCCCCGAAGATGCAGACGAAGACCATCTGCTGTCGTTTGGCGAGTTCCAGTTTCCTGCGGCGCAGTGCGAGTTGCTGCGCCTGTATTATTTTCATCGGCTGGATACGAACGGCGACAAACTACTCACGGTGCAGGAATTCCCGTTTCGAGCCCCACCGCCAAATATGTTCCATCTGCTGGCGGCTGACGGCAGCGAGTTTCGCCAATTGTACGCCAATGAGGAGTATCCCCACTGCGGTTCCCCGGCAGTCTCCCCGGATGGGAAATGGATCGCCTTTGACGGCCGCCGCGGCGGAGAGTCGCTGCGTGAGCAGCGGATCCTGATGACGTCGATTGACGGGACCGATTTTCGCGACGTGTGCAAAGGATTGATGCCGACGTGGTCGAAGGATGGCAAGCAGTTCGCCTGTTCTCGCTTCAAGCCGAAGCAAGGCATCTGGATCATCGACGCCGACGGCTCCCATGCGCGGCGAATCGCCGACGGCTGGGCGGCCCAGTGGTCGCCGGACGGTCGCACCATTGCGTTCACAAACCACAATGGAGTGTCGGCGTATGATGTGCAGAGCGGGGAGACTCGCGAGGTTCTGACCGCCGCCGATCACCCCTATCGCACGGTTTACTGGAACATGTGCTGGTCGTCGGACAGCCGGCGGCTGCTCTTCAAGGCGAGAACGGACCGGGGAGCCGATCTGGCTAGCATTCGCATGACCGGTGACGATCCCGATCTCAAAGTCCACTATTCGGGCGACCGCTCAATCTCCGAGGACTCCGCGTGGTCACCGGACGGCAACCGGGTGGTGTTCTGCATGGAATCACCGGAGGCGGGGGAACAGATGCTGTACGAGTTCGATCCAACGAAGGACGATCCCCCGAAGATTGTCGAAGGCATCGGCCGCTCGCTGACCTACCGCAGCGGCGGTTGCTTCACACCGGACGGCAAATGGCTGATTGTGGCGACAAAGGAGTAAGGAGGCGCGGTACCCATCAAGGTTGGAGTTCAAGCTTTAGCTTGCTTCGGGCAGCCGTAAACGTTCACAGGGTGGGGGTCAGGCCCCCATTTCGGCGGGTAGCGGTCTCCGACACAAAGGATGTGATGGCCGAAAATGGTGCCTGACCCCGGATCTTCCGTGCAAGAGTCGCCCGACCCGTGAACGGTTACCGGGCAGCCTGAAGGCTGAACTCCAACGAGAACCGAAGTTTTCACTTGTTCCCAAGCTCCGGCTTGGGAACACCTGTCCTGCAAAGCTCTGCTTTGCGGCTGGCGAAACAGAGTTTCGCGGAAGTGCGTTCCCAAACAGAGTTTGGGAACGAGGTTGCGAGAGGATTTCTAGGTTTGAGTTGAAACGTCACGCATGTTGACCGACGGACGCAGTCGCAGTTTTCTTGATCCGCAGGTGCTTTCGCGCCTGGCGGCGGTGCCGCTGTTTGCGCGGCGGCCGATGGTCGGGAATGTGTCCGGGGTTCATGCCAGTCCGCATCGGGGGGCGAGCGTCGAGTTCGCCGAGTATCGCAAGTACGTGCCGGGCGACGATTTGCGGCGGCTCGACTGGCGGGCCTATGGCCGCTCCGACCGGTTTTACATCAAGGAATTCGAGGCGGATACGAACCTCCGTTGTTGCCTGATCCTTGATACGAGCGGGTCGATGAAATTCGGATCGGGGGATGTGACCAAAATCGAATATGCCCGCCGACTGGCCGGATCGTTGGCCTATCTGGCGGTGCAGCAGGGCGACGCCGTCGGACTGACCGGGGTGGCGGAGACGATCGTCCGCACGGTGCCGCCGCGGCGGACCCCCTCACACCTCACCGGTCTCTTCGACATGCTCGAACAGTCGCAGCCGCAAGGGGACACGCAATTGGTGTCGCGATTGCACGAACTGGCGGAGACCATTCGTCAGCGGGCACTGATCGTGATCCTCTCCGACCTGTTTGTAGAGCCGGCGGCATTGCAGGAGGCGTTCGAGCACCTGCGGTTTCGCAAGCATGACGTCGTCGCGTTTCATCTGCTGGACCCGCTGGAAACGGGCTTTACCTTCCAACGTCCGATGCGGTTTCTCGACATGGAAGGGGGAGCGTCCATCTTCGCTGAGCCGAACGAGATTTACGACCGGTATCAGAAGGCGCTGAGCGGTTACCTGGCGGAGATGACGCGGATCGTGAAGGCGGCAGCGATCGACTATCACCGGGTGAGCATCGACGAAGATTACGAGAAGGTGCTGCTCCGCTTTCTCTCAGCGCGGACCCGGTCGGGAGGGCTGCGATGAACTTCCTGCAGCCGGCCATGTTGTACGCCCTGCCGCTGATCGCGCTGCCGGTCATCATCCATCTGATCAATCAGCGGCGGTTCCGCACGATTGAATGGGGCGCGATGATGTTCCTGCTGGCGGCGAACCGTATGTCACGGGGATACGCCCGCATTCGGCAGTGGCTGATTCTCGCCGCGCGGACGCTCGCCATCGCCGGGCTGCTGCTGGCGGTCAGCCGTCCGCTTTCGAGCGGATGGATGAGCCTGGCGGCGGGAGGGCGGGCCGACACGACGTTCATTCTGCTCGATCGTTCGCCCAGCATGCAGCAGAGGGGACCGGGCGGACGTTCCAAACTGGACAGCGGCCGGGAACAGCTCATGCAGTCGCTGGGCCTGCTGCGGTCGAACCGCTGGGTGCTGATCGACAGCGCCAACAACCGGCCGATCGAGATCGAATCGCCCGACGTGCTCGCGAACATGATTGAAGCGGAGGGCGTGAGTGCGTCGGCCGATTTGCCCGGACTGCTGCAGACGGTGTACGACTATGTTCGCGAGAACCGGCCCAGTCGCAGCGAGGTGTGGATTTGCTCCGACGTTCGTCAGCACGACTGGGATGCCGACAGCGGGCGCTGGCAGGTGCTTCGCGATTCGTTTTTGGAACTCCCGCAAACCGTTCGGTTCCATCTGCTGGCTTATCCGGACATCGTCCCCGAGAACCGCAGGCTGCGGGTGACGAGCGTCCGCCGGGTGGAAAGCACGGACGGGGCCGAGTTGCTGGTTTCGCTGCGGATCGGGCAGCAGACGCCGGTCGACGGGACAGTCGCCATTCCCGTGCAGTTGGAGGTCGACGGGGCCCGTTCGGAGATCCCGGTGGAGATGACGGGGACCGAGGCGGAATTGCTCAACCACGCGATCCCGCTCGACGGCCAGCAAACGCGGGGTTGGGGCCGCGTGTCGATTCCGGCGGATTCCAACCCGGCCGACGATGAGTTCTACTTTGTCTACGACCAGCCGGCGGCCCGGAAGACGATTGTGGTCACCGACGACCCGGCGGCCGTCCGTCCGTTGGAACTAGCGGCCGGCATCTCGCCGGATGCGTCAGTGGCGGCGATCGTCGAGACGCTCGCTCCGGATGAACTGGTCGGCGTCGACTGGTCGGACGTCTCGCTCGTGCTGTGGCAGTCGGCTCTCCCGACCGACGATGCGGCGGCCTTGGTCGACGGGCTCGTCAACCGGGGGGGGCAGATTGTGTTCTTCCCGCCGGACACTCCGACGGACGCGCAGTTCGCCGGCCTTTCGTGGGGGAGTTGGCGGGATGTGGACGGAGAGCACCCGGTCCGCAGTTGGGTCGGCGATCAGGACGTGTTGGCGAATGCCGCAAGCGGAGCGTCGCTGCCGGTCGGACAACTGCAGGTGATGCGGGTCTGCGATTTGGTGGGCGAACAGACGGCGCTGGCCACGCTGAGCGACGGAGCCCCGTTACTGGCGCGGGCGCTGACCGATCAGCAGAACGTGTACTTTTGCACGACGACGCCCACGGTGGGCGAATCGTCGCTTGCGCGGGACGGCGTCGTGCTGTACGTGATGATTCAGCGGGCGCTGACGTCCGGGGCGGAGTCGCTGGGGAACACGCGGCAGTTGATCGCCGGGGCGGTGCGGGCCGATTCGACGGGCGACTGGCAACGGCTGTCCGGCTCCGGCGAGGCATTGTCGACCACGTACGGCGTGCAGTCCGGGGTCTACCAACAGGGGGAGCGGTTGTTCGCAGTGAATCGCAGCACGGAAGAGGACCGGCCGACCGTGCTCGCCGATGAGCAGGTCGCCGGGTTGTTCGGCGATCTGGAGTTCGACCGCATCGACGAACGGGCGGGAAGCGGGAACCGCTTGCTCGAAGAGATTTGGCGGCTGTTCCTGATGCTGATGATGGCGGCACTTTTCCTGGAAGCGTGCCTGTGCATTCCGCGGCTCACCGCAGCCGCACGGGAGTCGGCGTCGCGGACTTCGCCTTCGTCCCCACCGTTTGCCTCATCAGTATCTTCGTCGGGGGGACCGGCGGATGCGGAAGGAGCGGCCGCATGATGACCGTCCAGAAGCTGACCTTCATGACGACCCCGGCGACGGTGGCCGTCTCTGTGCTGATGGTGCTGATCACGGCGGGCGTCGGCCTGTATGCGTGGCGACGGAGCGGGTATCGCGCCGCGCACGGGCTGCAGGAGGTGCTCCGCGTGGGCATCATGATCGTCGTCGCCGTGCTGTTCAATCAGCCGGAATGGGTCGAGGAATTCCGGCCGGAGCAACGGCCGACCATCGCCGTGCTGTGGGACGACTCACCCAGCATGGAGACGCAGGACGTTGTGGTCCGCTCCACGGGCACCGGGTCGGACCGTTCCGTTGATCCGAACGCATCACCGACACCGTCCCGTGCGGGCGATGCCGTCTCGCGGGCCGAGTCGATTCGACCGCTGACGGATCCAAGCACGTGGAGCCGGTTGCAGGAGCAGTGGAACGTCGTCATCGAGCCAATCGGGACGACTGGCGAAGATGCTGCTGACGGAGATCAGGCGACGGGAACAGAGTCGGCAACGACCGCAGTCGTCACGGGCACCAATCTGCACGGTCCGCTGCTCGAAGCTCCGGATCGTTTGCCGAATCTGGTAGGGATCGTGCTGATTTCTGACGGGGACTGGACAAAAGGCAAGCCGCCGGTCGAAGCGGCGTCGCGGCTGCGGATGAAGGGCATCCCCGTCTTCACCGCGCTGGCGGGGAGTCCCACGCGATTGCCGGACGTCGAGCTAACCAACATCGACTTGCCGACGTTCGGGATCGCCGGCAAGGTGGTCCGCATCCCCTTCACCATCGACAGCGCCCTGCCACGCGAGTATCTGACGACGGTCACGCTGCGAACGTCCGACGGGGAGACGCTGACGAAAGACGTCCGCATCGCCGCAATGGGCCGGACCAGCGATTCGATCGCCTGGAAGCCGATGTCGACCGGGGATTATACGGTGACGGTCGAAGTCCCCCGTCACGCGGACGAGACGATCGAAGCCAACAACGTGCTCTCGGCTCCCATC
Organism: Planctomycetaceae bacterium; assembly: GCA_029259845.1. GTDB lineage: Bacteria > Planctomycetota > Planctomycetia > Planctomycetales > Planctomycetaceae > JAHBXU01. The sequence continues at coordinate 18,532 of JAJDEI010000282.1, read as the reverse complement.
GCCATTCGGCAGGAGCAACTCAAGGTCTTGGTGGTCGAATCGTATCCGCGCTGGGAGTACCGGTACCTGCGGAACGCGCTGTCGCGTGACCCGGGGGTCGAGGTCTCGTGCCTGTTGTTTCATCCGCAACTCGGCAAGCCGGGAGGCGGATCGAAGGACTACATTAAGCAGTTCCCGGCGGGGATCGAGGAGTTGGCGAAGTTCGACGTCGTTTTTCTGGGAGACGTGGGCGTCGAGGCGGGGCAACTCGATGAAGAGCAATGCCGTTTGCTCAAGGGGCTCGTCGAACATCAGGCAAGCGGGTTGGTGTTTATGCCGGGTTGGCAGGGGCGGCAGTACAGCCTGTTGGAGACGGCGTTGAGGGACCTGTGTCCCGTGCTGCTCGATCCGGCCCAGCCGGGCGGATGGGGATCGCGGACTGCGGGCCGTTTCGAACTGACCGACCGAGGCCGCCGCAGTCTGCTCACCAAGCTCGCCGACACGCCGGAGGAGAACGTCCAGGTGTGGGAGAACCTGCCGGGCTTCCAATGGCACGCCTCGGTGGTGCGGGCGAAGGCCGGCAGCGAAGTGCTCGCCGTGCATGGCGACATGACGAACGAATACGGACGTTTGCCGCTGCTGGTGACGCGGACTTTCGGTGCCGGCAAGGTGCTGTTTATGGGGACCGACGGTGCGTGGCGATGGCGGCAGGGGGTCGAGGACAAGTACCATTATCGGTTCTGGGGACAGGTCGTGCGTTGGATGGCGTATCAGCGGAACATGGCGAAGGGCGAGACGATGCGGCTGTACTACACGCCCGACCAACCGCAGTTGGAGCAAACGCTCGCCCTGACGGCCCATGTGATGGAACCGGGCGGGGAGCCGCTCTCGAAGGGGGATGTCATCGCGCGCATCGTCGCTCCCTCCGGCAAGACGGAAACGGTCCGATTGCGGGCCGAAGGGGACGAGTGGGGCGTCTTTCACGGCCGGTATTCTCCGAGAGAGCCGGGGCCCCATCAGCTGACGCTCGCGTGCAAGCAGACGTCCGCGTCGTTGGAGGCACAGTTTTTCGTACAGGGCGAGACCGCCGAGCCGGTCGGCAAGCCGGCGCGGCCGGAAGTGCTCGAAGAGATTGCCCGCGTGACGAACGGCCAGGCGGTCGAATTGGACGACATCGACGAGGTGATCCGCTCACTCGCCAGCTTGCCGCTGCCGCCGCCGTCGATCCGGCGACTGCAGATTTGGAGTCACCCGCTGGCGGCGGCGCTGGTTGTGTTGTTGTTGGGAATCTTCTGGGTCTGGAGGAAAGCGATCGGGTTGATTTAGGCATTGGCGTCGGCGCCGTCCAGAGTTTAGCCACACATTTGAAATGTGTGGCTAAACTCCGGCACGACACCGACACACGTCCACGGAACACGTTACCCACGAGGAGGACCGATGCAGGTCACTTCCAACAGCCGGCTTGAGATTTCCGATTCGTTGCGGCACAAGCTCCTGGAGTTTCGTCGGCGCGTTTGGATGATCAAGATGATCGAGGCGTTCGCCGGGGTGCTGATCGGCGTGCTGGTCGGCTATCTGCTGACGTATGGGCTTGACCGCCTGTTTGACACGCCGCGGGCGATTCGAGGAGTAATCTTCGCGGCTGCCGTCGTGACGTGCGGGCTGATTCCGCTCGCCCTGGAGCGGTGGGTCTGGCAGCGGCGGCGGTTGGACCAACTCGCGCGGCTGCTCAGCCACAACCATCCGGACATCGGTGACCGCCTGCTGGGCATCATCGAACTGGCGGAAAACGAATCGGAACAAACGCGGTCGCCGGCGCTTGTCGAGGCGGCCATCGTTCAAGTTTCGGAGGAGGCCGAGCATCGCGACTTCCGTGACGGCGTCCCTCATCCGCGGCACGTGCGGCGATCGTGGGCCGCAGGTCTTCTCGCCGTCGCCGCGCTGCTGCTGTTGGTGCTCACAACGGCGGCCGCGCGGAACGCATGGGCCCGGTTTCTCGCGCCGTGGAGTCCGACGCCGCGCTATACGTTCGCCGCCATCGAGCCGTTGCCGGATCGAATGGTCGTCGCGCATGGTGAGCCGTTCATCGTGCCGGTGCAGTTGGCAGACAGCACGGAATGGCATCCGCCGCGAGCGGAAGCCGGCCTTGCGGGGCACGGTTCGGTTGTCGCATCGCTGACAAGCGATGGTGCCTATCACTTCGACCTGCCCGGTCAAATCGCTCCGGGCAGGCTGTCGGTCAAGGTGGGCGATTTCTCCGGCGAGATGGAGATTGAGCCGGTGTTGCGGCCCGAATTGAACGAACTGCATGCCGATATCGAATTGCCCGGGTACCTGGGCCGCGACAAGCCGGTGGAGAAGGACATCCGGGGCGGGTCGCTCACCGCCGTGCTGGGCAGCCGCGCGACTTTTACCGCGACCATCTCACGGGAACTCGCCACTGCCCGCGTGAATGACCATGAGCGATCACCGCAGGGGAAACAGTTCTCGACCGAGCCGGTTAGTGTGGGTGAACCCCGTGAATTGCAATTGAACTGGGAGGATCAGTTTGGGCTGAGCGGACAGGAACCCTTTGTGCTGACGATCGCCGGTGCGCCGGACGAGCCGCCGTCGCTGATCTGCGAGAACCTGCCCCGCCGAAGGGTGCTGCTCGATAGCGAAGTGCTGACGTTTCAAGTGCGGGCCCGTGACGATTTCGGCGTGAAGCGGGTCGGCATCGAATGGCAGGGGGTCGACACGACCCTCAGCGATCCGGCGCACGGCGAGCGGATCATCGGAGCGGGCGGCTCGGAAGCCGAATTGCTCGACCTGGCGGCCACGTTCTCCGCGACCCAATGGGAGATCGCCCCGCAGCCAATCGCCGTACGGGTGTTCGTCGAGGATTTCCTGCCGGGGCGGGAGCGGGTCTATTCGCCGACCTGTCTGTTCGACGTGCTCAATGCGGAAGAGCACGCCATCTGGGTGACTGCGCAGCTCAGCCGGTGGCATCGCATGTCGCTGGAGGTTCGTGACCGGGAACTGCAACTGTTCGAGATCAACAAGGAACTGCGCAACCTGTCTGCTGAGGAGATCGACCGCCCGGAGACGCGGCGGCGGATTGAGACGCAGGCGGCGGCGGAGCGGAGCAACGGACGGCGGCTGTCGCATCTGGTCAACGCCGGCGACGAACTGCTCACACAGGCCATGCGGAATCCGGAGATCGGCGTCGGCCATCTGGAGACATGGGCCGGGATGATGCAAATCTTGCGGGACATCGCGGGCAACCGCATGCCCTCGGTGGCCGATCTGCTCAAACAGGCGTCGAAGGCTCCAACGGTCGCCCAGAACACGCCAAGCAACCGGGGCCCGAAGGCTGGTCAGAATCGGTTGAATCAGTCCGGCGGCGATCCGAAGAAAGGGGACGGAAAAAAGAAACCGCCGACCGCGATCCCCACAATCAGCGACATCGAGTCGTCCCACAACCCGCCCAAGCCGGGCGAACCGAAACCGCCGTCGGAGGGCAAGAGCAAACAGCCGCGTTTGACGCTGCCGACAACCATGCTCGCCGGCAACAGCTCCAGCAAGCCGAAATCGCCCCCCGCTGCCAAGAAGACCGACGAAGCGGTCCGCGAGCAACAGGACCTGCTGGCGGAGTTTGAAAAGGTCGCCGACGAACTGAACCGCGTGCTGGCGAATCTCGAAGGGAGCACGCTCGTCAAGCGGCTGAAAGCGGCGTCTCGCAAGCAACAGAAGGTGGCGATGAAACTCGGCTCCGTCGTGACGGACACCTTTGGTGTGAACGACCGGACCAAGGCGGCGGAAGCGGAGACTTTCAAACAGTTGTCCACGGTCGAGTCGAACAGCAGCGAAACGGTCTCGTACATCATGGACGACATGGCGGCCTACTTCGACCGCAGCCGCTTCATGCGGTTCAAGGTCGTGTTGGACGACATGCGGGAACAGGATGTCACCGCTGCGCTGCGGAACCTGTCCGACGATGTGCGTACGGAGAACGGGCTTTCGATTTCGCAAGCCGAGTATTGGAGCGAGACGCTCGACCGCTGGGCGGAGGACCTCGTTGACGTGACCAAGTGCGGGGCGTGTCCCGGTGGCAAGTCGAAGGATAGTTTGCCGCCGTCGATCGTGCTGGAGGTGCTGCAGATTCTCGAAGGCGAGATCAACCTCAGGGAGCAGACGCGCGTCGCCGAACAGGCGCGGCCCGCCATTTCCCCAGAGGAGCACACAGAAACGGGAGACAAACTGAGCGAGACGCAGGACGTTCTCCGCGAACGGATCGACAAGGTGATCGGCCGCATCCTTGAACTGCCGGACGCCAAGACGCACTTCGGCAAGGAGATCGCTCTGCTGCGGAGCGTTTCGCCGGTGATGGCGGAGGCAACGGCGATTCTCGCGACCCCGGACACCGGCAGCGCGGCGATCGCCGCTGAAACGGAAGCAATCGAACTATTGCTCAAGTCCAAACGGATCAATCCGGGCGGGGGCGGGGGTGGGTCGGATCCGGGGGGCGGGGGCGGGGGCGACACGGTTGATTCCGCCCTGGCGCTGGTCGGCAGCGGCGTCAACGAAAAGGCCGTCAGTGAAGACCACGAGACTTCGCAGGCGACCGGCACCTCAGGCCCCGTCCTGCCGGAGGAATTCCGCGCGGGGCTGGATGAATACTTCAACCGCCTCGATCAGCCGGGGCAATGAGGAAGCGGGGAATTTGTCGAAGGGGGGGAGCGAATGGTTTGTTGGGAGCCGATTGGTGGTGTCATCCGCAATCCAGTTTCCTGCCAAGAACCGGACTCCTCCTGTTGCCGACCCGTCAATTTGTCCCAATCCGTCATTCGTCGTGAGCATCGAACATGAATCTCTTTTCCCAACAGCGGCGACGCGGATGGCTTTGTACCGTGACGGCGGCGGCCTTGATGCTGGGTGGAATGGGCGTCGCGCGGGGTGATGTGCTTGGTGAAGCGGTTGATGTCTTGAAGTTCCTGTTTCGCCCGGCGAAGAAGAAACCGGGGGTGATCGACGCTGCAGCCGCCAACGTCGGGGCCGGCTTCGTGAATCAGTACACACCACTGCTCACAAAGCTGATGATGGCCGAACTGCATTTTGCCCATAAGGTGTGTGAGCTTGATGGGCAGCAACTGGCGCTGTTGCAGAAGGTGGGCAAAGCCAAAGTGGCGGTGATGGCCAAAACGTACGAAAACCAGCAGAACCAGCACCAAAGCTCGGAATGGCCGGACGCGCGGGAGGCCCTCACGGACGCCTTTCAGGAACAGATCGATGCCCTGTTGCCCGCGGAGGCAGCCGCGCGGTATCGCAGCGAAGTTGCGGCTCGCCGACAGGCGAAAAAGGACGCCGCCCGCGAAATGATGGTCGTGCTGATCGACCGCAAGTTGTCGCTCACGCCGGATCAGTACGAGCACGCCGGTGGGGTCATCAATGAAAAATGGGATCCCGGCTGGGCAAGAAATATGCAGATGTTCCTGTACGACCAGTACGCCCCGCTACCGGACGCGAACGTGCTGAGTCCGGTGTTGACGGAGCGTCAACGGACGACGTGGGAGTCGCGGACCAATCACGGGCGGATTTCCTTCGGCTGGGAACGGGACTTGGGATTGTCGTCCCCCTGGGGCGAGGTGGGCGACCTTGAAGTCGACATCCCTGCGGCTGCGGAGGAGAAGCCGGAGGGGGACTCGGAAGAAATACTGCAAGAACCGCCGGAAGAGAACCCGGAACCCAAGGCTCAGGACGCCGTCGAAGACGCGGAGGAAGAGAAATGAGGATTCAATGCGTTGCGCCTCAGCCCGGCTCACACTCCCGCCGACGCGTTCGCGATGCGACGACTCCCGCAGCGATGCGAGCCGGTTCGAGAACGCTCGGCATCGGGACCATCCTGATGGCGGGCTTGTTTTCAATGGGCCGACTCGCCACGGCACTGGACGTTGTTGTCGTAAACCAAAACATGATTCAGATCACCGAACAACAGCTCGTGCAGTGGGTGTTCCAGACGCAGCAGACGGTCCCCGCGGCCCGCAAACACGCGGAGAATTCGCTCAACATCCAGGTCGACTTCGTGGCTTTGATCGGCACCTTGACGGACGAGCAGCGGGCCAAGCTGGAATTGGCCGGGCGGGGAGACGTACACCGGTTCTTCGAAGATTTCAACAAACTCCTGAAGGCCACGCCGCTCGGCCAAATGCCGCAACAGCAATGGCAGGAAGTCTGGCAGAAAATGCAACCATTGCAGGTGCGCTACATGAACGGCCTGCACGGGCAAAAGTCTTTGTTCCGTAAGACCATCCCGTCCACACTCAGTGAAGATCAGTTGCATGCCTTTCAGGTGATCGAAACGGAGCGCAACCGCCGGCGTTATCTGGCGACGGTCAAGGCGACGCTGGCAACCATCGAAGGAAAAATCCCGCTCACGGCCAGGCAGCGGGAGCAGGTCATCGCGTTGGTCATGGAAAAGACCAAACCGCCGCGGGCCTGGGGGCAGGGTTACTACCGCTACCACGTCGTGCTGTATCAGATGTCCACCATCGAAGACGACCTGAAACCGGTGTTCCGCGACGACGAATGGAAACTGATGACGAAGATTCTTCAGCAAGGCCAGATGGTCAAACACATGCTCCGCCAGCAGGGCGGGATCGAATTCGAGTGATTTTCTGGCCGGTGGAACGCATGAGTGATTCGGAGTCCGCCGGAGTGGTGCGAATCCGCAAGCGATTTGGACAGACACTCGGGGATTTGGGAACGAGGTGATACTGATGGTTTGTGATCCCCAGCGGTTTCCGATGTCCTACTTCCGCTTTTCTTTCATCATAAAGCGATTGTTGCCGGCCAGCATTGTTCTGGTTGTCTTCTGCGGGGGGATCGTTTCGCGTGTGTCGGCGCAGCTTCTTGAAATCCACACAGGCAGCGCCATCCCGCGAGACGTGCGCGAGATGTACAACAAGGGTTTGGAGTATCTGGCAAAGTCACAAGACGACTCCGGGGCGTGGACCGGCGGGCAAAGCGGCCCCGGCGTGACCGGCATGGCGGTCATGTGCTTTCTTGCCTCCGGCGAAGATCCGAACTTCGGCCAGTACGCGGGGCATATCCGTCGCGGCTTGCGGAACATCATCAGCCAACAGAACGAGTCCACTGGTTTTTACGGCAGCAGCATGTATCACCACGGCTTTGCCATGCTGGGAATGGCCGAAGCGTACGGGGCGGTGGACGATCGCGATTTGTGGCCCCAGGCGGGAAACCAGAATCAACGATCGATTGGCCAGTCGCTCGAGCTGGCCGTCCGTGCGGCGATCACCTCGCAAAAGAAAAACCCGCTGAAGGCGTGGCGGTATTCGCCGGACGCCACCGATGCTGACACGTCCGTCTCCGGCGCGGTGCTGGTCGGCCTGCTCGCGGCGCGTAACGCGGGCATCGAGGTGCCGGACGAATCGATCGACGGAGCGATCGCCTACTATGTGTCCAACACCGCCCCGTCGGGACAAGTCGCCTACTCCGGCGGACTGGGCGGATTCAACGAATCACTGGCGCGCATTTCCATCGGCAACCTCGTTTACGCGATCGCGCGACGGAAGGAACTTCCCGAATACAAGGCGACGCTGAAGTATCTTTCGGACCGCATCCAGGGCGGCAGCGCGGGGCACGGCGGCGTTGAGTACCAACACTACTATCAGGCGCAGGCCCTGTTTCAAGGCGACTTGGACGTGTGGGAGAAATGGAACAAGAACCTAATCCGCCAGTTGAAGTCATCCCAACAACCCGACGGCAGCTTTCAGGGGTCCCACGGCGTGTCGGTCTCGACAACGTTGTCGTTGCTGGCATTGGCCGTCAACTATCGGCTTCTTCCCATCTACGAGCGGTGAACGATGGTGATCTTCGAAATCGCGAATCAACGGAATCCGAATTCCCGTGTGGGGCCGCCGCGCCGCTGGCGGTTTCGCGATTGGCAACAAGTCGTCCCGGCACGTGAGCGTTGTGCGAATCCGCAAGCGGAGCCGGGGGCGGGTCGATGCGGCGGGGGCCGATCGGTTCCCGGCTTGTTGGCTCGCGCGATCGTTTTGGGTTGGCTCTTTGTTGCGGCCGCCGCGGTCGTCGGCCGGGCGGAATCGGCAGAAGCACCGGCCGGGGTGATGACGCTCAGTTCGGGCAGCACCATCCCGGGAACGTTTCGTCCCTCGGATTCTTCGGACTTTGTTCGCTGGCAGGGGACCGCCTTTACCGAACCGTTCGAGTTTGAAACGCCGGCGATTTCGTCGGTCCGGTTCCCGGCAGCCGAGCAGCCGGCCGAACCGCAAGGCGAGTTTGCCCTCGAACTCGCCGGCGGCGACATCCTCACCGGCCGGTTTGCCGGTTGGTCCGAGGAGTCGGTCCGTTTCGAGTCAGCGCATTTCGGGACACTCTCGATCCGCCCCGCAGCGATCCGCCGGCTGTACCGGATCGACGAGAACCCGATGCTGGTGTTTGCCAACCTCTCCGGGCTGACCGACTGGGAGACGACCTCCGGCGTTTGGCGGGAGGACGGACCGCACGTCTGGACCGACACCGACGGGGCCATGCTCACCGGCGATCTCGCTGTTCCCGACCGGGCCGTCATCGAGTTTGAGTTGTCGTGGTCCAAGTCGCCCAACTTCGCGTTCTCCATCGGGATCGATCCGGAGAACGCCGACGATGACGGAGAGCAGGGATGGCGGTTTGAAGCGTGGAACGACGTGATCGCCGCTGTTCGTGAGCAACCGGAGATCGCCGATGTCGCGCCGATTCAGGAACTTTCCGAAGAGACCAAGCGACTGCATCTGCTGGTTTACCTCGATCAGACCGCGGGCGAGATGCAGATCTTTCACCCGGACGGCGCGCTGGTCGGGCGGATTTCGGTCCGCCCGGAAACTCCGGAAGACGACGCTCAGAAGATGACCGACAGCACGCGCGGCGTGCGGCTGATCAATCGCCAGGGGACGACCCGTCTGGAGCGTCTCCGCATTGCGCGATGGAACGGCGTGCTGCCGACGTCCGACGACGACGCCCCTTCCCGCTTCGAACTGGCCGACGGCTCGGTCGTCTCCGGGGAGACCGTCCGCCTCAGTGAAGACGCACAACAATTCCTGATCAAGAATGGGGACGACCAGCAATCCATCGCGGCGAAGGACGTCGTGACGGCGGAGCTGTCGCCCGGTTCCGAGCCGCAATCATCAGCAGCATCGGCTCTGCTTCAAGACAGCACGCGGGTGTCGGGATCGATCCGCGAAATCCGGGAGGACAAGATGGTGCTGGTGAATCCGGAGATCATTGAGCCGTTGGTGGTTCCTTTGCTCGAACTCAGGTCATTGGTGGTCTCGGCCGAGCCGTCTGCGGAAACCACAAAGGCACCTTCTGGCCGCCGGGGACGGCTGGAGATAGCGGGCCACAAACTGGCCGGACGCCTGGTCGCCGGCAGCGAGCGGCCCGATGCGAGTTGTCTCGTCTGGCATCCGATTGGCAGCCGCACGAGCAGCCCGCTGTGGCCGGAGGCGTCCGGACGCATCGTGTACCGCGACCCGCCGCCATCCGATTCGAACGCCTCGCCCAAGGCGGCGAATGGCGATAACATTGTGATAGGATTCGGCTTCGGCGCGGTGCAAGCCCAGCAGCAACCGCAGCCGGGCTTCTTTGCGAAGCTGTTCCTGAAGAAGGCGGACGAGCCGCGTGCGGTGGCGACGGAGACCGGTCCGCAGAACCTGCATCTCCGCTCCGGCGACGTGATCGCCTGCACGATCACGTCGATCAACGAATCCGGGATTTCCATTGAAACTCCCGAAACCGATGCCCGCATCGTCCCGCACGACCGGGTCAAGGCGGTCGAACTCATCGGCAGTGCTTCGCCGCCCGATCTCCAGAAAGTCAAGAAGAGCCGACTCCTCACACTGCCCCGCCTGCAGGCCGCGTCGCCGCCCACACATTTGCTTTGTTCTCGCACGGGCGATTTCCTCCGTTGCCGGCTGCTCGCCATGACGGAGGAGCATGTCCGCGTGGAAGTCCAGCTCGAAGAGGTCGACATCCCCCGCAGCCGCGTCGCTCAGATCATCTGGTTCCATCCCGACGAACTGGACGCAGAGGCGGGGGAAACGTCGGCAGAGTCCGCTCCGGGGGACTCGCCTTCGTCGGCGGCGACCGGCGACGCGACGGGCGAGGCGACCGATGAACTGGACGCCGCGGCCGTCGGCGGAATCGCCGACGGCGCAGCGTCGGTGGTCTCGGAGACCGATCCCGCAGCCGGTTCCTCAGCGACCGACTACAGCCGGTTGGCTCAGGTGCTCCGTCCAGGCGGCAAGCGTGTGACGTTCGACCCGGAGGAAGTGGACGGCGTCGCCATCTCCGGCGTCAGTGAGGTGCTGGGGGCCTGCCGGTTCCCCCTCAAGGAAGTGGATCAGGTGCTCTTCGGCGAAGAGATTTCATCCGCCGCCTCGGAACTCACGTACCAGCAATGGCGGCTCCATCCGGCCGTGCTGCCCCGCATCGCGCAGGATTTGGGAGAGGAAGCGGGGGACTCCGGCAAGGTCTCTCCGTTGGTCGGACAACCGGCTCCCGATTTCCAACTCGACCTGTTGGGCGGCGGGCGATTCAAACTCTCCGACGAGCAGGGACACATTGTGGTGCTCGACTTCTGGGCGACGTGGTGCGGGCCTTGCATGCAGACAATGCCGCTGCTCGAAGAAGCGATGCAGGAATTCGATCCCGCCCAGGTGCGGCTGGTCTCGGTCAACCTGGAGGAACGGCCGGATCACGTCAAGGACGTGCTCGAACGGCACGAATTGGACCTCACGGTTGCGCTGGACATCGACGGTGTCGCTGCCCGTCGCTATGAGGCAAACGCCATCCCACAGCTGGTGATCGTCGACAAGGCAGGCCGCGTCGCACGGCTGTTCGTCGGCGGCGGGCCGAACGTCATCGAGCAACTGAAGACGTCGCTGAATGAGTTATTGAAGCCGTAACGGGCTGATGTGTGGCAGGGGATGCTTGCCATTTCCAGACCACCTGTTACGAGAGATCAGGTCGCGTAACGGACGTTGTATTCTCCAACGGGCTGTGCCGCTTCCGTCGGTTCGTCGTTCTGCGTCTCCTGGCTCTTTCGGGCAGTTGGGACTCTTGTCACAACTGGATCAGGAAATCCATCGCACGCCAGCCCGTTCGATTTGTTGACGAGCTGGCCACGGTTCACAGAGGGCCGCTCACCGGAATCGGTGCCGGGAGGGCGGCGGCTACTTGTCCCGCTGGGACTGCATCGCCCGTTGCAGATTACGGGCGGCCTCGGCGGAGCCGGGATTGATCTTGAGCGACTTCCGAAAGTGGGCGACCGCCTCCTCGATTTGTCCCTGTTGTTCGAGAACAAGGCCAATGTTGTTGTGCGCCGGCCCGTAGGCAGGATTGATCCGGACGGCTTCCGTCCAATGCGACAATGCCTGATCGAGCTTGCCCTGTTGCGCAAGAATATTACCGAGATTGTTATGGGCTTGGGCGTTTTCTGGATCGAGCTGGATGGCCTTCTCCAAATGAGCCGCCGCGAGTTCCGGTTTGTGCTGCTGCCAATAGACCTTTCCCAGTGACAACTGCGGCTCGGCCATCTGCGGATTTCGGCTCGCCGCCCGTTCAAAGGCGTCCGTGGCCTCCGCCAACCGGCCTTGCATCTCCAGCACGTTGCCCAGGTTGTTCCACGCTTGGGCATTCGCCGGATCGATGCGAAGTTCCCGCTCGAATTCAGCCGCAGCCCTTGCCGGTTCTCCCAGCTTGAGGGCCGCAACGCCAAGGTTGTTATGGATGCCCACACCCTCGGGGTTGAGTTGGCTGGCCCGCAACAGGTGCTCCGTTGCTTCCTTCGCCTTGCCTTCGTTCAGCAACAGTTCGCCCAACCGAGTCCGAATCTCCGCTTCGTTGGAGATCGTGCCGGGGTCCTGAATCTGCAGGAGCAGTTCCATCTGGCGAATCGCCCGCTCGCGATCTCCTCCGGCGGCGAGCGATGGCAGATCCTCTTGCGGACGAATCCCCAGGCCGGGCAACGACCCCATCGTCCGGAAGGAAACGTACAGGCCCGCGGCGATCGCAAGCAGAAAAGCCGCTACGCCAAAGCCGAACATGACACGATAGGCCCACTCGGCCCATCGCGTTCGCGGCGGTTGCTCTGATTCCATGACAATCCCGTAGGACTGGGCCGCGGCGGATCAGGCCGGCACCGGAGCGCCAGAGTCGACCACGCGCCGATTGCTGTCTGTTTTCTTCAGCCGCCAAATGTAGCCATCCACAATAAAGTGGTGAATGTTGACCGCCGCCACGACCAACAACACGCTTTCCACCCTGCCGAAACCGGCGAGCATGTAGGCGCGCGGCAGTACGTTGAACAGGCTGTATCCTAGCAACAGGCACATCCCGTAGAACCAAGCCGTCTGATAAAGCCATCCGTGCGTGTTGTCCGCGCGGCTGCGTTGGTCTTTCAAATGGAAAATCAACACGATCGCCAGGTACTGAACGCCGTGGAAGATGGTCGCCCAGGCGAAGGCACCCAGCGGGGGGAGCACAAACCACCAGATCCCGTTGCTGAACAGAACCAGCAGGCTGATCATCGGAATCGGACGGCCGCTGCTTCGCCACACTTTGTAAAACAAGACCAGCGGTGTCGCAAACGCCAACACGACCAGAAGATCCGAAACATTTCTGCGGAAGCTGTCCGTGAGCGGCAGGCTGAGGATTGGCTGCGGCAAGAGCCAGTCGAGGCCGGAGCCGCTCCCCGTCGCAAAGGCATAAAAGAATGGCAGCATGGCGATCCACCACAGGCCAATCTTCTGCCGCGGGCCGAGGCGGCAGCCGGACCGATAGCAGTACATAACGGCCAGTCCGTACGCTTGGGCCGCGTAGTGGTAGGGAGACCACGTCAGATACAGCGATTGCACGAACGGGCCAAGCCGCCCCGCCTGGAATATGCAAACCGTCAGCACCAGCAGCGTCACCAGCGGCAGGCCCATGGTGACAAACGGCCGCGATTGGAAGGCATCAGGCTTCGTATACAGCCGCACGGTCGAGGCGGCAAAGTGGGCACTGTTGCTCAGCAGAATGAAGTACGGAAGCGTCGTCGCATCCAGGAAGTTCCCGCCGCGAGGATGCATCACCACGATGATTGTCACCAGCAGGCTCAGCCCGCCGCCGATCAGCAGATAGTCGAACAGGGGATGAACGAACGGACGTCCGATCAGCCGTTCCAATCGCGCTGGTTGAGAGACCTGCTGAGACATTCAAGCCACTCCCGTTTACGGATCCCACAGACCGGGCACGAGGCCGGTGGACGCGATTGTCAGACGGGGCCGAACGACCGAGTTCAGATGTTGATGTTGCGCGACTGACCCCGCGGCCTCTTCTTGGGGGACCTACCGGCGAAGCACGGCCTCGTCCTTGAATTTGCGTCGCTCCCAACCGGTCACGTGACCGTCGGCGTCCATGAGCGGGAAGACATGCACGGGTGTCAACTCGGCTTTCCAGGTGCCGCCCGGCTCGGGAGACACGTTGACTTCCATGTGCCCATAGTGCTTGCCGCCGCTGATGAGCCGTCGTCCCTGCCACTCTTCGGGGGCATCGACATGGGCGAGAAAGACCTGATACGGGTTCGTGCCGGGGCGTCCGCCCGAACTGCCCTTTCCACTGGCCGGCTTACGAAGCCCGTCGCCGCCCATCCCCACGTCGTAATAATGGATGCCGTTCACGATGGAGTGTTCGTACATTTCGTCGTGCCCGCTGAAGACCACGTCCACGCCGTATTTCTCAAACAACGGTGACAAGACACGGACGGGCTGTCCCGATTGTGTATCCTGCCCCTGGCTGGCACCCGCAGGAAACCCGTGCGGACCGACCGAGTAAGGCGCGTGGTGGAACTGCACGAACGTGAACCGGCTCTTCTGCTGCGCATCAGCCAGTTGCTTTTCCAGCCACTGGTACTGCACCGAACCAGGATTGAAATCGGGCGCCTCGCCGCCGTCGTTCTCGCCCAGCAGGAAGAAGTTCGTGTCCGCCGCCGTCTTGTCGCCCGCACCATCGGACGAATCGACCGTGATCCAGGTCAACGGACCGTAATCGATGCGGTAAAAGCGGTCTTCAAAATCCGGGTTCCCGCTGCCGTTGTCGGGCGTCTCGAAGTACGCCTGGTATTTGTCGAGGCCGCGGCTGGCGCCTTCGACGCTATAGCCGCCGTCGGAAGCAGCGTAGTTCTCGTGATTGCCGACAGCCGGAAAAATCGGAGCCAGGCCGGCGATGTCACTGAATTCGCCCGAATTGTGCCGCCAGAATTCGTTCCAGTCCCGTTGTTCCCCTCCGGTTTCAACGATATCTCCCACGATAGCGATGAAGTCCGGCTGACGTTCTTTGATGACGCGAAGGTTCTGCCGGTATCCCTCCGTCTGATCGGCCACATACACCCGCTTGTCCTCTCCCAGCAGCCCGGGCCAGGAGGCGAATTTTGATGTCGATTCCGGTTCCGTCTCGGAATCGGCATACACGATAAAACGAACAGCCGCAGTCGCGGGCGGAACAGTGTGAAACTGTCGCTTGAATGTCTCGTTCCCCTGCTGAACCGTGTAGCGGTAGGTGGTTCCCTCGGTGAGACCCTCAACACGAATCCGATGAAGGTGTGGCGCGGCCGGTGCCGTGCCTCCGGGCAGCAGGGCGGCTTCACTCCGCCGATACCCCAGTTCCGGTTGGCTGACCGGTGCGGACGTCAACTCCTTGACCGGCGGACCATCCGGCGGACTGACCGTCAGTTGCCCCGGCGTGTCGGACTGTGTGACCCAGCAAATGGTGATCGCATCAGGAGCCGGGTTCTGCAGATAAGGATCGACAATCACGTCGGACGGCGCCGCCTGTTCCGACAACACCGGCTGCGACCCAAGGCAGCCGGTTAGCACGGTCGTCGCCAGACAACCTCTCAGAAACGTATTCATGGAGAATCCCTCGGAGATCAATTCGTTCTGGCCTTGCGATCCGTGCCGCGAGCGGGAAATCGACCGTCGCAGTTGGATCGTGGAGATCGCCCAAACTGCAGACGAAATCTTTTGGTGTCTTCTGAGAGTCAGATCAGCAGCGAACGATGTCACAGACTGTCCGGCTCCCTGTGACGCGCCTGCGTGTGTTCCTTTGCTGCGACGCAATTCGGGCACTGCTTACTTGCGGTGAATTGATGGATCGCCCCGATGTTATGGCCCGGTCCCCGGAAAAAACGGAGGGATCACGCAGATGGGCATGAACTGTTTGAGCGCCTTGGCACCCTGGGCGGTCACCTTTGTTTCGCCAACATGAAAGATCTCGAGAGTCGTCAATCCCTGGAGATGAACCAGGCCCTCGTCCGAAATCTGAGATTCGCTGAGATCCAGTTCGTCGAGTTCCGTCAGTCGGCTGAGATGCGCCAATCCCGCATCGCCGACTTGCGTCCCCTTGAGCCACAGCTTCCGCAGCTGCGTGATCGCCTCCAGGTGCTTCAGCCCCTCGTCTCCCACAGACGTGCTGTCGAGGTCCAGCTCTTTGAGCTCCCGCATGCCTGCCAGGTAAGCGAGTCCGTCGTTGCTGATGGCAGTGCTGTTGAGATTCAACACATTCAGGCTCGTTAGGCCCTGCAAATGTTCGAGCCCGGCGTTCGTGACGCTTGTTCCCTGAAGATCCAAAATCTTGAGGCCGGACAGGCCCGCCAGATGCGCGAGTCCGTCATTGCCGAGCTGCGTCCCGGCGAGCCGTAAGTCCGTCATTCCGGCCATCCCCTCCAAGGCTCCCAGCCCACTGTCGCCAACCGTGGTGTCGCTCAAGTCGAGCAGCGTCAGCTTTGTGAGGCCGGCAAGGTGATGCATTCCCTCATCGGTGACCTTTGTGCCCTTCAGGTTCAGTGAAGTGAGTTCGGTAAAAGCCGCCAGAGAAGCCAGTCCGGCGTCGGAGACCGGCGTGCCGGGAAGAAATAGTTTTTCGAGTTGGGGAAAGGCAGACAGTCGCTCCAGGTCGGCATCAGTCAACTCCGCGCGACCGAGATGCACTTCGGTCACTGGCGTGTCCGGGCTGCCGCCGCCTCGGACTGATCCGCCGAGCTTCTTCACCGCGGCAATGGCTGCCTCCTCGGGAGACAAGTTGCCGCCGCTGCCACAGCCAAACGGGTTGGTGACGAGCACCGACAGACCAATACAGATCGCACCACCGCGAACGGCTGCACACATCGAACGGCGAATGCGTCCCCTGGCTTTCATGAGCTTCCCTCAAATCCATCGCCCGAGCCGGCGATCCTAAAGATTTTGCGTGATCTTCATTGAAGTCAATTGAATGAAATCGAGACCGATGCCCGATTGCAGAAAACCTTGGGCCGCAGGACGGTCGGAGCCACGCGCGATGCAAAGACAGCACGGATTCCGGCCAGTCGCCACGAGGAAAGCTCGCCTGAGCGGGGGCCACGTGCCGATGAACTCGCCGCGACGGAGATCATCCGTGTCCGTTGCCCAGTCTGAACATCGCCGGAATGCCGCACCCCGTCGGCTCTTGCGCTACTTCGACTCCAGGTTGAAATCGAAGGTGTTATTGCCCGCCTCGACGGTTTCTTTCAGGATCGTCTTACTGTTGTATTTCTGAGGGATCGTTTCCGACTCTCCTTCCGGTGGCTCTCCCTCCGGCCACTCTGTGGTGATCGAAATCGTGGCCGGCCCGACTTTTGAGCCCTCGACGCCGCCGGTGTATTGCAGTTCGTACTTCCCTTCAGCGTCCGTGACTCCGACACCCGGACGACCGCCTGCCTCGGAATGAAACTCCACAATCGCACCTGCAAGCGGCTTTCCGTCCATCGTGACGGTCCCGCTGACGTACCCCAGTTCCGGGAGATCCCCTCGCCCGCAGCCAAGCCCGATCGCAAGAATCCCTCCCAGGACGAGTCCCCGGCACAAAGCTTTCCCACCAATCATGTCTTTCCTCGAATGATTCTCGATGTTTGACGAAACTTGCCGCTCATCCCGAAACACGACCGTTAAGTGGCCAAGCCGACAACTTGCACGACTCAATAACCGTCGAATCTGTCTGCCGACCACGAGTGCCTTGTGAGGCTTTGAATCGGGGGTTGGAGTTCAGCCTTCAGGCTGCGAAAACAAGCTAAAGCTTGAACTCCAACACCCGGATTGAAGTTTGTCGGAACACGAGAAAAGGATGAGTTTTGAGAGATTTCCAGTGCACTGGCTCCGCAGGCTCGCCAAAAGTGCCCGGCGATTCCGACTTCCATCCTCGCCTCTGCCACGGCGATCGCACGGCACTGGATTGACCGCCGACACTGTGAAAAGCAATTGGCCACCGTGCGATCGAAGGATGTCATTGAAAGGGTGTTCCGGGCCGACCACCGTCCCACGACTCGGCATTCGACGTCGTAGCCTGAGTGACTATCCGACTGAGAGCACCAAACCTTGCAGCGAACACTTCCGCGACCTCACCTCACGAAGATGGCATGCCCAGCCCGGCGGATTAGGGGCACGTGGCAGACTTCGACGCGCGCCTGCCTGCACGCGGTCTGCCACCTCCCATGCATCGCTTTCGATAAGCAGGCAACGCAATCCTGCTGTAAAAACATAGGGTGCATCGTGGCGAATGCGCCACGATGCACCCGGACGCTTGTTATCCGGGATCGTCGATATCCCAGACGATCATCAGAATTCACCGATCACCTTGCCATCGTTACGGACAGCCAGGCGGCCATAGGTGTTGGTCACAATGTCCTGCGGATAGGGAACACCGCTCGATGAGCTGACTGTTCCTTTTCGTTGGTCAATGCTCTCGCTGATGAACTGGACCGAACCATCACAGAACGCGAAGAACAACCCGCCGGTGTGGGGGCTGTTGAAGCCGCGGCTCTGATGCTGACGATTAAAATCGCTGCGGTTGGGGCCATCGTAGGTCAGCGAAAGGACGTTCGTCCCCGCCGCCTTGACGTTCCAGCTTGAACTCTGGGACAACGCCGGGACGTCGGCGCTGATGGCGTAAACCGTACCGGCACCGACGGTCAGATCAGCGAACCGCCAAGCCCGCTCACCAACGGCGAACGTATTCGAGGTCCCATCGGTGATGTCGCGAATCCGGACACTGGAGTTCTGGAAACCGATGCCCAGCGGCGGTCCGTACTGCGAGGGGAACACGGCCGGCGTGGTGCTGTCGCCCGCATTCATGCACATCACGTAGTTCGATGTGGCAATCGCGATCTTGGTCGTCCCATCCCAGATGAACCGGTTGTAGAATCCGCCGGTTTGCTCCGATTCCGGGTGCATGTCGTCGAAATTGTTCACAGCCGGACCCTGGTCGGTGGCGCAACGAAACGCGGTCAGCGGAGTCTGCACCGCCCTCAGCAGGCCTGGGTACGTGCCCGGTGTGGCGGCGTCAAGAGCCAGCCGCTGATCGAGAGCCAGCGGGGTAACCGTTCACACCCCGGATAGCAGGGTGGGGGGTGGTTGGCTGGCGAAGTGGGCTTTGACGGCGTCGGTGACGAAGGTGAAGACGTTACGGTTCTGCTGGCGACAGGTTTCGATCACGCTCAGCAGCGTCTCCA